>DASVUC010000165.1:0-28304 GCA_036387255.1 Tepidisphaeraceae bacterium | reverse complement strand
CGTATCTTAGCGATTGGGATGTTGGACGCGCGGAAATTTGAAGTGGGATGCGAGGCGGCTGTGTGCAGGGGATGCATGGGCGGGACGCCCATGCTACGCAAGGGAGTAGGCGGTGCAGTTACATCGGTTTGGGGGCACGCTGCACGGGCAGGATGCCCGCCTCACGGGAGAGGGTGTGGTGACCTTGCGAGGCGATGGCGGTATCATCGGCGGGAATGGAGTATGCCGCCGTATGTTTGACGCCTATCAAGTCACCGCAGTTTACGACGAGATGTTCAACGAGCGGGGAACGCCTCGCCGGCATTACCTGGGGCTCGCCCGGCGGTTGACGCGGCTCGGATCAGGGGCGTTTGAGCGCCGGCGGCGGATGGCGGATGTTTCGTTCAGGAACCAGGGGATCACGTTCACGGTCTATTCAGATCAGCGGGGCGTGGAGAAGATCTTTCCGTTCGACCTTGTGCCGCGGATCGTACCGGCGAGCGAGTGGGAAGCGATCGAGCGCGGGCTGACGCAGCGGATTACGGCGCTGAACCTGTTTTGCCGGGACGTTTATCACGAGCAGCGGATCCTGAAGGAAGGGATTGTTCCGCCGGAGCTGGTGTTTGGGGCGAAGATGTTTCGGCGCGAGATGATCGGCGTGAACGTGCCGAAGGATATCTACATCCATATCTGCGGGACAGATCTGATTCGCGACGCTTCGGGGCAGTACCTGGTGCTGGAAGATAACGGACGGACGCCTTCAGGCGTGAGCTACGTGCTGGAGAACCGCGCGGTGATGAAGCGGGTGTTTCCCACGCTGTTCGGGGCGTATCGCGTGCGGGCGATTGAGGATTATCCATTCAATTTGCTGCGCGTGCTGAAGCATGTTGCGCCCGGCGGTGGGGATGATCCGGCGATCGTGGTGCTGTCGCCGGGGATTTACAACTCGGCGTATTTTGAACACTCCTTTCTCGCGCGGCAGATGGGTGTGGAGCTTGTGGAGGGGCAGGACCTGGCGGTGGAGAACAACTTCGTCTACATGCGCACGACGGCGGGGCTGCGGCGCGTGGACGTGATTTATCGGCGTGTGGATGACGACTTTTTGGATCCGCTGTGCTTCCGGCCGGATTCGCTGCTGGGGGTGGCGGGGCTGATGAACGCGTATCGGTGCGGGAACGTGGCGCTGGTGAATTCGGTGGGGACGGGCGTGGCGGACGATAAGGCGGTTTATCCGTATGTGCCGGACATGATCCGGTTTTACTTGAAGCAGGACCCGATTCTGCCGAACGTGCCGACGTACATCTGCGCGCGGGATGAGGATCGGAAGTATGTGCTGGACAATCTTCATCAGCTCGTGGTGAAGAGCACGAACGAATCAGGCGGGTATGGGATGTTGATGGGGCACCAGGCGCCGGCGGAAGAGCGGCGGGATTTTGCCGAGAAGATCAAGAGCGACCCGCGAAACTTCATCGCCCAGCCGGTGGTTCAGCTTTCGCAGCATCCGACATGGACCGAGGACCGGTTTGAGGGGCGGCGGGTGGATTTGCGGCCTTACATTTTGTACGGCGAGAAGGCGATCGTGATGCCGGGCGGGCTGACGCGCGTAGCGCTGCGGCGGGGATCGCTTGTGGTGAACAGCTCGCAGGGGGGCGGATCGAAAGACACCTGGGTTCTGGAAGAGGATGAAGTGGCGGCGAAGGTTGAAGAGGCCCCTGCACTGGCTGAGGTGTAGTGATGTCGATCGCACGGGTGACGCAGACGAAGTTTTCACACAGTAGGCCGCCGCGGCCGATGCTGTCGCGCGATGCGGATTCCATTTACTGGATGAGCCGGTACATGGAGCGTGCCGAGCACGTGGCGCGGATCCTTCACGTGAACTCGCATCTGCTGATCGACGTGGGGGAACTGGCGCCGGACCTTCAGCAGCGGCAGTGGCAGAGCGTGCTGACGATTTTGCGATCAGGTGATCTGGCAAACGTGGTGGGCGCTGAGGGGGTCGGCACCGAGGCGGCGGTGGCGCAGAAGGTCGCGCAGCACATGACGTTTAATGCGGAGAATCCCAACAGCCTGCTCTCGTGCATTTCCAAGGCGCGCGAGAATGCGCGGGGCGTGCGGGAAACGATCAGCGCGGAGATGTGGGAGAACCTCAACACGCTGTACTGGACACTGAACGATGCGCCGGCGCGCTTCGATGAAGCGCCGGACGACTTTTATCGGCAGGTGATTTACGGATCGATGTTGTTCCAGGGACTGACGGATCAGACGCTGGCGCACGATCAGCGGTGGCATTTTGCACAGTTGGGCAAATACTTCGAGCGAATCGATGTGACCAGCCGGATTATCGAGGTGAAGTTTACGATTCTGCGGGCGGCGGAACCGAAGCTGGAGACGCCGATCAAGAACATCCATTGGATGAGCGTTCTGCGGTCGTGCTGCTCGATCGAAGCGTATCGGCGGAACAACATCGGGGATATGGACCCGATCCGGGTGGCGACGTTTTTGATTCTGGAGCCGGAGTTTCCGCGGTCGATCCGGTTCGCGGTGACGAAGGCATTTGATTCGATTACGGCGATCAGGGCGGAGATCGATCCGCGGGCCATGGATCCGGCGGAGCGGACGCTGGGGAGGCTCAAGTCGCAGCTGGATTTTGCGGAGCGCGGAGAGATCAACCGGCAGGGAATACCGCAGGTTCTTCAAAAGATTCAGAGCGATGTGGTGGAGGCAGCGCTGGCGATACAGAAGGGTTATTTTTTGCATTGAAGTCGCAAGCACGTTGAATGCTTCTGCTGATCAAGCCCCAGGATTGCAATCCTGGGGCTTAGTATGGGGAAGCGAGTGGGCGCTAGTGCAGGGCGCTGACGAGCATTTCTTTCCACGAGCGTTTTTGGTCGGACTTGGGCCTGCGGTACATGTTCTTGTGAAGTTCGCGGATGGCGTTGTGGATGTGGTGATGGGTGTCGGAGAGGCGCTTGTCGACCTGATATTCGTGCACCCGGCGCTCAAAGTGGTTGATGTTGGAGAGGCGGCGTTCGAGCTGGTCAAGGCGCAGCTTGGTGAACTGAAGCTTGGCATCGCGCACCGGGTCTTTGCGGTTCTTGAGCCAGCCCGCAGCGCCCATGGCGAAGCCGAGGGCGAGGCCTCCTGCCGCGACGACGCTGCTGGTGCGACTGGATCGGGCGGATGCGAATGCCGGGAGGCGCTTGGGGAGACGGGCTGCGGGGAGGTCGGGGGCGTGGCGGTTGTCGGCGACGAATTCTTCGTGCGGGAGGCCTTGCCGGGGCTTGGTTTTTCCGAGGCGGGCGCGGTCGTTGGTGCTGAGGGGCATCGCGATTTCATCGGGCTCGATCTCTTCGCCCTGGCTGCGGGCGTAGACCTGGGTGAACTCCGCGCCGAAAAGGACGATATGCCCTGAGTAATACACCCAGATGAGCAGCGCGGCGAGCGAGCCGGCAGCGCCGAAGACGCTGGTTGAGCTACCCTTGGTCAGATAGATCGACAGCAGGTACTTCCCGATGAGGAAGAGGACGGCGGTGAGCACTGCGCCGACGGCAACTTGTTTCCAGGTGATTTTCACATCGGGGACGAACTTGAAGATGACGGCAAAGATGCCGGTGTAGACGACGAGCGAGCCGACGACGTCGAGGACGAAGGCGAAGATTTTGCCGAACGTCCCGGAGAAGATGCTGGCGGCGAAACCGGTGAGCCAGGTGGTGACGGCGAGCGAAGCGAGCATGACGAGCATCATCCCGCCGACGATGAGGAAGGAGACAAAGCGCTTTTTGAGCGAGGTGAAGAAGCCGACGTCCGGGCGCGGCTTAACTTCCCAGACGGTGTTGAGCGCGCCTTGCAGGTTGGAGAAGAAACCAAACGCGCCGGCGAGGGTGATGACGGCGGCGATCATGGTAGCCATGATCCCTGAGCCATGGCTCGACGCTTTGTCGATCATGGTGCGGATGGTGTTGGGGTCGATGCCTTGCGCGGTGGAGGTGAAGTAGTGGACGACTTTTTCTTTCGCGCCGCCGTTGCTGCGCATGACGAAGCTCATGACAACGACTGCGATGACCAGGAGCGGTGCCAGGGCGAAGATGGTGTAGTACGCCAACGCGGCGGCGAGGCGCGACGCGTTGTCATCGGAGAAATCGGACCAGGTTTGCCTGGCAAGGGTCAGCGGGGACTGGGCGGGCATAGGGAACCTCCGTCAGCGGCTGAGCCTGCAATTGGAGTGCCGGAGCGGGATTAGTGGGAATAGAACCGGATGATCAGGCCGACGATCGAGCAGAGAACGATCAGGACAAGCATCCAGAGAAGCAGTGGGTGGTAGGGATCGTTCCAGACCGTCAGGCGGCGCCACGCAGGGTCTGTTTGGTAGTCGGTGTCGCCGTGACGGAAGGATTCAAGCAAGGCCAGGGCCTCATCTGCGACGACCTTCTGGAAGAACCGCTGCTTACCCTGGCGGTACTCGATGTGGAATGCACCGTCTCGCGGGGCGACCTGCATGTAGTCCTGAGCGGCGCGGGAAAGGATGAGGAAGGGGATGCCGCGGGTTAAACCCTGGAAGTGCTGGCGAAGATCGTCGGCAGTGGGATTGTCGATTGAATGCTTGTCGGCCAGTTCGAGCGTCACGAATGACTCCGACTACTTTACAACGATGAGTGGTTCGATGCGCGCGAGCTCGTTCTTCGCCAGCTCGACTTGTCGCTGGCCGTGGAGCTTCGCCAGGGCGAGGAGGAGGTGCTGCTTCGCAAGATCGTACTTTTCGAGGTAGCGGGCATAGATCAGGCCGAGCATCAGTTCAACCTGCTCAATTTGTTCGAAGTTCTTGTAGTGGTGGAGGAAGGACTCGTAAGCGTCGGCGGCTTCGTTGTACAGCTGCTGGCTGGCGAGTTGGTTGGCGATGTCGAGCTGGGCCTGGCGCGAGAGGACCTGCTGCGGGTCGAGCTTTTTCAGCTCGAGAAAGTGCCCGGCGGCATCGGGGAGTTTGTGCTGGGCGATGGCGTCTGAAATCTTCGAGCGGAGTTCCTGCGCCTGCTCCTGGACCGGATCACGCGGGCCGGGAAGGCGCTCGCGCTCGCGGGCGTAGCCGAAGGGGTCATACCCCTGGGCGACAATGTCGCGGTACTGGCGGCGGCGGTTCCAGCGCTGCATCAGGGCGACGACGTCGAACTGGTCGCGCGGCAGGAGATTTCCCGCAAGCAGCGAGAAGCAGACAATAAAGCCGAAGACGGTTCCGGCGATGTGTGCGGCGTGGGCGACGCCGTCGCCGCGGGCGCTGAAGAGCAGGTCCTGGACGAAGAACAGGCCCACGAACCACATGCTGGGGATCTCGATGGATCCGATGAAGAAGATCATGTAGATGACGGTGATGTGGGAGCGCGGGAAGAGGACGAGGTAGGCGCCGGTGACGGCGGCGACAGCGCCGCTGGCGCCGATGACCGAGTGGGCGCGGCCACCGGCGTTAAGCTCGACGAAGGAATAGCCGACGCCGGAGAAGACGGCGCCGGCGAGGTAGAAGGCGAGGAACGCGCCGTTGCCGAGCTTGTCGTTGACGTTGTTGCCGAAGATGTAGAGGAAGAGCATGTTGCCGACGAGATGCGCGATGTCGGCATGGAGGAAGGCGTAGGTGAGGAAGTTGTAGAGCTTGGGGTAGGACGGGTTGAGATGCAGGTTGTTGGTCGGCTTGTAAACCGCCTGGAGCATGAAGACCAGCAGGTTCAAACCGATGAGCACCCAGTTCATCCAGGGGGTGCGGCGAAGGGGAGAATCGGTGCGGATGGGGATGAACATGCAATGGGATTTATAGCCACATCTAACCGGTTGCGCGCTTGGGCTGGTTGTTCTTGATCATCTTGACCCTGCGGCCCCCGCGCGTCCACTGGACGCGGTTCATGAAGGACTCGATGAGCAGAATACCCCGGCCGGAGCACTTGCAGATGTTTTCTTCGACGGTGGGATCGGGAACGTCCTGGCGGTTGAAGCCGGGCCCTTCGTCTTCGATGGTGATCTCCGCGCGGCGCGGCGTCACCCTGGCTTCAATGTGAACTTTCTTATTGGGGTCCAGCTTGTTGCCATGCTTGATGGCGTTGATGAGGGCTTCTTCGAGAGCCAGCTTGATGGCGAAGGTGCTTTCGCTGTCGAAGCCGCTTTTTTCGACATCGTCGAGGATGCGCTGCTGGACCTGCCGGCCCTCGGAGTAGTCCGAGCGGATCTCGAACTTCAGAGGCGAGTCGGGCGAGTTTTTCGCTACCTTGGAGCGCATGGTCGAGTGGTCCCACCCGCAGTGATGCTCCTACATGAAACTCGCCATCGCTTCAGTGCGGGTGTTGGTGATTTTGAACAGCTTGTTGAGCTTCGTGATGACAAAGACCTCGAAGATCTGCGGCTTGATGTTGGCGAGGCGGAGCTGGCCGTTGCGCTGCTTCACCTTGTTGTTGGTGTTGATCAGCATGCCTAGTGCCGCGGACGAGAGGTGATCGACATTGGCGAAATCGATGAGAATGCGCGGGTTTTCGCGCTCTTCGACCAAGGCGCTCAGCGAATCGCCGATCTCCTTGATGTTCTGTTCGTCCAGGATTTTGCTGTTGGTGAATTCAACAACATGGACGTTCTTTTCCTGCGTGACAGATAGGGGCGGAATGGTTTCGGCCATGCGTTTATTTTCCTGCAGGGAAGGTATGGGCGGGGTGAGGATTCGTCAAGCCAACCTCAGCGGGGAGCCCGCTTGTCGGGCTGGCCGCTTTTGCGCGCGGTGTGGGGATCGAAGTAATGATCCATGGCGAGAAACAGGCTCTTGGCGTGGCGGGCGAGGAGAAAGCTGAGGAGCGGCATCGGCAAAAGCCACAGCCAGATGGGGGAGAAGACGCCGGGGTTGTAGCGGGACTGGAGGTACAGTCCAACGAGGGTACCGAGACCCGCGACGATGCCGTAGTTGATCGCCCAGACGGCGAGGAGAAAGTATCCGTCTTCGCGCTGGTAGGCGTAGCCGCAGCGCGGGCAGCCGTCGAGAGGCGTGAACCAGTCGAAGAGAGAGCGCACTTTCCTGAAGGGGACGAAGACGGGTGAGATGCCGCACTCGGGGCAGCGGCAGAAAAATCCCCGGCGAAGGTACGACCCCAGGCGCGGCTGGTCAGAGGCGGACGGATCGGGAGCGGGATCTTCCGGCATCTGAGCAACATTAGGGACGAGTCGATGCGGGAATCAAACGGGCGGCAGGGAACGTCGCCGCGGCAACCAGCAGAAGCAGAAGCGCCGCAAGCGACAGCGGTCTTGCCAATTCGATCGCAGATGCGGCCAAGATCGGGTGTGAGTTCAGGATGCGACTGGGATCACTTCCTCGTGTGGAGGGAAACCAGACACCGGCGATGTTGCTGGCGCGAAGAGAGCCGTCGGAGCGACGGTAAATACCCGGCGAGAGTTCAAGCTTTTCGCCCGGCGAATCGATCGGCTTCCAATCATCTGAAAGCGCGGCGACCGGATGACTGATGAAATCAGCATCGTCCGGGGTGAAGGAGGAGAGGATGTTGGTCCAGAGGATGACGAACTGGGTGGTTGAAGAGAACGCGGGCGATGAGAAGCCGAACCAGATTTGGCGGGAGGGCTTGTCACGGCTGGCCAGGAGCGGACGGCCGCCCGCGCTGATAAGCGGTAGCCAGCCGGATTGTTTCGGGGGGAGAGCGACGTTCATGGATTCGAACGCCGCCGGTTGCACATTTGCGGTGACAGGATGAGTGGCGACCTGGATCGATTGGGCGGCCGGCAGCGGCTGAGCGTTCAGCGCGACCACGACGGCCGGTCCGGTGACTGCTTCATCGGAGGTGATGGTGACGGCGGGTGCGTGTTCTGCTGGCGGATGCGTTTTTGAGTACGCCTCTACCACCCGACGAATTTCGGCGGGGACATTGGGGGCGATTTCGAATTTCGGGAAGGATGATTCGCGCGCGAGGTAGCGATGGTTGTCCAGCGGGAAATCGTCAGGCTCATCAATCGCAACGCTCAGCACGTCGCCCAGCTTAGGCAGCTTGAAGAAGTAATCCTTCTCCTTGCCTTGCGGGGGAAGCGCGACGGTTTGCGTGGCCGTGGCCGATGCCGTGAGGAGCTTCAGCGAACATTGATCTCGCGGAGATTGATTCCTCAGGCGCACCATGACCTCCGGCTGCGGTGACTGTCGCGCGGCGAGGTGTACGATGCCCACGTTGTCCGTGACGGGATCGGGTGCGATGGCGACGACGTCTGGTTGAAGCGGTTGATCGGTGATGGCGACGACAACCCGGTTGGGCGACGTTGCGGCGGCGATGGCTTGTTGAATGGTGCCGTCGCTTGCGACGCCAACGTGGGGCAGGGCGAGCGCCTGGGGGACCCAATCGGCGAGGGTGGTGTCAATCGTCGGCGCAAACGGTACGGCAATGAGTGTGACTGGAGAGGCGGGTGCAAATCGGTCAAGCAGGATGTGATTCGCTTTTTGTAGCGCTGAAGCGAAGCGCTTATCCGGCAAGGTTGTCAGGCCGCGGTCGACGATGATGGCGATGTGCATTTGCGGCGTCCGCGCGCGGAGGCGCGGGGACGCCGCCGCGAGGATGAGGAGCAGGATTGAGAGGAGGATCGCGAGGATGGGCAGCGGCGGGATGGCGCGCGTCGTGCGCGAAGGTGAGGAGGATCGCTGGTCGCGCCAGAGTTGTAAGAAGGGGACGCTGGTTGGTTCATGGCGGCGGCGAACCAGGAGCAGCACCAGCGCGATCCACGGCAAGACGAGGAGCAGCCAGAGGGGTGCGGCGAAGAACACGAGCGGAGGATAACCGATGCGGGAAGAGAACAGGCATTAAGCAAAGTGGCTTGCAGCCTGGGTAAAACGCAGCGCGGGCGTCGCCCCCTACTGTAACGACGAGGCTTCCCAGCCTCGGGCAGATTCGGACGCTTTTAAGATCAGTTCCAGGACCGCTCGGCCCTCCTCGACGGAGTGGATGGGGCGTTTGCCCTGGCGGAGGCAGTCGGCGAAGTGGCCAATTTCCGCTTCAAAGGTGTCGACGGGATCGAAGTCGCGGCAGGTGGGTTCTTTCGCGCCGCGGGGAAGGTGGTAGAGCGTGTCGGATGAGCCGAAGATCTCGCCCTTCTCGCCCATGATGTGGATGTGGTGTGTGCCGTGCGGGAGGGGGAATGCCCAGCTTGTGAGGATTTCGCCGATAGCGCCATTTTCGAAGCGGACCTGGACGGATGCAGTGTCTTCGCCTTCGATGGCCTGGACGAATCGCCCCATGGTTCCCTGGATTTTTACGGCTGGCGATCCCGCGAGATAGAGCAGGCGATAGCTGGGGTGGTAGCCGGTGTCGATGAGTTCTCCGCCGCCCTGCGTTTTAAGGTTGGCGCGCCACGAGCCTTGGAATGGGTTGCCGCCTTCGCCACCGGCGCGGAAGCAGTCCTGGGAGCGGAGCCAGAGGACGCGACCGATTTCGCCGGCGTCGACCATCTTCTTGGCCTGTTGCACGACGGGCATGAAGAGCTGGTTGTGGGCGGACATATACGTGACCCCAGCGTTGGAGACCGCGGCGGCAATCTGATCTGCCTCGGCGAGCGTCATGCACATCGGCTTCTCGCAGAGGATGTGCTTACCCGCGGCGGCGGCGTCGATGATGGCGGGGCCATGGAGATGGTGCGGGAGGCAGATATCGACTGCGTCGATCTCACTGCCGATCTCTTTGAGCATGGCTTTCCAGTCGGCGAATTGGCGCGGGGAGCCGCCGAGCTGCTCGGATCGTTTCTGAAGGTTCTCTTTTGAGACATCGCACAGCGCAACGCACTTGATCTTGTCGGCGTACTTGATGAACCCCTTGGCGTGAGCCGCGGAGATTCCGCCGGAGCCGATGATTCCCACGCGAACGACGCCGTCGATTTTATTGGCCATGCGAAAGTTCCTTTGTTGACGGGCGAATGTAATGATGCAGGGCGCGGCAGACAACTCCGCAGCGCTTGCTCCGCATGGCGCTGTCGGTTACATGGAAGCGAGAGGCCTGATGACGGAACCAACCACACCGCCCGCGGAATCTGGGCTGGCAGCCTCGCCGCGTTTCGTGCGATTCTCCATCCTGCTCACGCTGCTTTTGTTCATGGCAACGGTCGCGCTGATCGGCTATCGATGGATGGTGACGAATGAGCCGTCGGCGATCCTGATCATCGACGGCTCGTCGGCGCTGAACGGGGCGGAGATCGAAGTGCAAAGCCTGGATGAGCCGACGAAGTTCAAAGTCGCCTTTGGCGAGGCCGACCGCATCTCGATGCCGTTCTATCTCGACCCGGGCGCCTACCTGGTGCGCATCACGCGGGATGGACAACTGCTGATGGATGCGCGGGAGATCACGCTGCGGAAAAACGAGCTGGGCCGGATTGATCTCACCCAGTGGGAACAGAAGCTGACGGCGACGACGCAGAGCACAACACAACCATGAGCGCCAGCACGCGTCCGATTGTTCTTGTGACCGAGGGGAGCGATCCGAATCCGCTCGCGTGGCTGCGCGAGCGCGCGGAAGTTGTGCAAGCTGCGCCGGGTGACGCGGGATTTGAAGAGGCGCTGGCGAAATGCCAGGGACTGATGGTCCGGACCTATACGCGTGTGAATGATGCGCTGCTCACGCGGGCGCCCCATTTGAAGGTAATCGGACGTGGCGGTGTGGGGCTGGACAATATTGATATCCCCGCGTGTCGGCGGCGCGGGATCGAGGTGGTGTACACGCCGGACGCGAACACGCTGGCGGTAGGCGACTACATCTTCGGCGTGATGATTCGGCTCGTGCGCGGATGGCCGCTGATCGAGAAGGGGTACGCACCCGAATCGTTCAAGAAGACGCGAAATGCGGTGCGCGGGCGGCAGCTTGATGAGATGACGCTGGGTATTCTCGGGCTCGGGCGTGTCGGGAAGCGCGTTGGCGCGATTGCTGCCAACGGATTTGGGATGCGCGTGATCTACAACGATCTCGTCCAAATGACGAAACTGTCATTTGCCGCGCAGGCGGTGGACAAGCAGTCGCTGTTTCGCGAATGCGACGTGCTGACGATTCATGTCGACATGCGAAGTGGGAATGAGAAGCTCGTAGGTGCGCAGCAGATCGGCCTGATGAAGAAGGGATCGATCCTGATCAACGCGAGCCGGGGCGAGGTGCTGGACGCGGGCGCGGTGGCGGAGGCGATTCGGTCCGGGCAACTCGCAGGCGCGGCGCTGGATGTTTACGATCCCGAGCCCCCCGCGGCGGAGTTGGAGCTCATCGGCATGCCCAACGTGATCCTCACGCCTCATATCGCTTCGCGCACGCATACGGCGGTGGAGAACATGGGGTGGGTGGTGAGGGACGTGATGAACGTGATCGAGAAAAGGCCGGCGGAGTTTCCAGCGCCTTGAGTGTGCGGACGCGTAGAAGTGGCGGCATCAGTCGACCGTCAGCAGAATCTTCAGCACGCCGGGGCGATTGGCGACTTCAAAGGCTTCCACCCCCTGCTCGAGCTTCATCCGGCGATGAACCAGACTGACAACGTCCACCGACTTTTCCGCCAGGGCGCGAATCGCTTCACGGAAAGGCCCGCAGCGTGAGCCGACGATGCTGATTTCGTCGATGACGACCGGGGCGAGGTTCAGCGGTTTCCCTTGCGCGACAGTCGATTTAAGGACGACCGTTCCGCGCGGACGCACCATCGCCAGCGCCATCTCCAGTCCGGCGGCGCTGCCGGTGCAGTCGACGACGACGTCTTGATCGTGTCGTGGCGTGATGTCGTCCAGAGGGCGGGAGCGAATAGACCATTTCTCACAGAGGGCGAGCTTTTCCGGGTGCTTCCCGATGACGCGGACGGGGCAGCCGACGTTGCGGAGGACCTGCGCGACGAGCAACCCGAGCCTGCCGTCGCCGAGGACGGTGACCCAGGAGCGGGAGTCGAGCTTGATCTGCTTGGGAACCTGGAATGCGGCGGCGAGAGGTTCGATGAATACGGCTTGATCGTTATCAATAGAGGAGGGGAGGGCGTGCAGGTTCACGGCGGGCAGTCGGACCAAATCGGCGAAGGCGCCATCGTGGTTCAAGATGCCCACCACGGAACGATTTCGGCAGTGGCTGGAGAGGCCGGCGACGCAGAGGTCACATCGTCCGCAGACGATGTTGATCTCCCCCACCACGCGCTGGCCCTGGAGCTGCTTGTTGGGTGAGGAGACGACATCGCCGACAAATTCGTGGCCGAGAACGCCGCGGTAGTTCATGTAGCCGCGCGTGATCTCGAGATCGGTGGCGCAGATGCCGGCCTGGCGGACGCGGATCAGCGTGTCGCCTTGCGCTTCGGCGGGCTCGGGATGTTTATTCGTGAAGGCAAGGGATTGGTCAAAGACGAGGGCGCGCATCGGGGGAAAGTTTATGCGAAAGCACTCCCGATGGCACGACGATTACGACGCGCGGCGCGCGAAGAGGCGATCGAGATGGTCCTTAAGCGCCGGGCGCACGGGCCAATCGCCAAGGCCTTCGGACCAGACTTCATAATTGGTGATGACGCGAACGGAGCGGCCGGTGGCGCGCTTGAATTGAATGGTCACGGCGGGTTGCCAGCCGCCGGAGAGAGGGCCGCGCTCGCTGGTTCCCGCCTGCGGGAAGAAGGATTCGAGCGCCACAAGTTCTTCCGTATCTGCCACGGTCCGACGATCGTTGGTCGCGACGCCGTTTGAATTAAACTTTCGACTGATTGTGGCGCTGATGAAGCGCGATACAGGGCGGGCGCCGGCGGCGCGAGCGGCACCACTGGCGCCGGCGCCCGAGCGAATGTTGGGCGAGCTGCAAGACGCGACCAGCAGGAGAAGCGCGATGAGGGGAACTGCACGCATAGCTGATTTATCGGCAGAAGCATGCGCTAACCCATGGGCTGAGTTTGAGCGGCGGGTGCTGGATGCACCGACGGAGGCGGTGAAGTCGGCACAGTGCGCGCAGACAGCACGGGTTCACACGTGGGTGGTTCACCCCAGCGGCCGGCCCGGCGAGGTGAGGTAAGTCAACCAAGCGGATTCGTCGTAATGCAGATCGCGGCCGGTGAGTCGCCGCAGGCTCTGTCGCGCCTGCCACGCCACGCCGAAGTCGCGCGTGTTCAGCGCGCCCACCAGCGTACGACCCACGCCCAGGTTGGGATAATGCTTGAGCGCGTCAGCGGCGGCAATGCGGAGGTCTTTGTTCTCCAGCGCATTGCTCACGATTTTCTGGAGCGGCGCGGCCGCCTCGGGCGACGGCACGTTGGCCAGCGCCTTGGCCGCTTCCAGTCGCACGAAATCGTTCTTGTCGCTTAGCGCGCCGATGAACACGGCAGTGGCGGATTTGTCGCGCGCGATGTTCAGCGCTCGAACAGCGGCGGCTCGAACGGTGAAGTCGGGATCACTTTGCGCGATCTGCTTGTAGCGCGTGGTGTAGGGGGTGAGGCGGCCGTAATCGCGCCGCGCGAGTTGGAAGATGCCTTCGCGGCGTTCGTCGGGGAAGTACGGATCTTCCATCTTCCGCGCCGCCCTGAGCGGCTTTCCGCCAAGGCGGTCAAAGAAGCTCCCGACCTGCTGGCAGCCAGTGGATAAAGCGAAGATGGCGACGAGAGCGAGAGTCGAGACGGTTCGCATCCTGAGCCTTGTGGCTAGGCGGATGCGCGAATGGCGTGCTGCGCAACTGCCGGCCGATAGAAGTCGTCCAGTGAGATCACCTTCGGCGACTCCACCGCTTCGCCGAGCAACCGCCGGGCGTGGAAGTCGAACCGCGGCGTCTGATCGGTGAGCAGGCAGTGAAGCGCGCCCGTCGATTGCCCGCCACGCAACAAACCCGCGGCCTGCAATCGTCGCGCGACATCTTGAGCGCAGCTCTCGGCAGAGTCAACCACGCGGATGCCATCCGGGAGCAGCCGCGCAACGCTGAGGCGCAGGGAGCTGTACCAGGTGGAGCCGAGCACGAGCACGTTCACGCCACGATCGGCCATCGGATTGAGATATTGGCGAAGCATCAGCCGCAGCAGCGCATCCTCGTCTTCGCGACCTTCTTCGGCGATGGCATCCAGCAGCGGCGTGGGGCGAAGGAGCAGTCGCGCGTAATGCCGGCGCCGGTGGATCGCGCGCTCGTACGATTTCGAACGAATTGTGGATTCGCTGGCGACGATGCCCATCAGGGGTGTTTCGCGCGCTCCGGCCAGATCGATGGCGGAGCGGGCGGCGGCGTCGACGATGCTGCTGATGGAGAGCTCCGGGAACTCCCGCCGGATCGCGGGCATCACGGCGGACGAGGCGCTGTTGCACGTGATGGCAACATGTTTGGGGGTGAAGAGCCGGATTTGCTCGAGGAGCTGGCGCGTGTAGTGGCCGAGAGTCTCCAGGCTTTTGCTGCCGTAGCCGCCGCGGGCGGTGTCGCCGAGGAAGACAATTTCCTCTTTCGGCAGGATCTGTCGAAGCGCCTTGACGACGCTCAGACCACCCAGGGTGCTGTCGATGATGGCAATCGGTGATGACGGCGACATGGACAAATCTCGTTACATCGGCTGGGTGCAGGGCATCTGCGCCTCTTCCCGCCGTAGTACACATCGGAAGCTTTCCGCTTATTCCTTGACAATTACCGGACGCGATTTCACACTCGCGCCTATCATTCCGCGGAGTTCAATACCTATGGCATCAGCACTGGACGGCAAGCGGGTTCTGCTCGTTGATGATGACAACGACATTCTCACCAGCATGCAGGCGGCATTTGAGCCGACCGGCGCGGTGATCGAGTCGGCCAACAACGGCAATAAGGCGGTGGAGCTGGCGGAGAAGAACTCCCCTGACATCATCGTGCTGGACATGATGCTTCCCGGGCGAAGCGGTTTCCTGGTGCTGGAGAAGGTGAAAGCGCGAAAGCCGCGCAATGCCCCGCCGCACATCATCATGGTGACCGGAAATCCCGGCGCGCGGCACAAGATGTTCGCCGAATCGCTCGGCGTCAGCGAATACTTCACCAAGCCGGTCAAGATGGACAAGCTGATCGCGACAGCTGAACGGTTGGTCGGGGCGTCTACGCCGCCGGCTCAAAGTTAAATCCTGATCGCGCCAGATTCCGCATCAGCTCCCCTTCCGGAAGGAGCTGATGGCATGGCGCGCGCCGTGCAGAATGGAATACACACCCAGCGCGATGATGATCCATCGGAACCACCAGCCGCTGAGCACCACAAACAGCAGGATGAAGAACACCCCGAAGCCGATGAACAGCGCCGCGGCGATTCGATGCTCGCGCACGCTCGGCTCGCGGAACCAGGGTTCCGCTTCAACTTGCGGCGGTTGATCTTGAGGCGGGGGGCTGCTCATAGGTTCATCGGCGTGTGGGAAAGTCTTTCGACTCCCGCTGCCGTGACGAGGTAGTTATTCTCGATCCGGATCCCGCTGCGAAGTTCCGGCCCGTAAAGCGCGGGTTCGATTGCGAAAACTTCTCCTTCCATCAGCACATCATCCCACTTCGGATTAAAGTGCGGAAACTCGTGCGGCTGCAATCCAATTCCGTGACCAAGGTGATGGTCAAACGCCCGCCCCGCTGTCTGCTTCAGATGCTGGATGACCGTGTCATAGATGTCGCGGCAACGAGCGCCGGGCCTGGCGAGCTTTTCGATCAATTCAAAACATGATCGCACCGCCTCGCACGCGCGCCGCTGGACTTCCGTCGGCTCCGATACCGCAAACGTTCGGCAGGCATCGGCAAAATAGCCGCGGTAGCACGGCCCGAGGTCCAGGATGTAAAGCTCCCCCTCCCTGGCCGCGCGATCTGCTCGTGGCGGACCTCCCCCACCGCCGCAGGTGAAGTCGTTGCCAAGGTACGTCGTCAGCGGCTCCCCCGCTTCCCGCACCGCAGCCGCGTGCAGCTCATTGAAGACGTCAAGCTCCGTTACCCCCGCGCGTACGATTTCCCGCGCACGCTCGAACATTTTCTCCGTGCATGCGATCGCCCCGTTGATCAGCGCCAGCTCATCCAGATCTTTCCGCCGCCGGAGCTGATGAAGGGTCTCGTCGATCGGCAGCAGCTCAAATTCGTTCCCCGTAAGGAGCTGTGAGGAAACCTCAGAAGCATCAATGCCGATGCGTCGAGCCCCCTGCTTTCGGAGGAACTCCGCCATCTGCTGCGCGACCACCGCCGGCTGCTCCTGCCGAAGCGTCGCCAGCCATTGCGCCTCGAAAGAAGTGGACTCATCGACCGCCAAATTCTGCACCGGCTTGTTCGAGGCGGTAAGCCAGCAGGTGCCTTCCTTCAGCAGCACCAGCCCGGACTGATGCAGCCAGTGGGTAAGATGTGAGGAGAAGTAATAAACATGCCGCCAGTGCCCAACGGCGACGGCATCAAGCTTCGTCTCTTCGAGCAGCGCCAGCAATCGCCGCTGGCGCTGGCGTGACTGTTGCGGATCGAGCATGAGTGCAATGTAGGCAGACCCTGCGGAACAAGCCACCGCATGTGCCGCATTGCAGCAACCGCGGATTTTGGTTAACAACAGCGTTCACTCGCCGTAAAAGGAATGGAGCCGGTATGGCTGATTCTCCCATCGCCACGGCCGCGGATTACGCGGACGCCATGTTGACCGCACGCAGCGCGAAGAACGCGCTGTTTCTCGTGCTGCTTGTGCTCCTGCTGCTGCAGCTGGCGATCTTTTTCCTCTACCGATACGAGATCGTGCAGTTCACGCCCAGCCTCGTTCGAAGACCCGCGCCCGCCGCGACGACCACCTCGACCACCAGTCCCACGACCGTGCGAGCAGTCATCGTTCAGCAGTCGGTCATGGAACTTCTGCTGACGTACCTCGTCGGATTGACCGACTTCCTCGGCGTGGTGCTGACGGTCGTGCTGGCGCTGGTGCTTCTGCTGCTCGTGAACATTATGCTGGTCGGCCGCTTAATCGGCGTCGCCGGCGTCACCAGCGCCTACATCTGGACCTTGATTCTCCTGGTGCTGGTCTTCCCCTGGCAGGCGTTTCTCGGGCCGTACGCGTTCAAGCTGCCGGGCGTTTTGTACACCTGGGATGAGCTGATCAACAACGCCCGCTGGCAGGACCTGACGCTGCCGGAGGCAATCCTGCGGTGGTCTCGTTTCGTGGTGATGCCGCTCGTCGCGGTGATCATCCTGATGGCGATCCAGATCAAGAGCGTCCGCGGCATTCGACAGGCGCTAGGCGAAGGCGTGGATGTTGCAGTCTAGAATGAGTGAAGGAGCGGGAGCGCATGCGCGAAGAGCGCGGAACCATCGCCGGGGATTACACCGTCAAGGAGCCGCTCACCCTCTGGGGGTCGGTGGGAGGGAACGTGCACGTGGTTGAGGGCGGCAAGTTCTATCTGCGCGGCGCGGTCTACGGCGATGTGATCTGCGAGTACGGCGGGAGGATGCACATTTTCGGACGAGTCACCGGCTCACTGACCGTCCAGCGCGGAGCCAAGGTAATCCACTCCGGCGTTCTCGGCGGCGACGCCACCAATGAAGGCGGCCGCCTCTACATCGAGAACACCGCCGTCATCACCGGAAAGGTGAAGACAATTAAGGGGGAGACGAAGATCTCCAAGCTCTTCAGCGGAGACGATACAAAGCACTAAGCTTCCCCCGGCGAACGACTGATGCGCAGCATCAAGTCTCCCCGCCCACCCTCTCCGTGCTGCTCGCCACCGCCGGCCAGCCGCGCCCCTATCAAACAAGCCGTGGACCCTCACTTGTTCGCTCCCACACCCTCTCTCAGAAATTTCTGAGCAGCGCCGGGTGGCCCGGGGCGTGCTGCGTGGCCGTCGTCATGACGCAACACAATGCACCACCGGATCCTGCCGATGACCTCGTCCAATTCCACATGCACATCCACGATGTGAAGCGACAGCCGCCGACGCCAGAAGGATATGAGCCGGTCATTCAGGAGACGACGCGCGGGCCCATTGAGATGCGGTATTACCCGGTCAATGAATCGACCCAAGGCGCGATCTTCGTCGGCGGCGCGGGCGGCGGGTTTGATACGCCGGTGCGGGGCTGGCTGTATCCGCGGCTGTGCGGGCAGCTTCAGCAGGAGGGCGTTGCCGCATTGCGCGTGCGCTATCGCCATCCGAACGATCTCGAGGAGTGCGTGCTGGATGTGCTTGCCGCGATCAGCTTTCTTGAAGCCGACAACATCACATCAATCGCGCTCATCGGACACTCCTTTGGCGGCGCTGTTGTGATTCAGGCGGCAGCGCTTTCTCCCATAGTTCGCACATGCGTCCCGCTCTCGACCCAGACCTATGGCGCTGACCCGGCGGCGCATCTCGGTCCTCGCTGTTCACTGCTACTGGCGCACGGACTCGATGATGAAGTTCTGCCGCCGGACTGCTCGCGGGCAGTCTATCGCTCGGCACGGGAGCCGAAGAAGCTCTTGCTGAAAGAGCATGCGCGGCACGGTCTGGACGAGTGGGCCGATGAGCTGCCAGCCATCCTGCGCCAGTGGATCGTCGAGGAGCTGAACAAGCCGGCGCAGCAGGAAGCCCAGTGAACGCTCAACTTCGCTTGCGTCATCCGCTATTCTGCGGCGCGTGAAGATCCGGATTCGCCAGATTGAATTGTTCACGCTCGAGATGCAGACGCGTATGCCGTTCGATACGGCATCACGACGCTCACCTCATTGCCGCACTTCGGCGGTCTTGATGAATCCATCAATGAAATAAGGCGCGACGGCAGTGGGCCAGTAAGGATCCGCGGCGCCGTACTTCGCCTTGATTGATTCAAATTCCGCCTTTGCCTTCTTCTTCGCCTCGCCATCCAGGCGGCCTCGATTGAGATCAAACACGCGCCGCCCGATCGTGAACCCGTCGCGAGCGAACGCGACACGATCGCGGTAACGCCGCTCCGCCCCCGATAACGACGCCGTTGCCCGCTCTGCCTCTGCCAGGGATTTCCCCAGTTCGGTCCAGAACGACTCGCGTTCCGCAACCCGCAGCGCCGCTTCTGTCCCCGGGCGGGTGAGCGCGTAATGCCGTTCCGCCCCCCGGTAAAACTCCCGCATCGCATCCGCCGCCGGGCCGTAAAACTTCGTCACGTACTCTTCCACCAGCGCATCCACGTCCGCGTTGACATCCCACGCCAGCCGCGATGCGATGTAAAGATTCAGCCCGTGCATCGCGAAGTTCGGCTGCGATTCGATCACCAGGAACGTGCCCCCCATCTCATGGAACGCGGGCAGATCCTCCCGCATCTTGTGCAGGATCCCCCACGGACCGAAGAAGTTGTAGTGACCGTAATAGTCGTAAAAACCGAGCTGTTTCACGTCCTTTGCCCAGCCTTCAAGGATTGATGCAAAGTCGCGGTTGTAGGGCGACGTGGGGTCGTTGAAGGGCCGGGTGTGATCGAAGTAGTTGGGGAAATCGCACACCATCGTCGCGTGATGCGGATGAGCAACAGCCTTCTTCGGCGGGCGCACCTGGTAGCCGTACGCCAGGATTCCGAGAAACTTCTGCTGGTGCTGCGGCTTGAGCCGGTCGTGAATCTCCTTCGAGAAGTGCAGCAGCCGATCCGACATCTGCTTGTCATCCTGCGGCTTTACGCCGTATGACGCATCCAGTGCCAGGCAGCGATCGCACTGACACAGCGGCGCCAGATCGTTCGGATCGATTGACGCCACGATGGGATCAGTGTTCGCATCAAAGTGCACGTTGATCTTCTCCGCCACGATGCGGATCACATCCGGGCTGGTCGAGCAGAAATTAGTGGCCGACCAGTCGCTGTCGAACTTCTGCAACTTCCCGCCGCGGTCGCGCGACCACATGTCCGGATACTTCTCAAACGGATATTGCTTTGGATCGATAAAGCCGGCCCACGCGTGTCCGAAGCTCATCCGGCCGTGATTGATCCAGGAACGGTTCCGTCGATCCCACTCCAGCGCGCTCCCCCAGCTCATGCCGGCCGACGAGAAGAACGACGGGACACAGGTCTCATCCATGGCGGCGATTGACAATGCTTCGTTGGCAGCGGGCGCCTCCTCGCCCAGCTGCTTCGGCAGAAACCAGTGGCAATCGAGATGATCCGTCAGCAGGCCATAGATCCCGTTGCGCAACCCGTCGTCCGTTGCCGCTTCAACGGAAATCCTGCCGCCATCTGCGTGCAAGCGATACGCATCGGGATGGGGAAAAGCGTCCTTGGTCGGCGCACGCGTGATGTGGATCGCGCTCTCACCGGGTTCCGCAGAGGCAACGATGGGAATCGTCGCGCCGCTTCGCAGCACGATGCACCGCTGAAGATCCAACAGCGCCTCGGCTAGCTGCTGCTCCGGTCCCGTTCTCCCCGGCGCAGAGCGATACGCTTCAATAGTCGCCGGCAGCTTGTCCGCATCCCCCTTCAGCCGGTTGAAGACAATCTTATACTTGCTCGAACCACCATCGACCAGCGAGATCCGCGCTTTCGCGTTCCGCTGCTTCTCCCGCGCCTGCATCAGCATTCGGGTGCTCTCGACGGTTCGCGGCGCATGCACCCCCACCACCTGGGCTTGCGATGTGATCTTCTTCACGCGACCGTCGGCAAACCCAGCGGGATCCGGCCCTTGCACCGCGATCAACAGCTCTCGCTCCGGCGGGGCGTTCTCCTGAAAAGAGATGCTGCCTTTCAGGAGTTCATAGCTCAGCCCCGCAGCCGGCAAGAGCTCAAAGCTCCACCGAGTTTCCCTGCCCGGCTCGATCCGGAATTGCCGGCGCAAGCCGGAAAATCCCGCACCCTCGCTCTTCTCCAGCGTCACAAACACGTCCATGGCGCCCCCGCTACGATTCACCATCGTCACCGTCGCAACGATGCGGTTCGAGTCCGACTTAGCCGGTTCGCTGGTTGCATAGATCCCAAAGTCGCGATACCGCGCGCCTTGCGTCGAAGGCGCGGCGCTTGCGGCAACCGTCGCAAGCGGTGCTGCAAGCGCAATCAGCCCCAGGAGAACACGTAAAAGGCATTGTTGTCTCAGATGAACTCTCCCATCTCGTCCACACCGATATAGGCGAGGGCCCTCGCCTTCCGCAAGCCGACATCCCGCATCACCTCCACCCCGACGCAAGAAATTGCAGGTCGCCCTTAGCATTTGTCAATCCGCTTTTTCCCCTTCAGCCGATGAACTAACATGCTCTGTCCGGAGATTCTCTTGATGCCGCAGGATGCGCCGCAAAAGCCGGAAGACTATGAGCTTGAGCTCAAGCGCAGCGAGCTCGCCATCCTCGAGGCCGAGCTCACCCAGCGCGAGCTGGAGCTCGCAACCGTGCAGGCATCCCTCCACACCTTCGAACAGCGCAGCAAGGCCGAACTCGACCCTCGCTACGAGCAGCTCGCCAACCTCCAGCAGCGCATCGCCGAACTGCTCCCCCTGGTGAAGCCATCCTCACAATCAACCACCACCACTTCCAAAGAACCAGCTCCTCCGCACAAGACCCCCAAGCTCCCGCGCAACCGCAAGCCCCGGCCGCAATCTCCTGCCGACGTGAAAAAAGATGCCGAAGCAGCCGCCGCAAAGGCAGCTGCCGATCTCTCCGCTCCCGAAAAGCTCAAACGCCTCTACCGCGACGTTGCCAAGGCAATCCATCCCGACCTCGCCGACGATGACATCGAGCGCCAGCACCGCCACACCCTCATGGTCCGCGCCAACGAAGCTTACGACGCCGGCGACGAAACCCGCCTCTCCCATGTCCTGCACGAGTGGGAAACCTCCCCCGAAGCCATCCGCGGTCACGGCTCCATCCCCGA
The DNA here is from genome assembly GCA_036387255.1 of Tepidisphaeraceae bacterium. GTDB lineage: Bacteria > Planctomycetota > Phycisphaerae > Tepidisphaerales > Tepidisphaeraceae > DASVUC01. The sequence continues at coordinate 6,624 of DASVUC010000165.1, read as the reverse complement.
GCTCATTCGCGTCATCCGAAAGGTCCACCGCGCCAAGCTGCGCCTCGCCGTCATCTCCCGCGAGCTCACCCGCCTGACCGGCACAAGCCTCTACAACCTCAAGACCATGTCCGATGAGGCTCAGACCTTCGAGCGCGATCTGCTCAGGGAAATGACCACCCGCCTCGACCAGCAGATCGATGAAGCCAAAGCCCAGGTCGAGGAGTTGGAAAAGCAGCTCCCGCCGGATGCGTTCAAACCACCCGAAGCAGAATCGCCCGATCCCGCCGCCGCATCCGAAGACGCCGCCGCGCCCGCTGAACCTTCCGAAGAAGCGTACGATCAGGTGGACGTCCAAACTTTCGAGACCGATCCTCCCAAAGCCCCCACGCCCCAGTGAACCGCGCATGGAAGCGAACTCGCAACACACCCTCACGCGCGGCCTCGCCTATCACCAATCCGGCCAGTTCGCCCAGGCCGAGTCGCTCTACCGCCGAGTCCTCTCCCGCGAGCCGAACAACCCCGCCGCGATCCACCTCCTCGGCCTGCTCGCGCATCACACGGGTCACAACGCCGACGCTGAAACCCTCATGCTCCAGTCCCTCGAGCTCGCGCCGGATGTCGCCGACTTCCACAACAACTTCGGCACCTTCCTCCTCAACACCGGCCGCAACTCCGAAGCCAGCGCCCGCTTCTCCCGCGCGCTCGAGCTCAACCCCGCATCCTCTGACGCGTGGAACAACCTCGGCGCCGCACACGAAGCCGACGGCAATCTTCCCGAAGCGCGAACCGCTTACGAGCGAGCCGTCCAGCTCAACCCCCAGATCGCCAACCCACACAGCAACCTCGCCCGCGTTCTCCGTCAGCAGAATCACCTCGATGCCTCCATCCAGCACGCGCAGCTCGCCTTGCAGCTCGTCCCCAACCACGTCGAAGCGCTCAACACGCTCGGCATGGTGCTCCAGCAGATCGGACGCGCTGCCGAAGCGCTCGAGTGCCACCGCCGCGCGCTCGCCGTCAGTCCCAACAACTTCGACGCCGTCCAGGGGGTCGCCGGTTCCCTCATCCACCTCGGCCGCTTGCAGGAAGCCGAGCAGGCATCTCGCCGCGCGCTGGAGCTCAACCCCCACAATGCTCCCGCAGCCAACGATCTCGCTCTGATCCTCAAGCTCACCGGGCGCTTCGACGAAGCGGTCTACCAGCTTCAGCGCACCACCCAGCTCGATCCCGACCTCGCCGCCCCCTGGAGCAACCTCGGCGCAGCGCTCCTCGAGCGCGGACAGGCCCTGCTCGGCATCGACGCCTTCCGCAACGCCATCCGCCTCAAGCCGGATTTCATCGCCGCCCACAGCAACCTCCTCCTCGCCCTGCACTGTGACCCCTCCTTCGACGATGAAACAATTTATCGCGAGCACCTCCACTTCGCCGAAGTTCATGAAGCCCCGTTGCTCGAAACTTACCGCCCCCACGACAACTCCTGCGACCCCGATCGCCCCCTCCGCATCGGCTACGTCTCCCGCCACTTCGCCAACCACGCGGTCGCTACCTTTGTCGAGCCGATCATCCGCGCTCACGACCGCACGCGCTTTCAGATCACCTGCTACGCCGACGTCGCCCATGAGGATCAAACCACCGCGCGCATCAAAGCCGCCGCCTGGCGATGGGAATCCATCGTCTCCCTCACCGACGAACAGGTCGCCCAAAAGGTGCGCGAAAATGGAGAAGACATCCTCATCGATCTCACCGGTCACATCTCCGGCAGCCGGCTCCGCATCTTCGCCTGCAAACCCGCCCCCATCCAAATCACCTATATCGGCTACCAAAACACCACCGGCCTCCGCTCAATCGGCTACCGCCTCACCGACCCCCACGCCGACCCCCTCCCTTCCCCTACTTCCAGTACTCCGCCCTCCTCCCCCTCTCCCGGTACTCCGGGAGAGGGCAGGGTGAGGGCGCTTCCCAACCAACCAGAAACGTCCGGCGATGTAAGACCGCAAGGGGAAAATCCCACCGGCCCCCCCGACTGCTACTACACCGAAAAATTAGTCCGCCTCCCCCGCTCCTTCTTCGTCTACCAACCACCCGCCGACGCCCCCGACCCCACGCCACCTCCTTCTGAAAGCACCGGCCACATCACCTTTGGCTCACTCAACAACGCGATGAAGCTCAACGATCCCCTCATTGCCACCTGGTGCCAAATCCTCCACGCCGTCCCCGGCTCCCGCTTCATCCCACTCGTCAACTTCCGCGGCGAAACCGAGCAGCTCACCTGGCGCCGCTTCGAACACCACGGCATCTCCCGCGACCGCGTCCGCCTGCTCATCCGCGGCTCACGCCTCGCCTACCTCCAAACCTACGCAAGCATCGACATCTGCCTCGACCCCTTCCCCTTCAGCGGCCACACCACCACCTGCGACGCCCTCTGGATGGGCGTGCCCGTCATCACCCGAGGCGCCGGCAACTACGCCGGCCGAATGTCCCGAAGCGTCCTGGCCAACCTGAACCTCCAGGAGCTCATCGCCGAATCCACCGACAACTACATCACGCTCGCCCAGCAATTAGCCGCCGATCGCCATCGCCTCGCCCACTACCGAACCCACCTTCGCCCCCTGATGAAATCCTCCTACATCTGCAACGAAACCTCCTTCACCCGTGATCTCGAAGACACGTACCGCAAAATCTGGAATCAATACTGCGCGTCCACCGCCTGAACACGCGTGGATGGCCCCCGCTCTCACTGCATATTGTGCCTCGCCTCGTACGCCGGCAGAGCTGCGGTGAGGGCTCTTCCGGAGCATAAGAAAAGCCGCGCTCCCGGAAGCGCCTCCTTCCCCCCCGCCCGCAACCCGCTACCCTTCCACCGTGTCTGACCTCACAACGGAGCTGCCTTGTTCCCGACCATCCGCCTGATCCTCACCCTTTCCCTCGCCGCGATCACTTCCGCCTGCTCCCTCCTGAATCAACCGGCACCCTCGCGCTACCGCCGCGCCGATCGCTTCGCCCTGTCTGCGCGGCCAAACATTTCCGTCCCCCTCCAGCAATTGCGCCCCGCCCACCCGCGCCTGCTCGCAACGATCAAAGACTTCGCCCGCGCCCGCGATCTGACTACCTCCGATCCCCTCGCCGCCAGATGGCTCAAGGACGTCAAGCTCTACGCCGACACCGTCGCAAGCCGACCGCCCCTCGACTGGTCTGCCGGCCCAACCATCGAGCTGGCGCGAAATCTCCAGCAGCGCATCATGCACCTCGCCTTCATGTACCGCCTGACCGGCGACAGGAACTACGCCACGCACGCCCGCGATGAAATGCTCGCCGCCGCTCGCGCGGAGAATTGGCTCGGTAACTCCTTCCTCATCACCGCCGAGACCACCGCCTCCACGGCCATTGGCTACGATTGGCTCTTTGACGTCCTCTCCGAAGCCGATCGCAAGACGATCCGCACCGCCATCACGTCCAAGGGCCTCGCCCCCGGCCGCCGCGCCTACGACGAACCCGCCTTCTGGGTCGACGCGCGCCACAACTGGAACCTCGTCTGCAACGCCGGCATGATGCTCGGCGCGCTCGCCGTCTGCGATGAAGATCCCGCCGCCGCAAAATCCATCGTCAGCAGCGCCCGGGAATCGCTCGAGAACGGCTTCACCGCCTTTGCTCCCGACGGCGCGTGGGAAGAAGGTCCCACCTACTGGAACTACGCCTCGCGCTACGCCTGCTATCTCCTCAGCTCTCTCCAGACGGCGCTCGGCGCCACCTTCACCGCCGCCGACTTCCCCGGCTTCGCCCAGACCGGCGACTACCGCATGCACATCGAAGGCCCCACCGAAAAAGCCTTCAACTACGCCGACTCCGGCGAAACCTGCGGCCGCGCCCCTCAGCTCTTCTTCCTCGCCCGCGCCTTCAACAAGCCCCACTACGCCGCCTACGAACGCACCCAGCCCGAAACCGCCGCCGTTCTCGATCTCCTCTGGTTCGAGCCCGCCCCCACCGCCAGCGCGTCCGATCAAACAGCGCTGAACAAACTCCCCACCACAGCCCTCTTCCGCGGCTCCGAAATCGTCGCCTTCCGCGGCTCATGGGCCGATCCCAACACCACCTACATCGCCTTCAAGGGCGGATCTGCCCGCGCCCACCACGGTCACCTCGACCTCGGCTCCTTCGTCCTCGACACCCTCGGCCAGCGCTTCGCGCTCGACCTCGGCTCCGACAAATACTCACTCCCCGGCTACTCCTCCGGCCAGCGCTTCACCTATTACCGCACCCAAACCAGGGGCCACAACACACTCTCCTTTAACCAGAGAAACCAGGACACCGAAGCCGACGTCGCCGTCATCGCTTATCACGAAAGCCGCGAGTTCAGCTCCGCCGCCATCAACCTCACCAGCGCCTACGACAACAACGCCCGCCGCACCCAGCGCGGCATCGCCCTCGTCAACGCCACCGACGTGCTGGTCCAGGACGAGATCGACCCCCGTTCCGATCAGCAACTCGTCTGGACGATGCACACCGAAGCCGCCATCACACTCGATGGTGCAAAAGCCACTTTAAAACTGAATAGCCAAACCCTCACCGCCCGCATCCTCTCCCCCGCCGGCGCAACCTTCACTTCCGAATCCGCCAGCGCCCCCGCTCCCCAGTCGCAGCAACCCAACGTCCGCCGCCTGATGATCCGCCTCCCGATCGACAAGTCCACTCGGCTCCTCGTCCAGTTCACCCCCGCCGACCGCGTCCCCGCGACCGTCCAGATCCAGCCCCTCTCCCGCTGGCCCAACGACCGCAACCTCGCCGACGCCAGAACAGACCAGCCCAAACCCCGCCCCCACAAGCAGGAAGAATCAGAACCCGAGCCCGATCTCGCTCCCCTCTACATTCCCCACCAGGCCCGATTCCCCAAGCCCCTCTCCCGCCCGCCCGCACCTCCCAAAAAGAAGTAGCATCCAGCGTAGCATGGGCGTCTCGCCCATGCATTCTCCCTCACGCCACTCACTTCACCTGTCACTCCCATCCATACTTTTTCCCTACTCCGCGAGCGCTCTGTAGATTCCGGTGATGGCCTTCAACCCCATCATCTACGTCCGAGGATACGCCGGGAGTCAGAAGGACGTCGAAGAAACGGTCGATGATCCCACCTACGGCTTCAACCTCGGCTCCACCCACATCCGACAGGAAGGCGACGGCATCGCCCGCAAGTATCTCTTCATGGGCCCCCTCGCCCGCCTGATCAAAGACTGGGGCTACATCGACGTCGTCAACGCCGGCAACCAATCCCTCGACAAGACCCTCGAAGACCCCTGGGTCCCGAAGAAGACCATCTGGATCTACCGCTACTACGACCCCACCAGCAAGACCTTCGACGATCAACCCTCCATCGAGCGCTGGACCGTCGAGCAGGCCGCGGAAAATCTCGCAGCGCTCATCAAGGACGTGAAGAAGCTCACCGGCGCCGACAAGGTCAACCTCATCGCCCACTCCATGGGCGGCCTGGTCTGCCGCTCGCTCATCCAGAACATCTACCGCAGGAACGGCAAATCCATTGCCGCCGACAACATCGACAAGTTCTTCACCTACGGCACGCCACACGCCGGCATCAATTTCGCCCTCGGCTTCGGCATGATCGAGCAGCTCCGCGACGCCTTGGGCATCAACGAATCCGACACCTTCGGGCCGCAGCGCCTCTACGAAATCCTGACCGGCAAGAAAACCAAGGTCCCAAAGACTTTCGACCCGCGCGATCTCGATGGCAGCTTTCCACCCGAACGCATCTTCTGCATCGTCGGCACCAACGCCTCCGACTACTCCGTCGCGTACGGCGCTTCCCGCACCGCCGTTGGACCGCAGAGCGACGGCCTTGTGCAAATCGAAAACGCCTACGTCTATGGCGCCAACCGCGCCTACATCCATCGCAGCCACAGCGGCCGCTATGGGATGGTCAACTCCGAAGAAGCCTACGAAAATCTCCAGCGCTTCTTCTTCGGCGACTCCCGCGTCAAGATCGTCGTCTGCGATTTCCAGCTCGACTTCTCCAGGCAGGACGGCAACGACATCGCCTACCAGCTCGAGCTCCAGATCGCTGTCCGCGGCCTCCCCGTCCTCATGCACAACCGCACCCTCGCCCACTACTGCGCCTACACCCTCTCCGTCGAAGACAAAGAGAAAAAAGCCGACTATGAGCGTCTCAGCAAAGATGGCCTCCCCCTCTTCACCAGCTTTCTCATCAGCTCGCGCGGCCGCGACAACACCATGCGCATCATGCTGCGCCTCGGCTGCTACAAACAGCTCCACCGCAAGGGATTCCTCAATCTCTCCGACCACATCGAACGCCTCCCCGCCTGGAACGACTACCTCATCATCGATCTGACCATCGCTACCGAACAGCAGCGCAAGGACACCGGCCAGATCTTCACCGCCCGCTACACCTGGCACTCCCAAGGCGACCAGCCCAACACCGAAATGAAACCCGCCGACAAGCAGTCTCGCCCGGGCGAGGTTCACCTCACCGCCGATCTCCCCCTCGCCGCCCAATCCGTCTTCGGCAAACTCGCCAGAATTCGCTTTGAAACCTCACACTGGGACGGCGCCAGTTGACCCCGCGGCGCCCACGCCAACCACGCGCACTGCATGAACGCGTCGTCGACGGCTCGAAGTGATCCC
>DASVUC010000164.1:0-6805 GCA_036387255.1 Tepidisphaeraceae bacterium | reverse complement strand
TGTCGACGATCCTGTTGATTTGTTTGGCCGTTGATCCAAGATCGCGCCCCTGCACGCCGAGCAGCACGTCCCGAGTTGTCATGATGTTGTAATGCGTGATGTTCGTCGCGGAGACGCCGCGCTCCATCTCCGCCAGGTTGGTCAGAAGCTGGGAGCTTTGCGGCCCGCCGCTGTTGGGAACCACGGGCGTGTTCTGAAGCGCGTTCATCGTGTCCATGCGATACTGCGGCGTTTGCACGAAGATGCCGTAGTTCACGCCATTGACGGGGTTGTACCACCAGTTCGGCGCGGTCTGGTTGCTCGAGCTCAGCGACACGAGCAGATCCGACGCCACGTCTTTCTGCTCCACGCCCACCTTGCTCGCCAGCACGCGATCGACGTTCACGCGAAGGTCCGGTGTGCGCGGCACCTGCTGCAAACGCACGTCGACCACGCCCGGGATCTTTGCGATGTCCGACTGGATCAGGCGCGCGATCTCGTCGTTCTTTGCCTCGTCGCGATTCGGCCCGCTGATCTGGATGTCCACCGGCGCTTGCAGCCCGAAGTTGAGCACCTGCGTGACGATGTCTGCCGGGGCGAAGAAGAACTTCAGGCTCGGGAACTTCGCCCCAAGCTCCTTGCGCAGCGTGCGCATGTAGCGCTCCGTCGGACCATGCTCCTCGCTCAGCGAGACCAGGATCTCACCGTCCGCGGGAGACATCAGCGACATGTCGCTCAGCGAGAGGTTGATCGAGCTGTTGGGAATCCCGATGTTGTTGATGATCGTGGCGACTTCTTCTTTCGGAATGACGTCGCGGATCACCTCTTCGACATCGGCGAAATACGCCTCGGTTTGTTCGATACGCGTGCCGGGCGGGCAGCGCACGTGCAGGCGAAGCTGGCCCGCATCCACCGTTGGGAAGAAGTCATGGCCGACGAACGCAAATAGTCCGCACGAGACGAGCACGAGCGCCACGAACGCGACCACGACTGACTTTCGATGCTCCAGCGACCAAGCCAGCAATCCGCCATAAATGCGGCGAAGCTTCTCGAACTGACGGTTGAACGCGTGGTGCGTCCGCCAGATGAGGTTGAACCTGGCATTGAACCAGACCAGCATCCCCAGCAGCGCTACGATGATCACGATCTGAAGCGCCAGCACGAGGTGCGTACGGAACCAGCCGATGACGCTGGTGCGGAAAATCGCGAACAGGCAGGCAGCGACGACCGACGCAGCCAGGATGAACAGCACCCGTGTGCGGCGCGTCAGACGCTTCTGCTCGTGCTTCACCGCGTGCGGATCATTCTGGTCGACCACCCCGCCGTACATCTCGACCTCCTGCGCCAGCAGGTAGTGCACCATGGTTGGCACCAGGGTCCGGCTCAGCAGGTAGCTGGTCATCATGGCGAAGACCACGCTCATGGCCAGCGGCGTAAACAGGTATTTCGCAGCGCCGGAAATGAACACCACCGGCACAAACACGATGCAGATGCACGTCGTCGCCACGAACGCCGGCACCGCGATCTGCTGCGCGCCATCCAGGATCGCCTTCACCAGTCGCTTGCGCTGGTGCAGGTTGCGGTGGATGTTTTCGATCTCCACCGTGGCGTCGTCGACGAGGATGCCCACCGCCAGCGCCATCCCACCGAGCGTCATCACGTTCAGCGTCTCGCCGAGGAAGTAGAGGACGATGATCGAAACGAGAATCGACAGCGGGATCGAGATCATCACGATCACCGTGCTGCGCCAGGAGCCCAGAAACAGCAGGATCATCAGCGCCGTCAAACCGGCCGCGATCGCCGCTTCCTTCACCACGCCTTCGACGCTGGCGCGAACGAACAGCGACTGGTCGAACATCGGCGTGATCTTCAGATCCGGCGGCAGCGTTTTCTTAATCTCCGGCAGCTTCGCCATGATGCTGTTGACCACGTCCAGCGTGGAGGCGTTGCCCGACTTCATGATCGAGACGAGCACGCCGCGCTTGCCGTTGGAGTGCACGGCGTTGGTCTGCACCTGGTAACCATCGCGCACGTGGGCGATGTCGCGGATGTAAACGGTGGTGCCGTTCACCGTCTTGATGGGGAGCTGATTGAGTTCCGTTGCGACGGTCGGGCTGCTGTTCAGCCGCACCTGGTATTCCTGCGCCCCGATCTTGGCTGTTCCCGCGGGCAGGATCAGGTTCTGGTTGTTGATCGCCTGCGAAACATCCGCCGGCGAAATCCCGTAGGCGTAAAGCTTCTCCGGCTCCAGGTCGACCATTACCTGGCGCTGCCGGCCACCGTAGGGCCAGGGCGTCACCAGCCCCTGGATGGTGATGAGCTGCGGGCGCATCACGTTCACAGCAAGGTCAAAGAGCTGCTGCTCCGGAATCGTGTCGCTCGAGAGCGAAAGCTGAAGGATCGGCACGCTCGATGCGTTGTATTGCAGGATCAGCGGCGGCTGCGTGCCCGGCGGCATCTGGCGGATAGACGTCTGCCCCACCGCCGTCACCTGCGCTGTCGCGTTCTCAATCTTCGCCCCCTTCTGGAAATAGATCTTGATGACGCCAATGCCATAGAGGGATTGGCTCTCGATGTGTTCGATGTCGTTAACGGTCGTCGTGAGGAAGCGCTCGAACTGCGAGACGATTCGCGCGTTCATGTCCTCCGGGCTCATGCCGGTGTAGTTGAACGCGACGGAAATGACCGGGATGTCCACGACGGGGAAGATGTCCGTCGGCATCGCCACAATCGATACCATGCCCATGATGAGCACGAGCATCGCGCACACGACGAACGTGTAAGGACGGCGAAGGGCGAGTCTGACAATCCACATAAGAAAGCTGCGTTAGTCGTTGTTGGGCTGAGGCGTGAATGTTCCGTGGAGCAGTTGCATCGCGCTGACGATCGTGCGCTGCTGAGCCGGATCAAGGTGGCGGATCTCCTCGGCCAGCGCCGCGATGTTCGCCTGGCGCGCGTCCTCAACCTTTGCCCGGCCCCTGGCGGTCAGCACGATCTCGCACTGGCGCCGGTCGTCTGAGCAGGTCTTTCTGGCCACGTACCCGCGCGACACCAGCCCGCTCACCAGCCGCGAAACCGTCGGCTGCGAGGCGCCCAGGAGTTCCGCGATGGTTCCAAGATTGGCGGTCGGGTTCTTTTCCAGAACGCACAGCGCGCGATACTGCGGCACCGACATCCCCGCAGTGCGATGACGCCGCATGTGCCGGCGAATGAACCACATCACCGGCGGCAACCCTTCCAGAATCGCGTCCGCGGTAGTCTTCGCATCAGCCTGATTCGATGCATTGTGCAATACTTGCATGCGCTATATAAATAGGCGCAAGCGCGTCCTCTGGTCAAACACAAAAGGTTTTCGCTCGCTCAGTTGCCCCGGCCCCGCGGATGTGTCACTCCCCCACGGCCCCCACCTCAAAGAAGTCGACATCCCGCGCGATCCCCTTCACAAACCGCACCGCCATCGCGGTTTGCGACCGCGTGTCGATCGGGTAATACCAGGTATCGGCGCTCCAGAAATCGCGGCGCTTCTGGGGTGCGCCCCCTGCCGCCGTTCGAGGAATCCCAAAGATCTCTGCCACCGCGCTCTTACCCCTTCCCACCACCGAATCCCGGATCAGTTGGAGCGGCAGCCCCTGGTCCAGCAGCGAGGTCCCACCGGCCGTAGCGATTTTCCTCCGCCGGCTCAAAAAGCCGCGCAGCCACGCCCCGAAAGGCGTGTTCAATGCAAACATCCATGCCGCCACCACGCTGGTCACGATCAGCGGCCCCAAGTCCCTTCTCGGGCGCACAGGCCGACCGGCATCGCCCGGCCAATCATTGTAGGAGCTCAATCCACTCATGATCGTCACCGCGATCTCAGGTTCTGCCTGATAAAATACCGCCGTGTCCGCCGACGTTTCTACGTCCAATTTTGAAAACAGTTCAGTCCCGTCCGCTTCGCCTCGCCCCGGAGCAGTCTCTCCCGTTCATGGGATACAGTTCATCGCGAGAGCCTCTCCCCCGCCAACACAAATCGATGCCCGAAATGTGAATGGAACTTCGCATACCCTACCCCCGCCCGATCGCGCATCGCCAGCACTTCCTCGCGATTGAATGCCTGCCGCACGCTCACCCGCGCATCGTGCTTCACGATCGAATTTGAGAAGGCCGTGAAGACGCACGCCCAGTTGTATGCCCGCCGATCGCGCAGCAGGTCCGCAGCGATGATCCCGCGCCGGCTCACCCGATCCATCGCCGATAGCACCCGCACCACTTCCTCTTCCGAAAGGTGATGCAAAAACATGCTGGTTATCGCATAGTCAAAACTGCCCTCCTCAAACGGCAGGTTCAGCACGTCGCCCCGCACCACCTGCAACCGCACATCGCCCGTCGCCTCCCGCGCGGCACGTGATGTTTCGGCATGCAGATCCACCCCCACGATCTTCACATGGTGCCCCTTCCGATCTGCCCAGTTCAGAATCTCCACCGGCACATCCCCCGATCCTGTCGCGAAGTCGATCATCGTGATCCGCTCCCCCTTCTTCCACCGCGCGCTGAAGCGCTCCAGGTGCGAGATCGTCGCTCGGGTGTAACCCAGCCACCGGTTCACCCGGCGAATGAACTGCAAACTCTGATGCAGTTCCCCCGGGTCGACGTCCGGTCGATCCATCCATTCTTCTTCACGCTGCCGACTCGCCAACGATTTCACCGCCAACTCTCCTTCGACACCCCGCATCGCTTATCGCCTCTGCTCCGGCAACCTTCTCGAGGTGAGCATCTCCAGAAAGAAATCCTCCGGCGGCGCAGCGCCAAAAGCGTAGGGCAATGGGCCGAAGACATCACTGTAAAAACCCGCATGAGCGTCCTGGTGCATGACCGTCAAAAACCCCAGCGGCACCGGCCGCAGTTCCATCAGCCGCTCGCGCTCATCCTCACCCAGTTCCAGGCGCAGCACGTTGGTGTTGTTGACGGAATACGCCACCAGGTCCCCCCGCCGCGGTCGAAAGTGCCGAGCATCCACCGCCACCGCCCCCGCCTTCTCCATGTAATACTGAAACCCCCAGTGCCCGTTCACATACACGCTCGTGCCATAGTTTTTGGCCCGCTGCATCATCGCTGCCGACGAATCGCGCGACACATTCGCCCACGCCGTATCGCTCCACGCGCACGCCAGCGCGAGCGCCGCCGCGGGCGCCAGCGACCACAGTTCCCATGCCTTCAAGGTGCCGCGCCGGTCCAGCCGCCTGCACGCGATCAGCGCCACCGCCGGCGCCATCGGCAGAATTGACCGCGCGTTCACCGACCAGTTCAAAAACGCCGCGAACACGAACGTTCCCAATACCCACAACCCCAGCCAGATCCCCGTTCCCTTCCAATCCCGCATCTCCGCACCAGCTGCGATCATCACTATCGCCCCCACCGTAATCAGTGCCGCGAGCTGCGCCGCGTACGCAACGTCGAAGCCATTCTCACCGCGAAGCTCATGCCCCTTGATGGGGTCGAACGCGATCACCCCTCCCACCAGCAGCAGCGACGCCGCGCCCCAGATTGCCCACATCCTCCGGCGCATGCTCGCGGCGAGCATCGGCACCATCCCCACACAAGCCCCGCCGGCAAACGACAACCCCGCCACGAGCTGCGCGAACCGACCCTTCCCTCCGCTGCTCTTCGCGTTGGCCGCATATCCCGCCGCATCCAGCAGCAGCCCGCGACCATAAAGATGCTGCGTCCAAACCTGATACGCCACCAGCATGGCCACCGGCACCACCAGCGCCGCCGCCCACGGCCCCATGCGGCGCTGCTGCACCAGCGCCATCACCACCATCAGCGGGATCAAGCTCACGCCAAAATACTTCGTCAGCGCGCTCACCCCCGCAAGCACCGCCGCCGCAAGCAGCATCCAGAAGTTCTCTGCCTTCAGTCCCTTCATCCACAGCACGACAGCCCACACCCAGAGGCACAGCATCATCACATCGCACATCACGGTCGTCGCCGAGATCAGCACCACCGGCGAGAACAGCGCCAGCCCCGCCGCCAGCATCGCCCGCGCGGTGATCATGCGCGCCAGTTCGTAGGTGCCAACGATCACCCCCACGCCCCAAATCACAAACGCGCCATGCAGCTCCACCTCGCTCTCCCCCACAACCTTCCCCGCCAGCGCAATAAAGTAACTCGCCAGCGGCGGGTTCTTCATCACCTCACTCATCCGCATCCCCGCCCCATACCAGTTCACCCCAAACCCATAAAAGTCCAGCGGATGCAGCCGAATCCACTCCCCCGCCCAGATAAACAGCGGCTCATCAACATTAAACGCCCGGCCCAGGAAAACCAGCAACACCGCAAGCGTCGCCCCGGCCACAAGCCAGACTTCCCACTTCCGGCGCGCCACCACGCCCGCCGGAGCGGCCACACCCGATGGCTCAGGATCCCGTTCGCGCATCTATGCCGCCCGCGGATGAACGGTTACCGCAACCTTCACCCCAGCTCGCGCGAGCATTGAGATCAGCGTGTCCACGCTGAACAGCTCAATCTTCCCCCGCACCAGCGCACTAACGCGCGGTTGCGTCACGCCAAACAGCTTCGCAGCACGCGCCTGCGTAAGCTTTCGTTTTGCAATGACGTCACGCAAATGCAGCATGAGCTGCGCACGCACTCGAAGATTCTCAGCCTCATCAGGTGCGAAGCCGAGTTCGGCGAAAACATTCGCTTTTCCCTGCCGGATTTTTACAGCGGTGTTTAAAGTCCGCTTTGTCGCCGCCATCGCTCCACCTCCTGCAATCGAGTCCGTCCCCGCTCCAAGTCTACAACACTCGTCCTCTGGCTCCGCTTCTCAAACACGTGAAGCACATAC
>DASVUC010000163.1:0-4375 GCA_036387255.1 Tepidisphaeraceae bacterium | reverse complement strand
CCTTGGGCTCCGTGCTCGTAACGATTTCCCCAATTCCATAAGGCCGCAACCGCTCTGCCAGCCCCACGCAAGCCGCCAAACCCTTCTCCCCCAACCCCCACTGCTCGGACGTCACCTTCGGATCCACCTCCGGCGGCGCATGCTTCACCAGAATTAGCCTCTTCATCTTCCCCACCTTAAAGCGCGTTCGTGGCCCCGCCAAGCATTCGCCTGGACCGCCTACGCCCCCGCTCCACAACTTTGCCCCGAACGCCATTTTCCCTGTAACGCACCTGCTTTCGGCCTACACCCTCCCGTAGTCGCCACCGCGCGCCCGCCCGCTGGGAATTCCGCGGCCGGTGGCGCTGTTGTTCCTGTTGTTCGCCTTCAAATGACCACCACAGCCCTGACATGTTCGGTAATCTCACCGTTCTTTGCTCAAAACCCCCGTTTCGGCAATAATCGGCCGTTGTCCGACCCCGACCTCGGCCGATACAGTTCTTCTGCACGCGCCGTTTCCGGGGGTGGAGGCGCCGATTCGGACGCGCGGGCCAGTGCAGTCGTTATTTCGCCAGGATTCACCTCCTGATTTTGGGAGTATCACTTGTTTAGTCTCAACGCTCGTCGTGCCAACCAGTCTCGTCCTGCCCTTGTCGAAAAGCTGGAATCCCGCCAGCTCCTCGCCGGCGACGTCACCGCTGTCGCGCTTCCCTATGCGCTCGAATTCAACAAGCCCCACGGCGGCGTCGTCGACAGAGACGGGCAAGGCACCGGCTTCGCCTACGTCATGCCCAACGACACCAAGAGCGAATACCGCAAAGGCGCCCTCGACATCCGCACCGGCGCCAGCTACCTCCGCATCAAGAGCCGCGGCGACAACTACGGCACCGACAATTCCCTCGTCAACGGCCTGATGACCACCTTTGTCGCCGCCAACGCCTGGCACACCACCGCCGTCATGCGCGGGCCTTTCAGCCTCCAAAACGGTCAGGGCGTCGGGATCATGTTCGGCCCAGACGCCAACAACTTCGTCCGCGTGGCTCTCGTCAACCGCAACGGTAACGTCGGGATCGAGTGGATCGACGAGCAGAAGATCAAGAGCGGCTTCCGCCGGCAGCTTCCCGGCACCGTCACCAACATCGGAACCATCAGCACCATCACCAATCTCGAACTGACGATCTCCGGGAATTCCACCACCGGCCGGCTGAACGCCTACTACCGCGTCAATGGCGGCTCCTACCTCCAGCTCCCCGCCACGATCCGCCTGCGCACCGACAAGCGCAAGTACTTCTTCTCCACCCAGTCCCACGCCGGTGTCATGGCCTTCAATTCCCCCAGCGCCGGCAGCGTCTCCGCCGTCGTCGACAGCTTCGCCGTCCGCTCCGGTCTCCCCGGTGTCAGCAGCGGACCCGGTGGTAACACCACTCCGCTTAACGTCAACACCGCCACACGCTACTTCAACGACGTTCGCGGCGGAGGTACCAGCGAAACCAAGTCCATCTCCATCACCAACCCCAACAAATCCGCCGTCACCATCAGCTCCATCTCCATCGTTGGCGCCGACTCCAGCCAGTTCGTCCTCTCCGGCGCCAACACCGGCTCGCACTCCATCGCCGCCGGCGCAACCGAAACCTTCAACGTCGCCATGAGCTCTGGCTCCAACGCCGCCCTCGGCCTTAAGACCGCAAACATCTCTATCAGCGCCGCCTCCGGAAGCGCCACCGTCCCCCTCCGTGGCCTCGCCACCGCCGGACAGGGCGGAACCAATGAGCCCTCCCTCCAGCGCGTCTTCGACCTCTACCAGATCCCCGTCAACACCGGCGATCCCACCCCCGACACCTACGACCTCCCCGCAACCGCAACCAGCGCCGACGAAGTCGATCTTCAGCGCCTCTCCAAGGCCGGTTCGGGTAACGTCACCATCGAGCCCCTGGCCATCTTCGGCGTCGGTTCCAACTCCGCACAAACCGTCAACTTCGGCTGGTACACCTCCGGCTCCAAGAACTCCAAGCACCAGGTCCTCTCCATCGGAGGCACCGGGCAATCCACCCAGACCGTCAACCCCAGCATCAACGGTTCCACCTCGTTTGACCCGGGCAACGGTCAGTTCTCCCTCTACATGCAGTTCCCCAGCATGTATCCCACCGTCGTCCAAACGCCCGGCGGCACCGAAGCCTACGGCGAAGATCAATACAACACCTACGACCCCAACACCCACCGCAAGATCCGCGCGTATCGCCTGCGCAATTCCGATGGCACCATCGTCCCCAACGCCTACATCGTCGCCGGCGAAGACCTCAACGCCAGCTACGACACGCAGGACTTCGTGGCGATCCTCCGCAACGTCAAGCCGGCGGTCGCCGCGCCGCAAATTTCCTTCGTCAACCCACAGACAATCCCCTTCGACAACCGCATCGTCTTTAACCGCATCACCAACCTGGATCCCACCAATCCAAACCAGGTGCACGACACCGCCACCGTCCAGGTCGTCAACACCGGTACCCAGCCGCTCGCCATTTCCGGCTACGATCTCTCCAGTGGCTGGCAGGTCCTCAGCGGCCCCAGCTCCACGACCATCGCCCCCGGCGCCACCCAGAACTACTCCCTGAAGTTCACTTACGACGGCGGCACCGCAACCAATCAACTGCTCCTCGGTCACATCCGCTTCAACACCAATGATCCTTCCCAGCCGCAGGCGAATGTGGAGCTGGCGGGATTCTGGCAGAACCAGTCCGAGCACAACACGGAGCCCAGCTTCGCGCAAATTCTCCAGTTGGCCGGCTATACCACCAACGCCACCTTCAACGGCCAGAACATCAATGGCGGTGGCAAAGTTCAAGCCTTGGGCGACGAGGTGCTCTCCAACTACTGGACCCGCGCGGACTCGAGCACTGCCGTCACCGTGCGCCAGCTTTCACAGTGGCATACCCAGGGCAATACCGCCGCCTTCAACTGGGTCGATAAGGCAACCAACGGGCAAACGAATCTCTTCGTTGCCGAGGGCCTCCAGGGTCAATCCTTCTTGCCCGAAAAGAGCGGCAGCAGCAGCCTCGCCACCGGCACCTTCAGCCCAACCGGCGATTTCTACATCAAGATCGACAACGAATCGTCCGTCGATTCTCAAAACGTCCAGGAACAAGGCGGCGGTGGCTGGGGCCACCACCTCCGCTTCTACCCCGCCAAAGACCGCCAAGGCGCCGTTATCCCCAACACCTACATCCTGACTATGGACTACCAGGGCATCAACTACGACTACAACGACAACGTCTACATCATCTCCAACATCAAACCCGCCTGATCGCCACCGAACTATGTCTTCTTCCCTTTTTCCCCTCTCCCGGTACTCCGGGAGAGGGCAGGGTGAGGGCTCTCCTCTCACAACCAGCAGCTCCACTTCATCAACCAATTCACCCCCTCTCCCGTACCCGGGAGAGGGCAGGGGTGAGGGCCCTTAATCGCCTACCAATCAACTCTCCTCCGCGACCTACTCCAAATAAACACTCTCCCCCTCCCGAATCTCCGGCGGCGCCTTCCTCCCCTTCACCTGCTCCCCATTCACCGCAAACAGCGGCGAAATCTCGATCGTCGCATCCACCTCATCTCCCTTCCGCGCCACCTTCACCCCCGCTCCCTCCAGCCACCGCGCCGCCCGTCGAATCTGATCGCGCCTGCACGTCGCCGGCGAATCATTCCCCTCCGCATTCTTCACCGGCGAAAATTCCTCCGCGCGCTCCGTCTCATACACAATCGCGTTCTTCGCCAGCGGAATGGCATCAAAAACAAACTGCTCCAGCTTCACCGCGTTCGGTTTCTCCGGCTTCACCGCCGCCCCCGCCTCGTCCACATAAGGCACCTTCTTCTCCGCCCGATGCCAAGGCAGGTTCAGCGTCCCACCCTGGTTCAGTCGCTCAACGAAACTCACCCGCAGCGCATGAATCGCGATCGATCCCGCGTTGAACGTCAGTGACCCATCCGCATTCCGCTGCTGCGCCAAACTCTCCGGAAGATCCGAATACTCGATCACCTGGAGCACCCCATCCCCAACGCAGAAATTCCCAACCTTCTCCAGCGGCCCAGCTTTCGGAATCGTCTTGCTGCTCATCTCCGATCCCGTCAGATCGTGCAGCCCCAGGAACAGCGGATCGATGCAGTGCACCAGCGGGTTGTCCACCTGAAAATAGGACAAGTGCTCGATCCCGCGCCGGCGCATGTCCGCCAGCGCCCCCGATCGATCCAGCGCTCGCAGCGAGCCCCCGTGTCCATCCGGCGACAGCGCCAGCGAATCCTTCTCCGCCAGCAGCATCTTCCCGTCCATCGAAAATGCCGGCATCATCCCCTGCTGAAAAAAGAAGACGTTCGCCGCGTCATACCCAAAATGATTGTTCTTCTTGAAAAA
>DASVUC010000162.1:0-1730 GCA_036387255.1 Tepidisphaeraceae bacterium | reverse complement strand
ACTTCACGCATTCGCCTTTTCCACCGGCGGAAAAGCTGAAGCCGGCGCCATTCTCGCCGAGACCCTCAGCTTTACCAGCGCCCTCGATCACAACGAGATCGTTCCCTTCCACTTCTTTGTCGACGGCGTCCTCTCCGAAGCCTTCGCCTCGGCCACCTTTGAATACTGGGTCACCGGCATGAGCTTCAGCAGCATCAACACGCTGCTGTCGGGCGACAACGACTTCCTGTACGGCATGGTCATCCCGGCCGGGCAATCGCAGACGATCAAGGTCTACACCGTGCTCGGAGCGCGCGTTCAACCGAGCATCAACATGTATTCTGACTACTCCCACACGGCCAAGATCCGGCTGGACCTGCCGACCGGAATCACATTCACATCCGCCTCCGGAACGTTCCTCACCGCCGTCCCGGAACCGGCCTGTTTGGGACTGGTGGCCGCGGTGGCCTTGGGCATGACCCGCCGGCGCCGCCGCTAAGCAAGCCGCAACTCTTTCGCTAAACTCTCCTCGTGAGACGCCTCCGTCGTCTCACGAGGAGAGCAATGCCCGCATCTACTTACTACGCCGTTGTCGCTGCATTCATTTTCATCTGTGCAAGCAACACCGTCGCGCAGCCAGCCGACCCGCAGCGCCCCACGTACCACTTCCTCCCTCCCAAAGGCTGGATGAACGACCCGAACGGGTTGATTCAGTTCAAGGGTCAATTCCACCTCTTCTACCAGCACAACGACCAGAGCGCCGTCCACAACAAGATCGTCTGGGGCCATGCCGTTAGTCCGGACCTGGTGCACTGGGAACACCGCCCCATTGCGCTGCGGCCGGACAAGCCCTACGACGCAGCCGGCGCCTGGTCCGGTTGCGCGATCGAGAACAACGGGGTCGTCTCCATTTTCTACACCGGGGTGCAGCCGGAGACGCAGTGTCTCGTGACCAGTCCCGACCTCGTCACCTTCGAAAAGCATCCGTCCAATCCCATCATTCCCGCGCCGCCGGCCGGGGTGAAGGTGACGGGGTTTCGCGATCCGTGCGTGTGGAAAGACGGCGACACCTGGCTGATGGTCGTCGGGACGGGCGTGAAGGATGTGGGCGGGGCGCTGGCGCTTTATCGATCCAGGGACGGCGTGAAGTGGGATTACGTGCACATTGCTGCCGTGGGCGACAAGGCTGCGACGGGCGAAATGTGGGAGTGTCCGCAGCTGTTCGCGATCAGCCAGGAGAAGCACGTCCTGGTGGTGTCCCCGTATGGGCGGTCCCTTTACATGCTGGGGACGTGGAAGGATCTGAAGTTCACGCCGGAGTCGCGCGGGGAGATCGATCTCGGCGGCGCGCTCTATGCGCCGCAGGTGTTTCCAGACGAGAAACGTCGGCTGATCATGTTCGGGTGGCTTTGGGAAAATCGGCAGAAGGCGGAACAGCATGGATGGCAAGGGGTGCAGTCGCTGCCTCGGGTGCTGACGTTAGGAGACGATGGGCGCGTGAACTTCGAGCCGGCGGAGGAAGTCAAGACGCTGCGGCGCGAACATCGCCACCTCGACAACGTGGAGCTGAAACCGGATACCCCGCAGATCGCCAGGGACGTGCAGGGAGAGGCGCTGGAGTTGGCGATGGAAATTAATCCCGGCAAAGCGGAGCAGGTCGCGCTCCACGTGCGCTGTTCGCCGGATGAGAAGGAGCGGACGTCGATCGTGTTCGATCGGGCGGCCGCGACGTTGTCCGTCGACCGCAGCCG
>DASVUC010000161.1:0-9192 GCA_036387255.1 Tepidisphaeraceae bacterium | reverse complement strand
TGGTCATCACATACCACGCGATCGCCTTCCCAAAATCCCGCGAGTACGCCAGCAGCTGCTCCGCGAACACCTGAAACAGCGGCTTGTTCTTGATCGGCGTCACCGGGTATTCCCCCTTCGGTCCGTCATACCCCAGCCGCGTCCCCTGTCCGCCCGCCACCAGGAACGCTCCCACCTTCCCCTCACGAAGCAGCTCTTCCCCGCGCTTCTGCGCATCCCGATACAGCTGCTGCTGATCCGCTCCCGGCACACGCGGATATACCTTCACGGGCTCTATCCGCTTCGGCAGCGGCACCGGTGGCTTCTCCGTCACATACGTTCTCACCAAATCCGGCAGCCGATCGAGTTGCAGTGCCCCCACCTGCGACGAAAGCTTCTCCCGCCGCGTCTCATCCAGCTCTCCCCAAAACCGCAGCACCTGTGACTGCCCGCTCCGATCCAACAACCCGCGCACGTGTTCTGCATTCATAAGTGCCCGACTAGTTATCGCATCCCCACCCTTCCGGCAATCCCCAAACGAACCCCGACGTGGCAGGGGCGGCTCCCCTCTGCAAACAAAAAACGCCCCAGGTGCTTCACCCGGGGCGTCGTAACGTTCATCTGTTGCCGTCGATTACGTGATCACTGGCGCATCCCAAAGAATCAAAGATCGCGCCACCTTATGCGACTTCGGCGTCCCGATCCCGGTCGCATAGTCAAACCCAACCGTCGCGTTGAAACCGTTGCTTCCGCTGATGATGTCGTGGAACGACCCGCTCGGGTTCGTCTGAATCCAAGGCAGCACGTCCTTCACTCCATCCAGCGTCTTCTTGCCCAGCAGCGTCCGCCCCTCGTTCACCACCGCCAGCAGCCCCGCCCACATCGGCGCGCTGGCGCTGGTGCCGCCAATCTGGAACCAACCCGTCTGGCCGGTGCTCTCATTCGGAATGCTGTTGTAGATCGCCACGCCGCTCGCCGGGTCCGCCACCATCGCCACATGCGGGGAATGATTCGGGTTGCTGAACTGCGGCGGACCGCCGCCCCCTTCGACCCACGCTGATTCGCTCAACCAGTTTCCCGCAGCATCCACTGTCAAATTGGTCCCGCCCACCGACAGCACGTTCTTCGATACCGCCGGCCAGCTCGTCACCGCGCCCACGTCGCCCGACGACACGACAGAGGTAATCCCGCCGCCCTTCTTTCCATCTGGACCGATGTGGTCCTTCGGCGTGAGGAAATAGTTGTCATACGCATCCTGCCACTTCCCAAGCTCGCCCCCCACGCTCCCCAGGCTCAGCGAGATCACGCTGACGCCCGGGATGTTCCGGGCAGTGTTCATCGCCATCAAAAAGTCATCCCACGTCGCCGACTGCGCTTCCACCAGCACAATCTTCGCCCGCGGCGCCATCGCGTGCGCCCACTGAACGTCCAGCGCAATCTCTTCCGCCCAACCACGATCGACCCGCGGCACCGGCGCCGTCAGGTTTGCCCGTGCGGCCGGCGCAACCTTTTTCGTCAGAAGCAGCTTTCCATCCTTGCCGTAATTAGGAAGCCCAAACGCCTTATTGAAGATCTTGAAGTCCGACGTGATCCGCGGATGGTCGTACGCATCCACGATCGCAATGGTCTGGCCTTCCCCCGTCCCCTTGTAGTTCAAGCCAGTCTTCTTGTTCTTGTACCAGATCTTGTCCACGTTGTAGGCGTGGCGAATCTGCTGCGGCGTGTAGCCGACCGGCGTGTTCACCGCCATCAGGGTCCGCGACTCAAGATTTTCCATCAGGGGCGTACGATGCTGCGCCATACAAATAGTGTCCTTTGTCTACTGCTTACCCAAGCCCTTGCACTTCGCCCCCGTCAGGAAGATCAACCGCGACGCGTCAATCTTAACAAAGTCCCGCGGAGCGACGCAAATCCGCCTTGCGCTGCCACTCCAGGGGTTAAAACAAAGTCGGTCACAACATCCCCGGTGTTACACAACCTGCTGTTTTCCAAGAACTTTAGCTCACCCCCCCCACAGCAAATAGATTTTTCTCCGATTCCGTTAGCAACGGTTACCGGACTGTGGTAAAGTGATCCATTGAGAGGGCACCGCGCAGCGGGCGCGGATCGGGCCACAATCGTTAGGCCAATATCACGGGATGGTCTTCCAGCGGTGGAGAGGCACTTCATAACCGCTTGTTGACCGGAGGACAGGGTGCTGCATGAGAGTGAGAGCGTTCGCTATCTGTGCGTCGATTCTGACGTTAATGCTGGCGGGTTCCGCCCGCGCAGCCGTTATCTTCGATAACTTCGAGACCAGCGAGGGGCACTTCAATCTGGCTCCCAGCTTCTCCGGTTCAACCGTCGGCATCAGCTCGACGTCCACCGCCGACCGCGATACCACCGACGGTATCGAAGGCCCCGGTGGCTCTTCCGAAAAGCTCGTCCTCGTTCACACCACCAGCACCACCGCCACCCGCGTCCGCTTCCTTTCCGGTGGTGGCTCGCCCGGTGGCGCTAGCGGCTCCCCGGCCAATACCCAGTTCCAAACCACCTCCGGCACCGACGGCTGGATCGGCCTCTATGCCAAGACCACCAACGCCAACTGGACGATCCAGATCTGGGTCGAACCCGGTACGACTTCTCCCGCTGCGGCTGGTAACAACGGGTCCAACCCGAAGACGCTGATCGCCGACGGTGCGTGGCACCTCTACGAGTGGAACCTCGATGACATCTCCGGCGGTGTAGACGGCTGGGGTGGCGTTGCCGGCATTGCAACTGGGCAGGCGAACGTCGCCGATGGATATCACGCCATCGACTCCATCCTCCTCCGCGACACGAACGCCACCCAGGCCAACACCACCGCCACCATCTCGTTGGATTTCCTCGCCAAGTCCGACAGCGGCTCGGTCTCGACCGTGCCCTTCCCGGAACCCATGGCCATGGGACTCCTCGCCCTAGTCGCCCCCTGGGCGCTCCGTCGCCGCAAGTAAACCCCATCCTCTGAACTTGAAGCTCTGTCAGCGGCTCGCACTTGCGAGCCGCTGCTTTTTTTGGCGCTCAACCTGCGGCTACAATTCACCCACGCCCTTCGGAGCCCCACCCCGCGATGACCACCGTCGCATCATCAAAACAACCCCGCTCCGCCTCAGTCGCCACCCTCGCCCCGGCAACCATTCGCGCCAGCTTCCTGCGCTCCCTCCTGATCTGTCTCACCTTGGCCGCCGGCACGTCGGCGTGCTATTGGCGCGTCCAGTTTTTTCCCTTCTCAACCTTCGATGATCCGCAATACGTCGAGCACGTTCGCATCGTCAGCGGCCTCAGTTGGTCCAACGTCGTCTGGGCGTTCACGAATGTGCATTTTGCCAACTGGCATCCGCTGACTTCGATTTCGTTTATGCTGGATCGCCAGCTTTGGGGGGCCAATTCGCGGCCTTATCACCTGGAAAACGTGGCGCTGCACGTGGCCAGCACGATGCTGTTGTTTCTGGTACTCCAGCAGATGACGGGGTTTACGTGGCGAAGCGCGATCGTCGCCGCGCTGTTTGGCCTGCACCCGTTGCGTGTCGAGTCGGTCGCCTGGGTGGCGGAGCGGAAGGACGTGCTCAGCGGCTTCTTTTGGATCGCAACCCTCGGGGCCTACACGAGCTACGCCCGCAGGCCCACGCGGCTGCGCCACCTCTTTACGCTTCTGCTTTTCGTGCTGGGCCTGTTGAGCAAACCAATGGTGGTGACGCTGCCGGTGGTGCTTTTTCTGCTCGACTATTGGCCGCTCCAGCGCCTGAACTTTTCACCCAATCTCTGGCGCAGCTTCACAACTGCGCCCGGTAAAAGCATCCTTCTTGAAAAGCTCCCGTTTTTCTTTTTCTCGCTGATCTCCGCCGTCGCCACAGTCCTGGCGCAAAAATCCGGCGGCGCTGTCGCTTCGACATACGCTGCGCCGATCGTGTTGCGGGTTGAGAACACGATCGTTTCCTACGCGGCGTATCTCTGGAAGACCCTCTGGCCCATCAACTTAGCCGCCTTGTACCCGCTGCCGGAGAGCTACCCGATCTGGAAGATCCTGCTCGCGCTGGCGGTGCTGGCGGCGTGCACGTTTGCGGTGATTCGGTGGGGGGGCAGTCGCCGTTACCTTGTTGTGGGGTGGGGGTGGTACGTGGTTACCCTGCTGCCGGTGATCGGGCTGGTGCAGGTTGGATCTCAAGCGATGGCCGACCGTTACAGCTATATCCCGCTCATCGGCATCGTCATTGCCGTGGTCTGGGCCGTCGCGGATTTCATCCAGACGCGCCCGAGCTATCGTCTTCCCACCGTGGCGCTGACGATCGTGTGCGCCCTGATTCTCGCCCAGCGCACCTACGCCCAAACCCATTTCTGGTCCGACAGCAAACTTTTGTTTGAGCGCGTCGTTGAAGTGGATCCCAACAGCGCGGTGGCGCAGTACAACCTGGGGAATGCTTATTACAACCAGGAGCGGTTCGACGATGCGATTCGGTGTTATCGCAAGTCGCTGGAGATCTGGCCGGACTACATCGACACGTACAACACGATTGGCTTAGCGTATGCGGCCAAAGGGGATACGGACGGGGCGATGGGCGCGTTTGCCGAGGCGCTGCGGCTGATGCCGGATTTTCCGGCGGCGCACAACAACGTTGCGTCGGTGCTGATCATCCGGAAAGACTTCGTCGGAGCCGAAGCGCACCTGCGGGAGGCGCTGCGTCTGGAGCCTTTGCATTGGGAGGCGCATCTGAACCTGGGGCGGGTGCTGCTGGTGAAGCGTCAGCCGGCGGAGGCGGAGTATCACATTCGCGAGGCGGTGAAGCTCAATTCGCACGATTCGCGCGGGCATTACGAGCTGGCGAAGTTGCTGCACATGAAGGGTGAACTGGCGGCGGCGATGGCGGAGTACCGCGCGGCGGTGCGGGAGAATGCGGATTCGCCGGCGGCGAATAACCTGGCGTGGATATTGTCGACGCATCCGGATGCGCAGTACCGAAACGGGCGTGAGGCGGTGCGCCTGGCGCAGCGGTTGAACAGTTTGCCGGAGAAGCGGAGCGAGGCGTCGCTGGATACGCTGGCGGCGGCCTACGCGGAGGCGAAGGCGTTTCCGCAGGCGCAGCAGACCGCCAGCGAAGCGTTGGAATTGGCGCGGAAGAACGGCAGAGCTCAACTGGCGCAGGAGATCGCGGGGCGGCTGGAGCTTTACCAGCAGAATTTGCCTTACCGGGACCTGAGTCTAAAGTAAGTCATCGCGGGGATGGAGGAGGACGAGCGACGCGTGCGTTGCGCGGGTCTGTTTCGTTCTCAAGCTTTTCTTGACACTGTAGATACGGGCTTTTACGATCCGGTTCGACGGTGCAAAATCCCGCCAGAATTGGCCGGTTTACAACCTTGCTTGATCACCTTTGGAGGCCAGCCTTATGACGCGCCTGCCACGTTCCGTATTGCATGTGGTGTTCGCTTGTTCGTTGTCTGTGCCAATCGCGTGGAGCGGTTCGGCGAAGGCGCAGGATGCGGGGACGGGGACACCGTCGCCGGCGGCGGCTCCAGCAGGTGGAGCGGCGCCCGCGGGCGGAGCGGCTCCGGCGAGTGCGCCGGGGCAGCCGGGTAATGCGGCGGCGGGGAATGCGGCGACGCCGGCGAACGATCAGGAGCTGCGCCAGGCGGTGGAGAACTTCTGGCACTACGGAAAGATCGCGCGATACGACGCGGCTGCCGCGGCGGCGGGTCCGATCGTGGCGGCGAAGGACAAGCCGCAGCAGGTGCTGGAATATTTCGAAGCCGTTGCTTCGCAGCGGAATGACGATCTGGATCAGTGGATCATCCGCTGGCAGGGTGTGGACCAGATCAAGCAGCAGGCGAACCAGATCATGGGCCTGCTGAATGAGGGGCGGCGTGCGCGGCGCGCGAACCCGGCACACATCGATGAGAACATTCGGCGGCTAAGCAGGCCGGGGCGTCCGTACCAGATCGCGGTGCAACAGCTCCGCGACAGCGGCGAGCTGGCGGTGCCGATGATGGTGGATTACCTGCGCGACCCGGCGAAGCAGCAGTTCACCGCGGGCGTGCGCAGCGGGCTGAGGGACCTGGGTCGTCCGGCGCTCAATCCGCTGCTGGCGGCAACGGAGATGCGGAACCAGCAGACGCTGATCGAAGTGGTGAACGTGATCGGCGACATTGGATACAACGTTTCGGTTCCGTACCTGGCGCGGCTGGCGAACGGGAATGATGTGCCGCAGGCGGTTCGCCTGGCGGCGGCGCAGTCGCTGATGCGGATGGGGATCGCGGATCCGCGCACGATCAATCCTGCCGACGCGTTTTACGATCTTTCGGAGAAGTTCTACTACGACACGGCGGACATCCAGGCGGATCGTCGCGATCCTAATGCGGCATCGAACGTCTGGTATTGGGATGAAGCAAACGGTTTGCAGCGCAAGCATGTGCCGCAGCAGATCTTCAATGAAGTGATGTCGATGCGGGCCGCGGAGTATGCGCTGAAGCTGGGGTCGCAGCGCGGCGATGCGCTGAGTTTGTGGCTGGCGGCGAATTACAAACGCGAGGTTGATCTGCCGCAGAATGCGCAGGATGCGACGCGTGCGGAGAACCAGCCGAGCGCGCATTTCTATGGCGTGGATTCGGGGCCGCAGTATCTGAATGCGGCTCTGGCGCGGACGCTGCGAGATCATGAGTGGCCGGTGGCGCTGAAGGTGGTTCGCTCGCTGGAGCAGATCGCGGGCAACAGCACGGTGTTCCCGGGCGGCGTTGGGCCGCTGGTGGAAGCGATGGCCTCGCCGGATCGTCCGGTGCGGTTCGAGGCGGCGTTTGCGGTTGCGTCTTCGGTTCCGACGCAGCAGTTCGCGGGGCAGGAGCGCGTGGTTCCGCTGCTGGCGGAAGCGCTGAGCCAGACGGGCACGCAAAGCCTGCTGGTGGTGCTGCCTTCGCAGGATCGCGTGAACGCGACGGTGGATGAGCTGAAGCGGCAGAACATGGTTGCCGTCGGCGCGGTGGGGGCGGATGCGGCCGTCGCGGCGGGCGGACAGTTGCCGGCGGTGGATGCGATTGTTGTTTCGGAAGAAATTGGTGTGCCGGAAGTCGATCGGTTGCTTGCGCTGGCGGCACAGAACCAGCGGCTTGCGGGGGCGGCGAAGATCGTGATCACGCGGACGACGGCGTCGCCGTATGCGGTTCGCGCGGCGACGGATGCGACGCTGACAGTGACGCAGCAGGGTGATCCTGCCGGGATCAGAGCGGCGGCGGACGCGGCGCGGGCGAAGGCGTCGGCGGCCATTGATCCGCAGGTGGCGACGAACTATGCGCTTCGCGCGGCAGAACTGCTCCAGCGGCTGGCGATGAGCCGGAGCGGGCTGGATCTTTCACCGGCGGAAGCGGCGACGCTGGGCGCGCTGCGGGATGCGCGGCCGGACGTCGTGAAGACGGCGGGGAATGCGCTGGGCTGGCTGAACTCGCGGGATGCGCAAGGCGCTATTCTGGCGGTGGCGGCGAACGACAAGACGGGCGATGAAGTGAAGATCAGCCTGTATCGAAGCCTGGCGACGAACGCGAAGAACTTTGGCAATCGGTTGTCGCGCGACCAGGTGCAGCAGCTCGATCGCATCGTGGGTTCGGTGACGAACAATGATGTGAAGTCGGCGGCTGCGGAGGCTCGCGGGGCGCTGAACCTTCCGCCGGATCAGGCGAAGGAGCTGATTGTGAAGCAGTCGCGGGTTTAAGTTGATTTACATTCAATGAAGAGAAGGCGCTCTTGATGAGAGTGCCTTCTTTTTTTTTGCGTGTGGCGCGGGAGGGCATGGGCGAGACGCCCATGCTACGGGGCGCTGCGCTGGGTGTGCTCCGTATCCTTAAGAGGCGGCACGTTGGCACTTGGCGTTCCAGAGGGCGAAGAGGGCGTTGCCCAAGTGCTGGGCGAAGAGGGGCTGGTTCATGAGGGCCGACGCTTGCAGGGTGGGACGGAGGGCGTGGCGGATTTGTTCCAGGGTGGAAAGGTCGTGGGGGAGGGTGACGGCTTTGGTGACGTAGTCGTCGTTGCTGGTGGCGATGAGGTGGGGGTGGTTCGCGCTTGTGAGAAGGGTGACGGCGGCGCGGGAGAGGTGCTGCTGGCCGGCGAGGGTGATGACGGGGACGCCCATGTAGAGGGCTTCGCAGAGCATGGTTGTGCCGTGGTAGGGGAAGGTGTCGAGAAGGATGTCGATGTCGTTGTAGCGGGCGAGGTAGTCGGCGCGGGCGGTGTCGCGACCAAGGAAACGGATGCGGGCGGCGTCGATGCCGTGGGAGGCGAAGCGGGAGAGCATGTTCTGGCGAAGCTCTTCGGCGTCGAACATTCGGGCTTTGAGGACAAGTCGCGAGCCGGGGGTGCGCATGAGGATCTGAGACCACAGGCCGATCATGCGGTTGGTGATCTTGGCGATGATGGCGAAGACGCCGAAGGTGATGTGACCATTACGCTGCGCGGGAGGCGGCGCGACGTCGGGGGCGTCTTCGGGCGCGGAGAAGCAGAGGAAGGTGTCGGGGAGGCGGTGCAATTCTTCGGAGTTGAACTGCTCGGTCAGGCCGGGGGGATCTGAGTGGCCGTCGGTGATGCGCGTGTCAATGCTGCGCAGGCCGGTGGTGTTGGGGTAACCGAGCCAGGTGATTTGCAGCGGCGCGGGCCGGCGGAAAAAGATGGGCAGGCGATGATCACCGGTGTGACCGGAGAGATCGATAAGGATATCGATATTGGCGTCGCGGATAGCGCGGGCGGCGGCGTCGTCGCAGGCGCTGCGAATGTCGGCCCACGCGTCGCTGCGGGATTGCCACTCGGCGGTGATGTCGTCGCTTTTGGCGGTGTTGGAGAAACAGGTGATGGTGAAGCGTGAGCGGTCGAGGGCGAAGGCGGCCCGGAGGAAGCTGCGCATGGGATGATCGCAGAAATCGGCGGAGACGTAGCCGATGCGAAGATGATCCCGGGGCGCCGGAGGCGCTGCGAGCGGGGGGTGCGTGGCGAGATACGGCGCTTCGAAATGATCAGCGAAATCACGGGCGGCTTGGGCGCGCTGCTGGGGCGTGAAGCTGTCGCTGAGGTTCATCGCCATAAGCTTCTGGCTGAAGATGTGGGGATCGTTTGGCTGAAGTTTTTGGGCGCTGGCGAAGGTTTTGATCGCTTCGTCGACGCGCCCCGCGTACTGCTGCATGCCGGCGAGCATGACGTGGGCGTGGAGGTAATTGGGGTGCATCGCG
>DASVUC010000160.1:0-6520 GCA_036387255.1 Tepidisphaeraceae bacterium | reverse complement strand
GGCGAGGACACGTTCGACGTCACGGATTCACGGCGAAGCACCGAGAGCAAGGCAGAAGATGCGCAGCAGCGCTCTGACTTGGTCGAGAGATGCGCAGCCGCGGCCGACGTGCGCTCGGAGAGCGACACGATCGACGCCGCGGATTTACTTCGCGGCGGCCCCCACGCCCCCGGAGACCCCGAATGACCCCCCAAGAAACCATCCGCGCGCTTCTCACCGAAGCCGGGCAGGCGGCGGACGAACAGGAGCGCGCCCAGGCCCGGATCGCCGCCCGCATCGCCTGGGTGCACGAGGCGATGGACGCGCTGCTGGCGGCCCACAAGAAGGTCAACGACGCCTGGGACCGAATCTTCGAAGCGCTCCCCGAGGATATGGACGATGAAGAAGTAGACCAGATCCCCCCGCCCCCCGAACAGGCCGAGCTCGACGCCATCCTGGCCGAGATCGAGGCGGTAAGGGACCATGATCGGTGGCCGCGGCATTTACACTGGAAGAACTTGTGACGCGCGACCGTGCCGAAGTTATAGAAGGCCACAGCCACAGCTTAGCCGGCTAGCGGCGCCCTAGCGGTAGTTCCGCCATGCGGCTCGAACTTCGTCCGCTCGTAGGGGACGCACCTACGCTGCCAGTAGCAGCTCGATACGATCAAGCTCTTTGGCGAATTCGAAGCATAGCTGAGCCGCTTCCTCGTCGTCCCGGAGCCAGCGTGCCATTTGCGGAAAAACCACACGATGATAGCGATGAGTTCGTCGATCCCAAGGGGCGGCATCCTGGGCAGCGCGAGCAGTCGCGAGCAGGTCCATCAGCTCGACACGCACCTCCTCGGGGTCAATGGTCTCTTCGCGGGGGGCTTGTGGGAAAAGGTCGGGCTGGCTGGTCATCCCCTGAATTGCGCACAGTGGCCTGGCTCGGGCAACCGGGGGAAAGCGGGGATATCGGGGATAAGAGTCGAATTGTTCCTAACGCGCGGTGGCTGGCGGCTGGCGTTCGGCTGCGGTTGGCAGAGGCAGGCGGCCCGCCGGAATCAGTGGTCCGTCCGAGATGCGGTCGAGCAGATCCGTCAGCGTATCTTCCCGGTCCATGGTAAGCGTCAGCACACGGATCAGATCGAGCAGCTCGTCATTCCACTCGTCCGCCCACTCCTCGGGCCGGATATGGTCGAGCGCGCTTGACGAGTTCACCGCGCGGCCCGCCCCCTTGCGTGTGCGATAGCCGAGCCATTTGGGCAGCACCTGCATCCCGCTCACCGAATAGCGCCACACCTCAGGCCGAACGCCACTTAGTTGGCCATCGCCGATCGTCAGCGTGCCCGTCTCCGCGTCATACGAGACCTCGCCCAGGTCAGCGGGGAGGCATGTCACCGTCTGGTCCCAGCCGATCCCATCGACCTCCGGCACTTGGCCGGGGCGCCCGGCGGTGGGGTCGACTAGCCGCTCGGCAAAAGTGTGCAGCCACAGCAGCTCACGGCCTGCCTTGACTGCCTCAGTCCACAGATCGCCATCGGCGGTGATCGGCACGCGCAGCCCCGGCCTTTCAAGCGCGGCGGCGAACCGCTGCTGATAGGCGGACGCGCTCAGCAGCGCGTAAGCATAGGCCGCGAGATCCTCGACGGAGGGCGGGGTAATGCCGAGCTGTTTGCCCAGAGCCGCGGCGAGACCGGTGGTAATGTTGGGCGCAGTCGCAGCGGCGTCCCGCCATAATGGGATGACGTCTTTGCCGCCGCGGCCGTTGAAGTAATGCTTGTCAGGAACGTGGGCGCTTACGGTTAGCGCAGGACCTGGCCCGAGCCGGTCAGTCAGTAGCGACGTCATGAAAATCTGCTTAGTCGAGACACTGCCCCACAGCGACGGGCTCTCAGTCTTCGCCATTCTGGGGTCTTCGAAGGCCCATTGCCGGTCAAAGCTCCGGTTACCATAGCGTGCCCTAAGCGGAGGTGGATCGCCGGCCTTTGCCTCCGCCAGAGTTGGCAAACCAGCCACCTTGGTTTTGATGTTCCGCCCACTGTTCGGCGTAACGAACAGGCCCGGCCGCTCTTCGGCTGGGGCGTCAACGAAACTCGACCACCGTCGCGCGAGAAGGGACAAGGTTGGAGCGACGGGCCAGGTTCGGCTGAACATGCAGCCCGGCTGCTGCCAGGGAAACAGGTCGGTCAGCAGCGGCATGTCTCCCCATTCGGCATCCCCACTCGGCGGCATCATCGGGTGTAGCCAGCCCAACGGTGCGTCTTGCCACTCACCCTCGAAAGGATCGTCTGATGCCCCTAACGCTTTCAGCACAGCCAGTTTGTCCTCGGCGGTGCCGCGCACCCGCCGGTAGTGGACAGGCGCGGGCGTTTCCCGATCACTCGCGCCATTCCGCGCGAGCACGACGATTGCGACCGGCGTTTCGATGGCGAAGATATTGTCCTCCGGATTGGCTCCCTTGTTGTCGCCGCCGAGGTCGATCACCCAAATTTCATCCGCCGTTTCGCGCGCCAGCTTTCGAAGGCCAACGAAGCCGGGGCCGTGCAGCCACGAGCTGGCGGTGATGAACGCGACCACACCCGGTCCGTCTCCGTGCGCTTCGAAGGCCTTCCAAATCGCCCAGCGCCAGAAATAAACGTAGAGGTTGTACAAGCTGGCATGGTGGCTGAAGATCGTGTTCGCCTTAGCCACATCCAGGATGTCGTCGAACAGACTCTTCTCCCCGGCGCGGCCCGGGACCGTCCCGTCGATCACCCAGCCGCCGGAACCGCGGCCTTTCAGGTCGCGCTCGACCCGGCGATAGGGCGGATTGCCGATCACCACCGTTACCCGCTGTTCCAGCTTGATCCGGTTCGCGCGGTCCTGTTCTTCCGCCAGCACTTGCGCGTCGCCCCAGGATTCCAGCGTGCGGCTGGGGGCATCGGGCGATTCCAGGGTGTCCGTGAGCACGACCTGCGCCAGCGTCGGATCGTCTGCCAACCCCGTCAGCCGCTGCGAGAGCCGCAGATGCGCGACCGAGTAGGGACCGGGCAGCAGCTCGAACGCGAACAGGTTGGCGGCGAGGTTCCGCGCCGCCTGCTTTGGTCCTGCCTTGCCCCGCGCCTCGGCCCGCTTCGTCGCCCGGTCGATCGCGGACAATGGAAACGTGCCGGTACCTGTGGCGGGATCGAGCGTGACGACCGACGCATCCCCGAAGCCGAGCCTCTTTCTGAAACGATGCACCAGCAGATGCTCCGTCATCCCGGTCATCGCTGCGACGGCATCGACAGGGGTGTAGTAAACGCCTGCCTGCCGTCGCTCGTCCGGGTCATAAACGGCGAGAAAGTCTTCGTAGAAGCGCAACCACGGGTCACCACGCCGATCGGGAGTCGCGACCCTTCGCGCATCGATTGCGCTGACCAGCGTTTCCAGCGCGCCGATTTCGACACGCACCGCCTTGTAGAGCGCCGGCTTGTCGAGCAATGGCGCGAAGGCGGCGGCGAGCACTGGGCTGGCAGTGCGGATCGTTGAACGCGCTTCTTGGACGCTCAAATGCCCGTCGTCGTCACGATCGGCACCGCCCGGAGTCAGCGCGGCCAGCACCATCCCGTAGGCCACCACCTGCGACACGCCGTCCGCGAAGTCACGCGGAGTTGCGTGAGGATAGACATGCAGCCTCCATGAGGCATAACCGCCTTTCGCCGCCTCCGCGGCCGGTCCGCTTCGCTCCATCAGCCACAGGATGCGATCCCGAAGGTCGGCAGTGCGAACCGCCAGCCGCTTGTTCAAATCGTCGATGTTGGTGACAGGCGCGGGCTTGAGCTCGAAAAAACGGTCGAGGAGCGCGGTAAGCGGCGCGGCGTCCCACCGATCGGGTTGATCATAGGGCAGCGGAACCGCTGCGCCGAGTTGGTGGCCCTGCCGGTAAAGCTGCGCCTCCACGCCGTTGCAGACGATCAGGATGTCCGCTTCATCCTTCATCTTCGCCCATTGCTTCGCGTTGCGGCCGGTCCAAAGCGAAGCATCGACCGGAACGGAGGGCGCTTTCAGCTCGACATAGCCTTTTTGCATGATCTTGCCGTCGCGCTTCAGCAGCGCCGCAAAGTCGGGTCGCGTGGTGCCAAGGCGGGTCTCACGAATGAGCTGGAGGACACCAAGGCCGGCGGCAATAGCCAACCCGCTGAACAGGTTGCTTACAGGTGTGGTAAGTTGGGCTTCTTCTTCCGCTGCGACGGCCCCCGATGCAGCCGCGTGGACTGCTCGGTGATAGGCCTTCGCGAGCTCAGTCACCTCCACGAATCACTCCTCCCCCATCCGAAGAGCCGCGATAAACGCCTCCTGGGGAATGGACACGCTCCCATACTCCCGCATCCGCTTCTTGCCTTCCTTTTGTTTATCTAAGAGCTTCCGCTTTCGGCTGATGTCGCCCCCATAGCATTTCGCCGTCACGTCCTTCCGCAGCGCCGCGATGGTCTCCCGCGCGATCACCTTGCCGCCAATGGCCGCTTGAATCGGAATCTTGAACAGGTGCCTCGGAATCAAATCTTTCAGCCGCTCGCACATATGCCGCCCGCGCGCTTCCGCCGCTGCGCGGTGGACGATCATGCTCAGCGCGTCCACCGGCTCGTTGTTGACGAGGATGTTCATCTTGACGAGGTCGCCCTCGCGGTGGCCGATCTGGTGGTAGTCGAACGACGCGTAGCCGCGCGAAATGCTCTTCAGGCGGTCGTAGAAATCGAACACGACTTCGTTCAGCGGCAGCTCGTAGGTGAGCTGGGCGCGGCCGGCGACGTAGGTGAGGTTCTTCTGGATGCCGCGCCGGTCCTGGCAGAGCTTCAGGATCGGCCCCAGATATTCGTCGGGCACGTAGATGGTCGCCTCGATCCACGGCTCCTCGATCGTCGCGATCCGGTTCGGATCGGGCATGTCGGCGGGGTTGTGGAGCTCAAGCATGTCCACCCCCTGCGCGTCCTTGTGCGTCAGGTGGATCTTGTAGACGACGCTCGGCGCGGTCGTGATCAGGTCAAGATCATATTCGCGGGTGAGGCGCTCCTGGATGATCTCGAGGTGGAGGAGCCCAAGGAAGCCGCAGCGGAAGCCGAAGCCCAATGCGGCGCTCGTCTCCATCTCGAAGCTGAAGCTGGCATCGTTGAGGCGGAGCTTGGAGATGCTTTCCCTGAGTTTCTCGAAGTCGTTCGCATCGACCGGGAACAGGCCGCAGAAGACGACCGGCTGGACTTCCTTGAAGCCCGGAAGCGGCTCGGCGGCGGGGCGCCTGGCGTCGGTGATCGTGTCGCCGACGCGGGTCTCGGCGATCTCCTTGATCTGCGCGGTGATGAAGCCGATTTCGCCCGGGCCGAGTTCGGGGAGCTGCTCGATCTTGGGGCGGAACGCGCCGACGCGGTCGATGAGGTGGGTGGTGCCCGCCTGCATGAACTTGACGCTCTGGCCCTTCTTCACCGAGCCGTCGATGACGCGGATGAGGATGACGACGCCGAGATAGGGGTCGTACCAGCTGTCGACGAGCATGGCTTTGAGGGGCGCGTCCCGGTCTCCCTTCGGAGGGGGTATTCTTGTGACGATCGCTTCGAGCACCTCGTCGATGCCGATGCCGCTCTTGGCCGACGTGAGCACCGCGTCGTCGGCGGGGAGGCCGACAATGTCCTCGATTTCCTTGCGCACCTTGTCCGGATCCGCGGCGGGGAGGTCGATCTTGTTGATGACCGGGACGATCTCGTGGTCGTGCTCGATGCTTTGATACACGTTCGCCAGTGTCTGCGCCTCGACGCCCTGCGCCGCGTCCACCACCAGCAAAGCGCCCTCGCACGCGGCCAGGGAGCGGGAGACTTCATAGGCGAAGTCGACGTGCCCGGGCGTGTCCATGAGATTGAGGACATAGCCCTTCCAGTCGAGCCGCACCGTCTGCGCCTTGATCGTGATCCCGCGCTCCTGCTCGATCTCCATATTGTCGAGCATCTGCCCGTGCGTCATCTCGCGCTCGGACAAGCCCCCCGTCCGCTGGATCAGCCGATCCGCAAGCGTCGACTTCCCATGGTCGATATGCGCAATAATAGAAAAATTTCTAATTTTATCTAAATCAGTCACTTCACGCTTTTCCGGGGAGGTTTCGCCGCGCCCTAGCAGGGGTGGCGGGTGAGGCAAAGGGCGGCGGCGCGGCAGGCGGGGAGGTGAGCCGCCGCGGGTTGTGGACACCTAGGGGACGGCGAATGTCCCGGAATGGGGCAGACGCGGCCCACGGGGCGGGCCGTCGGCACAGCCTTGAAAATAAAGTACAAGGTCGAGAAGAGGTCTGTTTGTGCATAAGGAAAGCACGACCGAGCGCGAGAAAAGTAAGGCTTTGAGCCATATTTGCTAGGTTCAACGTTTCGGTAGGTTAACGACAAGTCGCCTTACGGGATGTCCTGCTTGCCATAGTCGGGGGAACTTAGCGAGATTGCCCCCTGTTCTTGCGGATGGTGCGGGTAATCCCCGCGCTACCTTTCGTAAAAAGTAGGAGAGTCTGTCATGAAACTCAAATTTGCAATTTCCGCAATTGCCGCCTGTGCCCTCGCGAGCGG
>DASVUC010000159.1:0-11411 GCA_036387255.1 Tepidisphaeraceae bacterium | reverse complement strand
CCAAGCTCGAACGCATTGTTCTGCCAATCCGTGAGCGAATCGAGCAGCAAGCCAAGGGTGATGAAACCTCCCCCGCAGCAGCGCCGGGATGGGGTTCGGTGCTTGAACGCCTCTACGGCTTCTTCTCGCCGCTGGAAGCGCGTCTCTCCGCTCACGCTCACGTTCCTGCTTTGAAGTTCCATCGCCGTCGCAAATCACCCCTCATGGCCCAGGATCTGTTTGATCTCTCCGGCGGCACGTTCGATCTCGCAGTGCTGCCAGTTGCTGACGCCGTGCCCGACGTGACGCAGTTGCCGCAGGCACTGGGCGCTCTGTATGTACTCGCTGAGCTGACCACTTCCACCGCGCGCACCAACCTGCTGTCGATCAAGCCGCGCGATCTTGAATCCGATGGCCTCGCTTATGAATTGGATCAGCTGATCATGGGCTGCGCCTCCCCCACCGCCGACTCCATGATGCTTCAAACCGCCTCCGCCACCCAGCACGCCTTCAACGGCTGGATGAGCAAACCCGCGCCCCGCGCCATTCCCGCGGCACCTCGCGTAAACCCTTACCAGGGCTTCCCGCGCATCGCCGGTTACGCCTAATCCCGGATTGCTCGCGGTCCATGACCGCGGCGAACCCACGCGCACCCGATTCGGATCCCACGCTACCCCGCTCCACCCGCGACGGACTCATCCAAAAAGTATCGATTGTAACGCTGAGAAAGCGCTGGTTATCGCTCCCTGCGCAAGCTGGGCAAAATGTAACGACAACCAGCCACTTTTCCTCGGATTCCCCAAGAAAATAGCCGAAAATTCCGTTGACAGCGCAGCGAAATCAGGGCTACCTTCCCCTGCTCTCCTGGAGCGTTGGAGAAATGCCTATCGCGCCGCATCTGTCGGCGTGATGACCTGTGAGACTCTCCGCTGCGGGCACGCGTAAGACTGATCCCGAACGGGTGCGTTCATCCCCCTTGGGTGAAAACCCGCCCTACATCGTTGAGAGGCACCATGAATCGCAAAGTCATCCTGTCTGCCGCCGCTGCTGTCCTCGTGCAGTTGCTCTCCTCGTCTCGCACGCAAGCCGTGGATTACTACTTCAGTCCCAGTGGCAGCGACGGCAATTCGGGCACCAGCGCCGGTAGCGCCTTCGCAAGCCTCTCCAAGATCAGCACCCTGAACCTCCAGCCCGGCGACAACATCAAGCTCCTCGCCGGCGCACAGTTCACCGGGAACGTCACGCTTCCCTCCGGCACCGGGATCGACGCCGCCACCGGCAATGCCGCGGGCGCGCCCATCAAGATCACGACCTACGGCGGCAGCAGCCTCGCCGTCATCAATGCCGGCATCGGCACCGGTATCTCCGCCCCCAACAGCGGCAACATTGAAATCTCCAACCTCCGCCTCGTCGGCGCGGGCGCTCACTTCGATCAAGGTGCTCAGAAGTACATCTACGACAACACGGGCAACGGTATCGAATTCATCAATCACAACGGCAAGAAGAACGACCATGTGGTGATCAAGAACGTGGTGGCCGAGAAGTTTGGCCAGAACGGTGTCTGGCTCGGAGCCAGCGGGCAGGGTGGATTCAAGAACATCAGCATCAGCAACGTGATCGCCAGCGAAAACCAGCTCGCGGGCATCGCGACCATGGGCGATCCGAACAACGGCAACCGCGATAACTTCAACAACCTCACCATCAGCCAGTCCGCCGCCTTCAAGAATTACGGGCGCGATAAAGAGCCAAATAAACAGAACAGCGGCAGCGGGATCGTCATCGGGCAGGTCAAGGGCGGAACCATCGAGCGATCTGTCGCCTACGGGAACGGCGTCCGCTGCGACTCCATCCAGGGCGGCCCCGTCGGCATCTGGGCCTGGGATTCCGACACCATCACCATCCAGCACAACGAGTCCTACAACAACGGCACCGCCGGCCAGCTCGATGGTGGTGGCTTCGACCTCGACGGCGGCGTCGTCAACTCGGTCATCCAGTACAACTACTCCCACGGCAACGACGGCGCAGGCTACCTTCTCGCCCAGTACCCCGGCGCCAAGCCGATGGGCAACAACACCATCCGCTACAACATCTCCCAGAACGATGGCCGCAAGAACGATTTCGGCGCCATCCACATCTGGGCGGATGTCGACAACACCAACATCTACAACAACACGATCTTCGTCGGTCCCTCCGACAGCGGTACGCCTTCGGCCGTCCGCTTCCACCAGTTCAGCGGTGAGAACGTCCGCCTGCTGAACAACCTGCTGATGGTCGATAAGGCCGGCCCCGGAGATGATCCCAAGATGATTAGTCTCACCCAAGGCCCCGGCGGACTTTTCGACGGTAATGCCTATTGGAACGACGGTGAGAGCGGCATCTTCAACCCCGCCGACCTCCGCGCCCTATACCTGGACCTCGCCCGGCAGCACAAGCTGCACGGGCCCGCCGGACAGGGCCCGACGCTTAAAGACGCGCAGCTTCTCGACACGCTGGTCGAGTACACGCTGAATGATGATTCGCCGCTGATCGACCGCGGCATCAACCTCCTGGCGCAGTATGGGATCGATCCCGGCGGTTACGACTTCTACGGTCTGAACCTGCGTGGCGACGCCTGGGATATTGGCGCCTCCGAAAACCAATCCGGCGCGGTTCCCACGCCCGAGCCGGTGGCGCTCGGCTTCCTGAGCCTTGGCGCCACTAGCCTTCTGCGCCGCCGCCGGCCGCTGTAACTGCTGCCGCCGTCAGCATTTGCCCAGGTTGAACCCGCCCTGACAACCCTGCGTACATCTCTTAGGGAGACAACCGCCCTTTCTTGCTGTACTGCGGTATCTTCCACGGTTGTCGCTCCCCGCGTCTGTCACCAGGGACTTAATGCATCAGCAGCCGGCCAGTAGCCCATCAGCCCGCTCGCGCTCGCTGCAACTGCGCTCGCACTTCCAGACGCTGGAGCAACGAACCCTCCTGAGTGCGGCGATCAACGGTGCCGCAGATCGCCTCGACCCCGCATTGCTCACCCTCGCCAGCAATTACCAGACGCACCAGTCGCTTCATCCCAGCCAACCCTTCGCGCCGCAGGACCACTCACTGCGTATACGTGACGGCGCGGTGCAGATGGAGTTCCAGACCATCGGTAGCGGCAAGACCCTCTACAACGAACTCAAGAAGCTGAACCTCCACAGCGCAGGCCAGACCGACCGCAGCGTCTGGGGCTGGCTGCCGATCAATCAGATCAACAAGGTTGTCAACATTCCCGGCCTCTCCCTCGCCCGCGCCAGCCGCCCGATGACGGCCGCCGGTTCCGTGACGACGCAAACGGATAAAGCCGCCCGCGCCGACCTGGCGCGCACGCTCTACGCGTACACCGGCACCGGTATCAAGGTCGGCATCCTCTCCGACAGCTTCAACACGAGCGGCATCGGAAGCTACTCTGCCGACGTCGCCTCCGGCGATCTTCCCTCCGGCATCCAGATCCTCAGCGACTACACCGGCGGCAGTGACGAAGGGCGTGCCATGGCGCAGCTCGTCTACGATACCGCGCCGGGCGTCTCCATCGCCTTCGCCACCGCCTTCAACGGCATGAGCAGCTTCGCCAGCAACATCAAGGCGCTCCGCGACGCTGGCTGCAAAGTCATCATCGACGACGTCTTCTACCTTGACGAACCCATGTTTCAGGACAGCCAGGTCGCGCAGGCGATCGACGACGTCGTCTCATCCGGGGTCGCCTACTTCTCCGCTGCCGGGAACAAGGCGCGACAGGCCTACGACAGCGTCTTCCGCTCCGATCGCTCGCTGAAGAACAACGCCATCCCCAGCGATGTGCTTGGACTGACGCTCAAGGCCGGGACCAGTTTCGATTTCGACCCCTCCACGGCCAAAGACGACCTCCAGCAGTTCACGCTTGGCCCCAACCAGACCATGCAGCTCAGCGTGCAATGGGATCAGCCGTACGGCTCCATCCCCGGTAGCGCCACGTGTGCCACAGAGCTCGACGTGTATGTCCTCAACAGCGACGGCTCCCGTATCGTCGGCGGCACCAACGCCACCAACATCGGCGGCGACCCTGTGGAGTATCTCGCGTTCACTAACTCCGGCTCCACCACCGGCACCTACAACCTCATGATCGTCAAACGGACGGGCGCCGCGCCGGGCGAGATCAAGTACCTCAACTTCAACGCCGGCAGTTTCACTGAATTCAATACCTACAGCGGATCGCTCTTCGGCCACTCCAACTCCGCCACCGGCGCTTCCGTCGGCGCCGCCGCCTGGTACAGCACGCCCGCTTACGGCGTCTCCACGCCTGTCCTGGAGTCTTACTCCTCTGCCGGTTCCACCAACATCCTCTTCTCGAGCACCGGCACACGCCTCTCGTCCGCCACCGTCCGCCAGCACCCCAACTTCACTGCCCCTGACGGCGGTAACACCACCTTCTTCTCCAGCGACTCCGGCGCCGACAGCGACAGCTACCCCAATTTCTTCGGCACCTCCGCCGCCGCCCCCACCGCCGGCGCAGTAGCCGCCCTGATGCTCTGCGCCAACGGTTCGCTCACGCCGTCGCAGATCTACACCGCGCTTCAGAACAGCACCGTCGACATGGACGACGCAAGCACCGCGGGCTTTGACACCGGGTTCGACTGGGCCAGCGGGTATGGCCTGATCCGAGCTGATGTCGCACTCGCTTCCATCGTGCCTGTCGGCACGATCTCCGGCGTCGCCTTCGAAGATCGCGATTCCGACGCCGTCCGCGACGCTGGCGAACTCGCTCTCTCCGGCGTCACCGTCTTCCTCGACACCAACAACAACAGCTCACTTGATACCGGCGAAACGTCAACAGCGACGCTCTCCGACGGCTCGTACTCCTTCACCGTCGCGCCCGGCACATACAACGTCCGTCAAGTGACCCCCGCGAACGCCCTCGCCACCGACGCCGGCTCCCACGGCGTCACCGTCACCGGTGGCTCCACCAATACCGGACCGAGCCTCGGCAGCTTCCCCACCATCTTCACGGGGACAAGCTTCTCCGACGTCTATCTCGTCGCCGCCGATCCTTCCGATCCCTCCCGCATCCAAGTCACGTCGACGCTGAACGGTTCCATGCCCGTGGTCTACTCGATCGCCCAAAGCAGAGTTGCCGCCCTCACCTTCAACGCCGGCAGCGGCAACGACTCCATGTCCATCACCGGCCCGCTCACCACGGCCATTGTCTTCAATGGCGCAACGGGCAACGACACGCTGAGCCTCAACGGCGGCGCGTTCACCTTCAATACCGATCTCCGCGACGCGTCTTCAAACCTCACCCTCAACGTCACCGCCGCCACCGTCACCTTCGGCGCCAGCCAGCACCTTGCCGCGATGAACCTCCTCGCCGGCGCATCAGTAACCCTGGGCGCTAACGGCAACCGCTTCCTCCAAACCGCCGGCCTCGCTATCGCCCCCACCGCCGCGCTCGACCTGAACGACAACGACATCATCGTCGAATACACCGGCGCAACGCCATTCGAGTTGCTTCAGCAGTGGGTCCTGCAAGGCTACGCCGATTCCCCCACCGCCGGTAAAAATGGAATCGTTTCATCAACAGGTCAGCAAGCCGGCAACACGATCCTTTCCCTCGTCGACAGCGCGTTCTGGTCCGCCACCGAATGGCCCATCGGTTCCGGCAACGCCGTCCCGCCCAACGCCGTCTTCGGCAAGTACACCTACTTCGGCGACTCCGACCTGAACGGCACCGTCTCACCTGATGATTACATCGCCATCGATTCCAACCTAGGCAATACATCTCCCGTCGGCGCCGGCTTCACCTTCGGAGACTTCAACTTTGACGGCGCCGTCACCCCCGACGATTACCTCGCCATCGATTCCAACCTAGGCTCCGGATCCATCATCCCGCTGTAAGAAGCATCAATCCTTCTTCTTCCGCGCCGCCGGCGCTTTCCCCTGATAAACAACTGCCCCGCCGGACAGTCACTCAGCAGCGGACAGCGCTCGCACTCCGGATTCCTCGCCTTGCAGATCTCCCGCCCATGGTAGATCAGCAGGTGCGACCAGAGCGTCCAATCCTCCCGCGGCACGATCGCCATCAGGTCCTGCTCGATCTTCACCGGATCCGCATGCTTCGTGAAAGCCAGGCGATTGCTCAGCCGCGCCACGTGCGTGTCCACGACCACGCCGACGTTCTCCCCAAACGCATTTCCCAGCACGACGTTGGCCGTCTTCCGCCCCACGCCTGGCAGGTGCGTCAAATCATCCATCGTCGCCGGCACCTTCCCCGCGTGCGTTTCCACCAGCGCCTGCCCCATCCCGCGCAGGCTCTTGGCCTTGTTGCGGAAAAATCCCGTCGACTGGATATCCTTCTCCAGCTCCTCCTGCGGCGCCTTGGCGTAATCTCCCGCGCTGCGATACTTCTTGAACAGCGACTTGGTGACAATGTTCACCCGCTCGTCCGTGCACTGCGCCGACAGGATCGTCGCCACCAAAAGCTCCAGCGCATTCTTATGATCCAGGCTGCAATGCGCGCTTGGATACATCTGCTTCAGGATCGGCAGCACCTTGCCCACGCGCGCCCGCCGCTCTTCAACCTTCTTACCCGCCACCTTCGCCATCATGTCCCCCCCGCCGCCACGGTCGACGTACCCGCTGCCGGCGCCGGCTGCACGTTTGCGCTGTACATGATCAGCAGCAGGAGCAATCCGATCGTCACCAGGATCAGCGTCATGCTCTGGCGATGATCCGCGTCAAACCGATCCTTCGCCGGGTTCGCCACCTCCGGCTCATCCGCGTGATCCACATACTCGT
Organism: Tepidisphaeraceae bacterium; assembly: GCA_036387255.1. GTDB lineage: Bacteria > Planctomycetota > Phycisphaerae > Tepidisphaerales > Tepidisphaeraceae > DASVUC01. The sequence continues at coordinate 4,643 of DASVUC010000159.1, read as the reverse complement.
CCCGGCTCTTCACGATCCGCGGCCAGATCACGTACCGGTCATACGCCACCACACCCGCCGCCGCGACGCACGCCACGATCCGAAAGATCGTCACCCACCGATTTCGCCCGGTCATGTCGGCGAAGAACAGGTGCAGGATACTCATCACCAGCACGACGCCCCCGCACGCCAGTTGCAGCTTCGCCAGGCGTGCCAGCAAGTTCCCTACGATCGACCCCGCCAGCAGCGTCGCGTGCTGCCCCTCCAGGTTCACGCTGAGCACGTTCGTCAGCACCGGGTTGTTCTCCCGCACCGTGCGAAAAATCACCGGCGCCGACACCGCGATAAACATCACCGCCCCAAACCACGTCGACAGCGCGAGCCAAAAAACAATCTGAATCAACTGAAACGGCGTGTCCGGCGTCATCGCCCAAAACACTAAGCCCGCCCACTCCAAACATCAAATACCCCTCGTCGCGACAGCGCTTGCTTCTTCACCCTCTCCCGTACGGCGGATCGCTCAGGGATGAGTCTCGCGTCTTCTCCCTCTTCACCCTCCCCCGGTAATCCGGGAGGGCAGGGTGAGGGCTCTTCGTCGAGCAGCAACCGCTTCCCCTTCGCCAACACCCCGCGCCCGTTTTGTCCCCGCAAGCTTTCCCCTACAATCCCGCCCCGATGTGGCGCCACGTTCCCAACATCCTCACCACCCTGCGCCTGCTCCTCGCCGCCGCATTCTTCGTCCTGCTCTCCTTCTACCAATATGAAGGCCGCGGCGACCCCTTCCTCCTCAGCAGCGCCTTCATCATCTACATCAGCGCCCTCGTCACCGATTACCTCGACGGCTACCTTGCCCGCAAGTGGCACGTCGAAGGCGCCTTCGGACGGGTCGTTGATCCCTTCGCTGATAAAATCCTCGTGCTCGGCAGCTTCATCTTCTTCGCCGGCAAAAACTTCATCGTTCCCGAATCCGTCAACCCCGGTCATCACATGGTCGTGAAAACACTCACCGGCGTCACGCCCGGCATGGTAATCATCCTCCTCGCGCGCGAGCTGCTCGTCACCACCCTGCGCGGTCTCTCCGAAGGAGCAGGCCAAAGCTTCGGAGCTGTCTGGGCCGGCAAGTTCAAAATGGGCTTCCAGTCCGGCACCATCCTCGTCATCCTCATCTACGTCACGTTCCTCCCCTGGCTCGACAAGCACGGTTATGAATTTCCCGCCCGCGCCTTCCGCGATTTCGGCGTCTGGGGCACCGTCATCATCACGCTCTACAGCGGCATCGCCTACGTCCGCCGCGCCGTCTCCCTCTTCCAACAGCCCAGCGAAAGGCCCGCTTGAACGAGTACCTCCTCTCGCTCCTCCTCGGCGTCATCGAAGGCATCACCGAGTTCCTTCCTGTCAGCTCCACCGCGCACCTCCGCATCGCCGAAAGCCTGCTCCACATGAACCTCGAGAGCGGCTACTGGAAGATGTACACCATCGTCATCCAGCTCGGCGCGGTCCTCTGCCTGCCCGTCTACTTCCGCAGGCGCATCATCAAGTTCCTCCGCACATTCCCCAAAGGCGAGCGCGGCGACCGCAACATCTTCAACCACCCGCTTACGCTGGTGATGCTCGCCTTCTTCGTCACCGCCATTCCTGCCGCCCTCCTGTCCAGGAAGATCGGCGAGAACCTCGACAACTTCCGCGTCATCGGTGGCGCACTCGTCATCGGCGGCGCGGTCATGTGGGCCGTCGATGCAATGTTCAAGCGATATGCGACCCACCACATGGAGGAAATGACGATCCCGCAGGCGATCTGGATCGGCGCCATCCAGATCCTCGCCGCCGTCTTCCCCGGCACCAGCCGGTCCATGGCCACCATCGCCGGCGGCCAAACCGCCGGAATGTCGCGCGCCGCCGCGCTCGAGTTCTCCTTCTTCCTCTCCATGCCCACCATGGCCGCCGCCACGCTCTTCGCGCTTAAGAAAGCGATCCTCCCCAGCCACAATGCCCCCGCCGATCCCTTCTCCCCCGGACACATGACCGCCCACGAGTGGATCGTCCTCGCCATCGGCTTCGCCACCAGCTTCTTCGTCGCCTGGGGCGTCGTTGCCTGGTTCATGAACTGGGTCCGCCGCCGAGGCTTCGTCCCCTTTGCCATCTACCGCATTGTCGCCGGTCTCTTCGTCCTGCTCTATCTCGCCCGCAAATAGCTAGATTCTCCACCAACGCCGCCTTAAACTCTTAATGTTGTTCGCCGGCCCCATTCCCAAGGCGTCCCATGGTCCTAAGTATCCTGCGGGCACTGTTCGTCCTCTTGATGGCGGCCGTGGGATTTTTCTTTGTCTTCCGCGATCCTACCCCCCTCAACACCACCGGCGTCTACGACTGGCTCCTTCCCGCCATCGGCATCACGCTCGCCGTCTTCATCGTCTGCGCCGACATCCTCGCCCCGCGCCAGAAGCTTGCCATCTTCTCCGGCACCTTCTTCGGCCTGATTGTCGGCCTCATCTTCGCTTATGTCCTCGGCTTCGTCGTCCGTCTGCTCGTCGAGCAATACGCCACCGGCTACAAAGAGCGCCTCATCGAGTACATCAACACGATGGTCTCCGTCGCCTGCTGCTATCTCTCCATCAGCTTCATCCTTCAAACCAAAGACGACTTCCGCTTCATCATCCCCTACGTCGAGTTCACCAAGGCCACCAAGGGCGCCCGCCCCATCCTCGTCGACACCAGCGTCTTGATTGACGGCCGCATCGTCGATGTCGTCAACACCGGCATCATCGAGAGCCAGATCGTCGTCCCGCAGTTCGTTATTGACGAGCTTCAGCTCATCGCCGACAGCGGCGACAAGCTCAAACGCAACCGCGGCAGCCGAGGCCTCGACGTGCTCCGAAAGCTGCGCAGCACGGAAAAGGTCGACGTCGCCCTCTACGACGCTTCGGCGCGCGTCGCCGCCGAAAAAGGTGTCGATCAAAAGCTCATCGCCCTCTCAACAGAGCTGAGCGCCCGCCTGCTCACCAACGACATGAACCTCAACAAGGTGGCGCAGCTTCGCGGCGTTGACGTGATCAACCTTAACGATCTCGCCAACGCCATGAAGCCCACCGTCCTCCCCGGCGAGAAGATGAAGGTCCGCATCGTCAAGCCGGGCGAAGACGCCGGCCAAGGCGTCGGCTATCTCGACGACGGAACCATGGTCGTCGTCGAAGGCGCGCGATCATCCGTCAATCGCGAAGTCGAATTCCTCGTCACCAACACGCGCCAAACCAGCGCCGGCAAAATGATTTTTGGTCGAGTCACCGCCGCCGACGAGCACCCGCCCGAACCCCCCGCCGCCGCAGCGCTTCCCGGCCCCAAACCCACGCCCCGCCCCGCCTGATTCCCGCATGCCCGATTTTGCCGTCATCCTCCCCGCCGGCGGAAAAGCCGTCCGCTTCGGCGGGGAGCGAAACAAGCTTCTCTACCCGCTCCAGCACATCACGATTCTGCGGAGAAGCGTTCAAGCATTCCTCGCTCGCAAGGACTGCGCGCAGGTGATCGTCCCGACGCGCGATCCCGCCATGATTGATGAGCTGTCCCCCCTGCGCGACGCGCGAATCCAGACGCCATCCGGCGGCGAATCTCGGGCCGAGAGCGTCCTCAGAGGTCTCCAGGACGTGCGACGGGAAGTTCAGTGGGTGGCCGTGCACGATGCTGCCCGCCCGCTCGTTTCCCAGCAGCTCATCGACACCACCCTCGCCGCCGCCGAAGCGCACGGCGCAGCCGCTCCCGCGCTGCCTGTCGCGCTCACCATCAAGCAAGCCAGCGGCCCCCTTCCCGCTAAGGTGCAGCAGACGGTCCCCCGCCAAAACCTCTGGGCCATGCAGACACCCCAGATCATGCGCACGCGCGACCTGCTGGACGCCTACGACCGCTGCCCGCTGCCGCTCGCGGAGGTGACCGATGACGTTCAGCTGCTCGAGCTGGTCGGAAAGCCCGTCTACCTCGTCGCCGGCGAGGAGCGGAATCTCAAGATCACCACGCCGCTCGACCTCCGTCTCGCGGAAATCCTCGCGCCCTCGTAGCATCTGCTCTCGTGATCCCCCTCTTCCTCGGCATCACCGCCGTCAATCTCCTGTCCCTCATCGCCGCCATCACCATCGGCTACCTCACGCGCAGCCACCCGTCGCTCAAAAGCGTCCACCTCCTCACCGGCGTCCTCGCGACTTTCGTCTGCGTCGCCATGCACTGCGTCGTATTCACCTATTTCATCGCCACTGCTAAATGGGTGCAGCACGCTGTTTCCGTGAAGAAGCTGGACGAGTCGCTCGCCAGTCCCACCCGATCCTTCCGCGCCCAAGCCTTCCCCGCTGCGCTGATTGCGATGTTCATCGTCTTCGTAACCGCGATCCTCGGAGCCGCCCACGACAACTACGGCACCCCGCGCGACTGGCACCTGTGGCTCGCCCTCTCCACGCTGCTCATCAACGCCCTCGTCGCCTGCGTCGAGTTCCGCGCCATCACCCGCAACGGCCAACTGATCGACACCATCCTCACCCGCATCAACACCGTTTGACCTCGCCTATCCTCATGGTGAAGATCAGTAACCCCACAGCCCCTGTGGCGGAACGGCAGACGCTGGGGACTTAAAATCCCCTGACCGGTAACGGTCGTGTGGGTTCGAATCCCACCTGGGGCATTTT
>DASVUC010000158.1:0-4272 GCA_036387255.1 Tepidisphaeraceae bacterium | reverse complement strand
ATGCCAGCGACTTTGTCATTGCCTTCGACGCCGGCGACGCTCGCTGGCTGCGGGGCTACTGCCATCTGCTGATGGCGCTGAATGACATCGCCATCGCGTACGACGAAAGAGAACTCTTCGACGCGACGGCGCACTTGTTCTTCCGCAAGGTCGAGACGCCTTACCCCTTCCTCAACGAGGGCAGGCGGGTCATGGATTATGGATTCGGCGCCGATATCGCGGACATCATCGCGTTCGTTCACCTGATTCGGTGTCCGCTCAAGGAGCCGGCGCGAATGCAGTCGGCTCTGAAGCACTTGCAGACGATGGTCCAACTAAGCCGAGAGTCGTGGAAACTGTATCTGGCCGAGACCGATGATGATCATGAGTGGATCCCGAATCCGAAGCAGGCAAGCGTTGTCACTCAAGTTCGGGTGACCGACGAGATGGTGGCGCGTTGGCACCAGTTTCTCGACGTGTTTGAATCGTTGCTCGCCGGCAAGTCGCTGGCGCCGTTCTGGCGCGGGAATGAAACACGCGGGATCAACATCAACAAGTTCTTCATGCAACCACCAGACAAACTGGACCTGGTGCTGTGGATCCAGGGATCGGCGGTGGCGCCGTACCTCCAGGAAGGGCAGATCACGGACCAGAAGGCCTGGCAGGAGATCTGGCGGGCCTTTGGCCGCGAGTCGTTCTTCGGCTTCGCCGTCTGGTTCAACTGAGTGTGAGAGCAACTTCGCATGGCACTGATCGACAAAATCTTCGGACGCAACAAGACGCTCAGCGAGCTATCGCGCCAAGAGCTTCGGCGGGAAGAAATCCTGCTGACTAAGCAGCGCGACCGCCTGTTCAAGAAGATCGAGCAGATCGCCGGCGCCAAGCAGAAGATCTTCCAGCAGGGCGCCGCCCAGAAGTCGCCCGAGTTGCGCAAGGCGCTGGCCCAGGATTTCGAGCTCAAGACGCAGGAGCAGCTCATGGCCGCCCGCGAGCTGAACCTGCGGTCGAAGGAACTGCTCACGGTCAGCCGCCTGCGCATGGTGAAGGAGAACAACGAGAAAGGCCGGGCGCTCGGCCGGCTCAATCTCACCGACAAAGACGTCGCCAGGATCAGCCAGTTGATCGAGGACGACAACGTCGGCCAGGACATGTACCAGGAGCGCCTCAACTCGATCCTGGATCTCGGCGCAGAGAGCGACAAGTCAGCGATGGAGAATATCGGGCTGACGCAGGCGGGCCAGGAGCTGATGAGCATTTGGAACCAGATGGACCGTGGCGCGATCAAGCAGGATGACGCCTTCGAGCAGGCCGACAAAGCCATCCGCCAGCGGAACGGGGGCGATATGGAGAAGGAGTTGTAAATGCCTAATCCGCTGACGGAGGAACTCGATCGCGCCGTCGCCGGCCAGCGCAAGGAAGTGCTTCCGCTGGAATATGCGCCGCGCCGCGCCGGCGCCAAGCCTCCCATCGACTGGCCGCCGACGATCCGGCAAACTTTTTTCGCAGTCGCGATTGGAATGGTCGCGTACGGCAGCGTCGACATGTGGACGAGCCATTACGACGCGTACCGAAACAACGGAATATTGTGGCTGTCGATCGGCGCCACCGTCGCGGCGTTGATGATGCCTTGGCCAGGGCGGGTCGGACGGAAGAAATGATTCCCATGGGTGAAGCGCGTCATCGGAAGAACGCGGCAGAGTGGGTGATGTGGATCGCCATTGCGCCGCTGGTTCTCGTTGCAAGAATTTTCAGCCGGTTCCAGCGCGTGCTCATCTTCGCCGCGCTCATGTCATCCTTCGCGCTGGCGAAGGAGGATCCCGCCGCCGCGATCGAAACGGTGCACCGCGAGCACGTGCCCCACACCGACAAGCACGGCCACGTGCTGCTGAAGTACGATCCGAAGCAATCCTTCTTCATGATCGGAAGCTGGGGCCACGTTCTTCCGAACGGGGCAGGAGGGCCTTACCCGGATTTCAAGGAGATGACCGACGCCGGCTTCAACACCATCTGGCCGCTCAACTGGGACGACGCGGCAATTCCGCTCGCGGAGCAGGCGGACATCCAACTGGTGTACATGGGCGCGATGGACGCCGCGCGGCAGAAAAAGCTGAAATCCCACCCGAACCTGCTCGGCAACATGTGGACCGACGAGCCCACCGGAAAGCTGAACATCCCTGATTTCGACATGGACGAGTACTTCGGCACCTTCACCACCTACAAAAAGCAGGTGAACGAATCGATGCCCGGCCTGCCCGTGTTCATCAACGATCCTCCCGCAATCTTTCCTGATCCCCCGAAGTTTAAGCAGTGGTGGCTGAAGTGGAACACCGCCGGCGACATCTCCTGTCAGGACAATTATCCGCTCGTCGATCGACAACATCGCACGCGCTCGCTCGCGCAGGATCCGACCGGCATTCCGCAGATGGTCTCACTGGCGGTTTCGAGTAATGGCGGGAAGAAGCCGGTCTGGACGATCGTCGGCGCATTTTCATCTCCCAACGATGCGCAGTGGGCGTTTCGTATGCCGACGCCGATGCAGTTGCGGGCGCAGGTGTATACCGCCGTCACCAGCGGCGCAACCGGCATCGCGTACTTCATCCTCGATTCGCACGAGTCGCGCCGCGCGGGATGCATCGGCTTCAATCCGCAGCCAAAGGCGCAGTACGCCAGCGGTGAAGCCGCCATTGCCACGCCGGCTGATCTGGTCCAGAGCAAGGCGCTCTGGGAGATGACCAGGCAGATCAACACCGAATTGCGGGCATTGTCTCCGTCGATTCTCTCACCGACTGCCGGCGCGGATGTGCCGTACAAGGTCGCCGTCAAGGGTGAAAGCACAGTGACAAAGACGCCCCTGCGCTGTCTGCTGAAGCATGATCCCGCGGGCGGATACGAGCTGCTGACGGTGAATACGGACGATGCGGCGTTGGATGTCACCTTCGACTTTCCTAACGCGCTCAAGACCGTTGAGCCGCGCTTCGACAATCGTCCGCACCGCACGCTGGACACGGCGCGGAAGAAGTGGGCGGATCGTTACGAGCCGTTCGACGTGCACGTGTACCGGCTCACTCTTCCGTAGGGTTTCAACGAAACGGCTACAGTGTGTGAAGCGTTCCTGGAGACATCATGGGCTTGTTCAAAAGCAAAGACGAACGCCGCATCGAGCGGGAAATGAAGATTAAGGGCGGCATGCGCGCCATCGAGCGCTCCATCCGCCAGCAGGAGAAGTTCACCGAGGACTTCATCAAGAACGCCCGCCACGCCAGGCAGATCGGCGACAACGGCCAGTACGTTTTCATCCGCAATGCGCTGAAGAAAACCGCCGCGGTGAAGAAGATGCTGGAGCGCCAGTTGCTCGCGATGAAGAACGCGATGCTCATCCAGCAGCAGGCCCGCGCCAGCCAGGACTTCGCCGAATCCATGAACCTCATGGCCCGCGAGATCGGCCAGATCTTCGGCGAGATGGACCTGACCCAGACCCAGGCGCAGTGGGAAAAAGCGGTCGCTCAGGCCGGCAGCATGGAGCAGCGCATGGAGGTCTTCCTCGATTCGATGGAAGACGCCGCCGCGAGCGGCTCAACGGTCAGCGCCCGAGAAGACGCCGTCACCGATGACGAGATCGACCGCATGATCAACACCGAGCTGGTCGCCAGCGAAAAGGCCGAGCTGTCGAAGCTCGATGAGCTGGAAAGCGAAATCTCCAAAGAACTCGGCGCCACAAAGCAGAAAGACTAACTCGATAACAGCAATGATGTCATGCTGAGGTACCCCGAAGCATCTGGCACCAATCGTCTACAGGTCCAGATCCTTCGCGGGAGTACCGCTCCGGATGACACGCTGACCAAGTCACCACCGTGCACGACATGCGAGCGCGCATTGCTCTAGCGCAAAAAAGAGGGTCCAGGCGGAAATGCTCATCACCTGAACCCTCTTTGTTTCGTTTAGCGCTTACGACGGTCGCGTCGCGCCTTGCGTTTCTTGCTGCCGACTTTGCGGCGGCGCCGTGGCTTGGGCATGCGAAATCTCCTTTCTCAACATCAGAGCCCCGATCAGGCTCAGAACAAACTATCGGGAAGTCGCGCGCAAGTCCACCGCCCCACCGGCGGGCGGCCAAGGGCGCCAGGCGCCGTGGCCGGAGCGGAACCCTTCTTCAAAATATAAACATCCCCTCTCATCCCTGTTGCAGCCTGTCGCGACGCGATGCATCTCGGGTCGCCAGCGTCGTTCATCCAGCAGCGATGTCAGATCGCTGATGCAATCACAATGATCAACAACGCGGAGGACGCATTTCCCCGG
>DASVUC010000157.1:0-5720 GCA_036387255.1 Tepidisphaeraceae bacterium | reverse complement strand
ATCGCGATGGCGCTGCGGTAGAGCTCTTCGGCGGCGGCGAACTTGAGCTGCTCGGCGAGAGCGACGGCGAGATTGCTGACGGCTTCCACAAAGTTCGGCCGCAGCGCGAGGGCGCGGCGGTAGTTGTCCTCGGCCTCGGCGAAGCGCTTCATCGCGAGATACGTGTTGGCGAGGTTGTTGTAGGCGCTGGCGTCGTTGGGGGTGAGCTGGGTGACTTTCTGGAAATAGGCGAGCGATTCGTCGAGCTTGCGCCCGAGGGCGAGGATGATGCCCATGCTGCGCTGGGCATCGGGGAGGCTGGGGTCGAGCTCGATGGCGCGGGCGAGGTGGTGGGCGGCTTGCTCCCTCTGGTTCGAGAGTCTCAGGGCTTCACCGAGGGCAGCGTGGGCGGCGGCGTAATCCGGGACGAGGTTAATCGCTTGTTGCGCGTGAGCGATGGCTTGGGGCAAGTCGTTTGCGCGCAGGTGGACGATGGCGAGGAGATAATGCGCGGGGGCGACATCGGGCTTGTGGCCGAGGACTTGCTGACAGATCGAGGCGGCGTCGGCGAGGCGGCCGGAACCGATCATGTTGTGAGCGGTCTTGAGAATCTCGTCGAGGGAGAGTGGAGGCATCGGAGGTGAAGATACCGGCTGGGGTGGGGAATCGACAGTTTGCTTGTTGACGGGTTGTGCTTGCGCATCAGAATAATCAGGCGATGAATGAACGCCCGGCGCTGGTGCAGATCAATACGGACGACGTGATCGGCGAGGTTTCGCCGCTGCTGTTTGGCGGGTTCGCGGAGCACCTGGGACGGTGCATTTACGGGGGAATTTATGATCCAGATGCAGAGTTGAGCGATGCGCGCGGGTTTCGGACGGACGTGCTGGCGGCGCTTCGGGAAATGAAGCTGACGATCCTGCGGTATCCGGGCGGGAACTTCGTGAGCGGATACAACTGGCGGGACGGGGTGGGGCCGAGGGAGCATCGGCCGCGGCGGCGGGAACTGGCCTGGCAGTCGATCGAGACGAACCAATTTGGGACGAACGAGTTTGTGGAGTTTTGTCGGGAGCTGAAGGCTGAGCCGATGATGGCGGTGAATTTGGGGACGGGTTCGCTGAATGAAGTGTCGGCGCTGGTGGAGTACTGCAACGCGCCGATGGGGACGGAGTTTGCGGATTTGCGGATGATGCACGGGTTTCCCAAGCCGCATGAGATCAAGTATTGGTGTTTGGGAAATGAGATGGATGGGCCTTGGCAGATCGGGGCGCTGTCGGCGGAGGATTACGCGAAGAAGGCGCGCGAGGCGGCCAAGATCATGAAGTGGCATGATCCGCGGATCAAGACGATCTTGTGCGGGTCATCGGGTCCGTTTATGCGGACATTTCCGGAGTGGGATCGGACGGCGCTGACGCATTGCTGGGAGCAGACGGATTACCTTTCGCTGCACAATTACGCGACGAACTGGGAAAACGACACGCCTTCATTTCTGGCTTATGCCAATCAGCTGGAGGGGCAGTTGACGCAGCTTCGAACCGTTTTGGCAGAGGTGAAGCAGAAGCTGAAGAGCAAGCATGATGTGCAGTTGTGCTGGGATGAATGGAACGTCTGGTACAAGGACCGGAACGGGAATGGCCAGTGGCAGGAAGCGCCGCATCTTTGTGAAGAGGTGTACAACCTCGAGGATGCGCTGGTGGTGGCGCAATGGCTGAATGTGCTGCTGCGGAATTGCGATGTGGTGACGATTGCGTGCATCGCGCAGATCGTGAATGTGATTTCGCCGCTACTGACGACGCGGGAGAAGGTGCTGAAGCAGTCGACCTTTTTTCCGTTCGTGATGTATGCGAATCATTGTGCGGGGCGGTCGCTGCGGGCGCGGGTGAAGGCGCCGGTGTATGAGACGAAGCGGTTTGGGGAAGCGCCGGTGTTGGATGTCGCGGTGACGCAGGACCCGACGAGCGGCGGGGGGGCGGTGTTCCTGGTGCATCGGCAAATGGATCAATCACTGGAAGTGGAGATCGCGTGGGAGGGGAAGGCGCCGACGCGGGTGACCGAGGCGCAGCAGATGTGGGGAATGAATCCAAAGGCGGCAAACAGCTTTGATCGGCCGGACGTGGTGGTGCCCAAGGCGATGGGGGTGCCGGTGGTGAAGGATGGGCGGGTGCGGGTGAAGTTGCCGCCGCTTTCTTTCACGATGCTCGTTACAAGTTGAGGATCTCCCAGCGCTTATCGCAGATGTACATCGGTGCATAGGATAACACTGTTGACACACATAACGCTGTTAACTATCGTTCCGGCGTTATGGGCAGCAAGGAACGGCGGGAGCGCGAGCGGGACGATCTTCGGACGAAGATCCTGGATGCGGCCCGGCAGTTGATCCTCGAGCAGGGGGTGGACGCGGTTTCGATGCGGAAGATCGCGGAGCGCATCGAGTATTCGCCGACGGCGATCTACCAGCACTTTGCGGACAAAGAGGCGCTGCTGCACGCGATGTGTGAGCGGGACTTCGACGGGCTGCATTGCCGGCTGCTGGAGCGGATGGCGGGGGTGACGGATCCGGTGGAGGCGATTGTGGTGTCGGGGATCTCGTACGTCGTGTTTGCGACGGAATATCCGAGCCATTTCCGGGTGATGTTCATGACGCCTAACGCGCATCCGGCGGAGATGACGGAGGCGGACAAGCGGAAGAAGGCGGATCCGTCCGCGAGCGGGTACGCGGCGTTCAAGATGAACGTGACGCGGGCGATCGAGGCGGGGAGGTTTCGGGATGAGTATTCGGATCCGGAGATGATCACGCAGGTGCTCTGGGGCGTGGTGCATGGGGTGGCGTCGATTCACGTGGCGAAACAGAAGGATCCGTGGGTGGAGCTGACGCCGATCGACAAGTGGCTGCGGGTGGCGATCACGGCGACGATGCGCGGGATGCTGCGTGACCCGGAGGAGATCGAGCGGGTGTATCAGGGGCTCGGCGAGAAGGGGGCAATGCTGTGAACTTCGTTGCGCTGAAGATGCTGATGGGGGACAAGCTGAAGTACATCGCGCTGGTGGCGGGGATTTCGTTTGCGGCGCTTTTGATCACTCAGCAGGCGTCGATCTTCAATGGGTTTGCGTTGCAGATCGGGGCATGGATTCGGGATACGGCGGTGGCGGACCTTTGGGTGATGGATGACCAGGTGGAGTTTGAGAATGATTTTAAGCCGATGAGCGACACGGCGCTTCAGCGGGTGCGAGGGATTGATGGGGTGAAGTGGGCGGTGCCGATGTACAAGAATTATCTGCGCGTTCGGCTGCCGGATGGGACGATGGTGCTGAGCCGGGTTGTGGGGCTGGATGATGCGACGCTGGCGGGCGGGCCGCCGGAGATTACATCGGGGCAGCTTTCGGATTTGCGGGCGGATCGGGCGGTGTTCATCAATGAAGCGCAAGCGAAGGACACGCTGCGGCTGAAGCGCGGGGAGAGCCGGCCGCTGCGCGTAGGCGACCGAATCAGCATCAACGACAATGATGCGATCGTTGCCGGGACGTATCGGGCAAGCCGCGAGTTCTTTTGGGATCCGGTGATCTATACGACGTACTCCCGTGCGGTGGCGTGGGCGCCGAAGATGCGGCGGGTGCTGATGTATGTGTTGGTGAAAGTGCAGGATGGGGCGGATATTCAGGCGGTTCAGCAGCGCATCCGCGAGAAAACGGGGCTGGCGGTGCTGACCAATCGTGAGTTTGACAAGCAGAGCACGCGCGAGCTGCTGAGCCGGACGGGGATTTTGATTAACTTCGGCATCACGATCATCCTGGGGTTCGTGATCGGTTTGCTGGTGGCGGGGCAGACGTTCTACACCTTCGTTCTGGATAACCTCAAACTGTTTGGAACGCTCAAGGCGATGGGGGCGAGCAACGGCACCGTGATGCGGATGATGTGCATTCAGGTGGTGCTGGTGGGTTTGATTGGCTATGGGATCGGGCTGGGGGCGGCGAGCCTGACGGGGATGTCGTTTCACAAGGCGGGGCTGGCGTTTCATATGGACTGGCAGATTCCGGTGGTTGGCGGGATCGCGGTCCTGGCGTGCTGCCTGGTGGCGGGTGTGCTGGGGATGGTGCGCGTGGTTCGGCTGGAGCCGGCGATTGTTTTTAAGAGTTAGCATGCATGCGACCAATGACAATCTCGCGGTGTATTGCCGGGGCGTGACCAAGACGTACGGGTCTAACGGAAACCGGGTGACGGCGCTGCGCGGGATCGACCTGGAGGTGAGCGCGGGGGAACTGATGATGCTGGTGGGGCCGAGCGGTTGCGGGAAGACGACCTTGATTTCGGTGCTGGCGGGGATCCTGGATCATGATGAGGGGGAGTGCCGAGTGTTTGGGATGAATTTCCAGGCGATGCGCTCGCGCGAGCGGACGAAGCGGCGGGGGGAGACGATCGGGTTCGTGTTTCAGAGTTTTAATCTGTTGCCGACGCTGACGACGGCGGAGAACGTCGCGGTGCCGATGCTGATCAATGGCGTCTCGCGGTCAAAGGCGCTGGTTAAGGCGAATGAGCTGCTGGATCAGGTGGGGCTTGGGGATCGCGACAAGTCGCTGCCGAGCGAACTGTCGGGGGGGCAGCAGCAGCGGGTGGCGATTGCGCGGTCGCTGGTGCACGACCCGAAGCTGATCGTGTGCGATGAGCCGACCAGCGCGCTGGATCACGAGACGGGGCATCGGGTGATGGAGATGCTGAAGGATGTGGCGCTGAAACAGGACCGTGCGCTGATCATCGTGACGCACGATGCGCGGATTTTCTCATTCGCGGACCGGATCGCGAAGATGGACGACGGGCGGATTGTGAAGTTCATGGAGGGGGAAGACGAGCTTTCGGACCTGAAGTCGGCGGCGATGCTGACTGGTGCGCATGCTCAGGGAGCTGGATCATGATTAGCAAAGTGCTCATTCCGCTGCTGGCGGGAGCGGGCGTGCTCTTCGCGGTGTACACGGTGCTGGCGAGCCAGAAGGAGCCGCCGCCGGCGAACCCAATGGCGATGCCGTCGGAATCGCCTTACGGGCACACGGTTGCCGGCGCGGGGATCATCGAAGCGAGCACGGAGAACATTGCCGTGGGCACACCGGTGCCGGGGCTGGTGATGGAAGTGTTCGTGAAGGTGGGAGACCGCGTGAAGGCGGGTGCGCCGCTGTTCCGCCTGGACGACCGCGACCTGCGCGCTGAGCTTGAAGTGCGCAAGGCATCGGCCAAGAGCGCCGAGGCGCGGGTGCAGACGGATTCCGAATCGCTGGCGGATGTGAAGAACCAGTTTGAGATGTGGAAGACCGTGCAGGATGTGCGCGCGGTGAGCAAGGACGAGCTGGATCGGCGGAAGTTTGCGGTGGCGATCCAGGCGGCGAAGCTCGAGCAGGCGAAGGCGGACGTGATTTCGTCCAGTGCGCAGACGCAGGCGGCGCAAACGGAGATCGATCGTCGGCTGGTGCGGGCGCCGGTGGATGGGCAGATTCTCCAGGTGAAGATCCGGGTGGGTGAATTCGCGCCGGCGGGAATGCTTCAGCAGCCGCTGATGCTGCTGGGCAATACGGATGTGCTGCACGTGCGGTGCGACATTGACGAGAACGACGCGTGGCGGGTCTCGCCCGATGCGCCGGCGGTGGCGACGGTGCGGGGGAACCGCGACTTGAAGACCGGCTTGAAATTTGTGCGGGTGGAGCCTTTTGTTGTGCCCAAGCACTCGCTGACGGGCGACAGTACGGAGCGCGTGGAT
>DASVUC010000156.1:0-14988 GCA_036387255.1 Tepidisphaeraceae bacterium | reverse complement strand
AGCTTTCGTTCAACAAGCCATTGCCCGCGACGAAGTCCTTGTTCAGGATGAGCGAGCCGCCGCGGTGCACGATCTTGCCGTTGAAGGTGCCGCCCGAGTATGTGAACGTACCGCCGGTGTTGGTGAGGGTGGCGCTGCCGTTCTGGGCAAAGTTGGAAACGGTGCCGCCGGTCATGTTGAACTCACCGCTCTTGTTCAGCGTGATCGAGCTGGCGGCGAGCGTTCCACTGGTGAGGTTGAACTGCCCCAGGCCGTTCCCCTTCGTCGCGCCGACCACAAGCGAGACCGCCGAGTGTGCGCCGGCGGAATTGAACGTGCCGGTCCCGTTGCTGCCGACGGTTTCCGTGCCGTTGACCACGAGCTTCCCGCCGGCACCCAGGACATAGTTCCCGAATCCGCCGGCGGAACCTGCCACGCTCAGCGCCTGACTTACGGTGATCGTTCCGCCGCTCTGGAACATGAGCCCGTTCCCGGCCTCACCCACGTTCAGTCCCGCTGCGGAGACGGTGCCGTTTCCGATGAAGTAGTTACCGGTACCACCGGCGTTTTTCCCGAGCGCGATCGTGTTGGGGCTGATGACGCTTCCGCCGGTCTGGGTCACATTGGCCGAGCCTCCAATGCCCACATCCATGGCGCCGGCGGTAAGGGTGCCGCCGGCCAAGCGGTAATCACCGGCAGCGCCCGCGTTCTCGCCGAGCCAGAGCGTTTCGGTGAAGTGTGTTCCGCCGGTCTGTGCGAAGCTGCCGTAGGCCCCTCCGTTTCCGGTGCCGTTCCCGCCATAACCAATGTGCTCCACGCCGTTGACCGTGAGGTTTCCCGTGCCGGTCAGGAGATAGAACCCGGTGGAAGTGCTCCCGGTGCCAATGTACAAGGGTTTCTCATTGGTTGGCGTCCCGATCGTAAAGGTGCCGCCACCTTGATAAAAACTACCCATGCTGGATGAGCCAACGTAGACCGAGCCATTTCCGGTGAAGTTGAGGCTTCCCGTGCCGCTCAGGCTGTACGTGCCGCGCGTATTAACGCCGCCGCTGCCGAGATACATCGATGTGGCGTTCACATTCAAAGTGCCGCCGGATTGATAGAAGTACCCCTGGCTGCTCGCACTGAGCACCAACTGGCCCGCGTTGAGCGTCCCACCGGTCAGGAAATACTGCGCGTAGACCGCTGGACCGCCGACGACCAAGTAATCAGTTGCCGTCAGCGTTCCGCCTTGGTGGGAGACATTCCCGACCGCAGTGTTGCCGACAAACATAGCTTTTGTCGTCAGCGTCCCCGCCGTTGTCGGGAGCACCAGTTGCATCGTGCCATTGATGGGGCATTCGATGGTCAGGCTTTCGAGGGTGCCGGCAATGCTCGCCGCGGCGTCGTAGGTGACGTTGCGGGTTAGGGAATCTGACTGCACGAGCGAAACATGTTCCCCCGCCACGGGCACGCCCGGAGGCGCGCCTGGAGACCCAAACCAGTTCCCCGGCATGCTCCAGTCGCCGCCCAGCGCCAGCGTGTTCCATGCCTTATCCGCCAGCGCCACCTTCGGCGCCGCGCTCATCGCAGCCGCGACAACAGCGCCAGAAACCATTCCCTTGCAGACGGTGCTCAAACGACGCGAGCGCAAAAGACCCTTGGCCATTGCTCCTTGCTCCTGTTGAGATGTAAGTGGGGTTCCGCTGAGAACGAAGAACAACTTCCCGTCTGACGAGAGGCGGGGAATCTATCGATGCGCTCGGTAGGTCGTCAAGAGGTAATTAGATACGGCAATATGAAACGCAAAGTCTTGAAAAGGCGTAGCGATTGCGGCATCTGCTGCCGACCAGCGGTAAGTATCAGGTCCCTCGGCTACTTCTGATCGATCCATCCAAGCTTACGGTTCCCAAACGCCACCGCTTGGGGTTCCCGCGTCGGCGCCGCCCATTTCACCCCATTTTCGATCACCCGCAGCACGCTGCGGTCGTGATACGTCGGGAACGTTTCATGCCCCGGCCTAAAGTAAAACACCTTGCCCGCCCCGCGGGTCCAGCAGCAGCCCGATCGAAACACTTCGCCGCCGCCGAAGCTCGAGATCAGCACCGTCTGCTCCGGCTCAGGGATATCAAAAAACTCCCCGTACATCTCCTCGCGCGGGAGCATGAAGTGATCCTCGATCCCCTCCACGCACGGGTGCCCCGGCCGCGTCACCCACAAAATCTCCCGCTCGTTCTGCTCCTCGCGCCACTTCAGATCACACGTGGTGCCCATCAGCTTCACGAACGGCTTTGACATGTGCGCCGAGTGAAGACACACGAAACCGGCCCCCGCAAGCACACGCTTCTGCACGCGCTCGGCCACCGCATCCGCCACCTCCTTGTGCGCCATGTGTCCCCACCACACAAAAACGTCCGTGCTCTTCACCACCTCTTCCGTCAGACCATGCTCCGGCTCATCCAGCGTTGCGGTCCGTACCTCCAGCGCACTGTTCTTTTTCAGGTGACTCGCGATCGGCACATGCATCCCCTCCGGGTAGATCTCGTGCACCTTCGGGTTCTTCTTTTCATGCCGAAATTCATTCCAGACCGTCACGCGAATCGCCATACAGCACTCCAGAATAAGTTCGTCAAAGGTAGGGGACATGCCAACAATGTCAAAGGCATGACTGAAGCAAATCAGCAGGATTTTCCGGCAGTTTCTGCGACGGCTGTCGATCCGTCCCAACCCGTCCCCGACGAGTTCGACCTTCGCTGCGAATCCTGCGGCTACAGCCTGATCGGCCTGATGAGCGACCGCTGCCCGGAATGCGGCCACGTCTTCGATTCAGGCGAACTCCCCCTCGCCCGCATTCCCTGGCTCTTCCGCAAACAGCACGGCATCCTCTGGGCCTACATCCGCACGGTCCTCATGATCATCCTGCACCCGCTGAAGTTCGGACGCGAAATGTCTCGCCCCATTCGAGTCTCTGCTGAGGATGCGAAAGGCTTTCGCCGTCTCACCATTCGCCTGTGCCTGATCGCCGCAACGCTTGCGCTGGTGACACTGGTGGTCGTGGAAATGATCATCCTCTACACGTCGATCGGGCGCTTCCCCGTGGGCTGGCATGACCTCGTTCAGGGATTAGCCGCGTTCGCCGGCGGCATGCTGGCGCTCTGGATCTTCCTCTGGCTCGCAACCGATCTGCCGACCTTTATCTGGAAAGGCCTGCCCGCCAATCCCATGGACCTCGCGCCCCTGCATCATTATGCGGTGGCGCCGTTGGCGCTGCTGCCTCTGGGCACCGCTTTAGCCGCCGGGATCGGTGCTGTCGCCGCTTATGGGAATGGCCGGCCGGATACCTGGTTCGACGTCAGCGGCGTCTCGCTGACCGTCGCGCTCACGCTGGTTACGTTGCTGATGTTGTACGTTCCCCCCATGCTCATGCGAGGCGCAACCCGATGTTCTGTTGCGCGGCAACTCCTGCTGGCGGCGTATCTTCCAATTCACTGGGCGATCATCTTTCTCCTCTCCGTCCTCGTCATGGGCGCCGTCGCCGCCCCGTTTAGCGACTAACGATCCCTTGGAGCCCCTTGTCGTTTCTCCTGTCCCTCCGGTATTGTTCCGGCCAAGGGATCAACTCGTGTGGGGGGAACAAGGAGTATTGCTATGCGGTTCTCAATCGTTGCAGCCCTCGCGGCTGTGTTGTGTCTCGGTTACGTCGCCCGCGCCGAAGACAAGAAGGACGACGCCTCGTCTAAGGACGTCAAAGTCACCGGCGTTCTGATCGATCAGCATTGCGGCGAAGAGCAGGCCAAGAAGGATGACGCCCAGAAGTCGGCCGCTGCCCATAAGAAGGGTTGCACCCTCAAGTGCGGCAAGGACGGCGGCTACGCCATCATGAGCGAAGGCAAGCTCACCAACCTCTCGGCCGACTCCAAGGACAAGGTCGAAGAGTACCTCAAGAAGGACGAGAACAAGACGGAAGCCACCGTCACCGGCACCAAGGCTGAAGACGGCACCATCACCGTCACCAGCATCGCCGCAGCCGAAGAGAAGAAGTCCTAAACGGTTCCGCCCATTCGACTGCATGCGAAAGCCCACGGGCCATCCGTGGGCTTTCTGCTTAATACAGCTTCTGAAGGTCCTGAAAAAACTTTGGATACGTCTTGTTCACGCACTCGATGTTGCGAATGCGAACCCCCGCCGACCGCGTTCCCGCGAGCGCGAAACTCATCGCCATCCGGTGATCGTCATACGTATCGATGTCGGCGACCTTGATCTTCTCCGGCGGCCCAATCGTCAGCTCATCCTCACCCTCATCCACATCCGCCCCCAGCTTGCGCAGCTCATTCGCCAGCGCCGCGATCCGATCCGTCTCCTTCACCCGCAGCGTATGCAGCCCGCGGATCCGAGTTTCCCCATTGGCAAACAGCGCCACCACCGCCAGCGTCTGCGCCACATCAGGCATATCCGACAAGTCTACCTCGATCCCCTCCAGCGTCTTGGCCCCCATCACAGTGATGAAGTCTTTCCCAAACACCAGCCCCGCCCCCATCCGGTGCAGCACGTCCGCAAACCCCACATCCCCCTGCAAACTGGATTTCCCCAGCCCCTCTATCGTGATCTTTGCACCTTCGTGCAGCGCCGCCGCCGCCAGGAAGTAGCTGGCGTTGCTCGAGTCCGGCTCCACCGTGTAGTCGGTCGCCCGATACTTCTCCCGCGGAATATGAATTGTCTTCGGCACGCCCGTGTCGGGATGCCGATGCAGTTCCGGCGTCACCCCGAACGTATCCATCAACTGCATCGTCATCGCCACATAAGGCCAGCTCGTCTGCGGCCCATCCAGATGAACCGTCACCTCATGCTTCGCATAGGGCGCCACCATCAGCACCGCCGAGAGATACTGGCTCGACATTTCAGAGCCATACCGCACGATTCCGCCGGGAAGCGAATCCGCCACGATCTCCACCGGCGGATAACCATCCTCCCCCACGTACTTCAACCGCACCCCCAGATTCTTCAGCATCGTCATCAGCGCGCCGATCGGCCGCTGGCGCATTCGCTCCACCCCATCCAGCAGATACATCCCGCGCCCCAGCGAAACCAGCGCCGATAAGAACCGGATCGTCGTCCCCGAATTGCCGCAGACCAGATGCCCCCCGTGATTCGGCACACTTCCGCCGCGCCCACTGATCGCCACTTCTCCGTCGCGGCTGATCTTCGGCTCAAACCCCAGCTTCTCCAGGTTCTGAAGCATGACCTCCGTGTCATCCGCGAACAGCACGTTCCGCAGCACGCAAGGCCCATCCGCCAGCGCCGCGCAGATCAGCGCCCGGTTCGTCAGGCTCTTCGACCCCGGCGGTGTAAACGTCAGGTTGAACGGTTTTGTGATGGGCTCAATGCGAAGATCGCTCATGCAGATGCCCGAGAGTAGGGGGGCACCACCGGAAATCAAGCAACACCACATTGAGCTGTCATGGCCGCACCGCCCCCCATCCATAGACCGCGGTAAAAAAGGCAAACACCACCGTCAATCCATGATACCCCGCCGCCAACCACCGGTTCGTCAGATGCGGGCGGGCATCAAACAGCAGGAACTGCACCACCAGCCGTGATCCCCAGAACACCGCGATGAACCCGCAGCACGCCCGCCCCAGGGACGATCCCGACGCCAGCGCCGCGCTCTGCGTCAGCGACAGCACGCCGAACGCGATGATCGTCAGCAGCACGAACCCACCGTGCGTCCACACAATATGCCGCGTCAGCGGATTCAGGGTCGCGAGATTCGTTCGCCAATCCAGCACACGCGTCATGGTCAAGCCCGCCGATGTGATGCTCAGATGAAGCACGCCGCCGACCACGATCAGAGTTTGCAGCAGAGTCATGATGCACCTCCAGGCAGTCCGACTGCACGCACGAACGGCAGGATCACGTTCTGAAGAAAGGCCCCGTGGAAAAGCAGCGGCAGGGGGGTCAGCGCAATGAGAACAGTGAACGCTCGCGCCACCATGGGCCACCGCCGTCGCACCGTCCGCCCCGCGGTCGTGCGCTCAATCAAAATTCCCAAAAACTGAATGCCAAAATAAACCGTTGGCAGCCCATAGCCCCCGCCTGCCGGCAGCGAGATCACCAGGTCATGCACCAACCCCGAAGCCACAAACACCGCTCCCGTCGCAACCGCAGCGCCCGCGCGCCTCGCGACCGGTCGGAAGATCAGGTTTCGCGCCAAATCGCTGAACCCCGTGTTCCAACGCTGCGACCACAACTCCGTCAGCGACAGCGACCGCAGCGGATGGTTCATCAACGGCTTCGTGCTTCGTCTTAGGTATTGCAGCACCAGCGAAACGAGATGCAGCACGCCAAAATGGAGAGTCAGCACCAGTCCGAAGAGAGCAGCAAGCCCTGAAACCGGCGAAGAAACACGGGGGGCCACCACAAACGCCAGCGCCGCCCCCACGATTGCACGAACCAGCCCAAGGACAACTTCTGATTTCGATATCGCCCGCCGCTTCGGCGATTTCAGGTAAGGCCCGGCATCCATCCCCGGATCCGTGATCATGTACATCACCAGAAGCCGTCCCCGCATCCGATGCAGCACTGGCGCCACGCTGATCCACTTGCAGCTCAAGAACACCGCATAAGCCAGCACCCACATAAATCCCCATGCCGGCACGTGCGGTCGCAGGGCAAACGCCAGCAGCACCCAGATGAGCGGCGGGAGCGCGATGACGAACGGCTGAATCATCTCCTCATTGCTGCCGGCGCCGCATCGTTCGGTTCGTTTCGTCATTTCTGTAAGCACAGAAAACCTCCTCCAAAAAAAGAGGGCATCATGCCGCACCCAGTAATTTGGCCACCTTATCTCCCAGCTTGCACATGCGGATCACCGCCGGCGTCGGGAGCTTCCGCGTCTGCTCGTACCACGTCGTCATCAGCTCGAAGAAGCTCAGCATGTCACCCAGCCGCTCGCGCGTGTAGGCGTCGTTGCCACTCTTCTTCGCCTCGGCCGTGCACTCCCGCAGCAGCGCCAGCGTCGGATCGCTCTCGCGCTTCTTCCGTTCGTCCAGGATCACGCGGAACATCTCCCACACGTCTTTCATCGATTCGTAGTGGTCCCGGCGGTCCCCCATCACGTGCGCCAGGCGAACGATCCCCCAGTTCTGAAGCTCCCTCAAGCTGTTCGACACATTCGACCGAGCCACCCCCAGCACTTCGGTGATTTCTTCCGCATGCAGCGGGCGAGGCGAAAGGTAGAGCAGCGCATGGATCTGGGCCACCGTACGGTTGATCCCCCAGCGCGTCCCCATCTCGCCCCAGTGCAGGATGAACTTTCTCATGACCGGCGTCAGTTCCATGTGCTCCTCTTCTGATATTTCTGTCTAAACAGAAAATACTGTAAGAGTCGGCTGGAGTCAAGCGGAAACCTTCCCGCCGATGCGGCGTCTTTTCCCCCGGGCGGGTATTGTCTTGCCCCAACAGGAGTTGCAATATGCGGAAGATCACAGGCGCAGCAGCCGTTTTAACAATCGCAACGCTCAACGTACCGGTCTGGGCCCAACAAAAATCACCCCCCGCGACACAACCTCGTCCCTCCACCACCGCGCCCGCCGCCCCCGCGACAGGCCAAGCCGACATCCCCGTCAAGCACGTCGTCCTCTTCTCCAGCGGCGTCGGCTACTTCGAGCACTTCGGCTCGGTCAGCGGATCCAACCGCACCGAGCTGCGCTTCAAGACGACCCAGATCAACGACATTCTCAAGAGCCTCGTCCTCCAGGATCTGGACGGCGGCAAAATCTCCACCATCACCTACCCCTCGCAGGATCCACTCGCCAAGACGCTGAAGAGCTTTCAGGTCGATATCACCGCCAATCCCTCCCTCGCGGAACTGCTCAACCAGCTCCGCGGCGCTAAGGTGACCATCGAGCAGGCGAACGAAAAAACCAAGGGCACCATCCTCGGTGTCGAGAAGCAGAACAAGCCCGTCGGCGATAAGGACAAGACCTACGAAGTGCAGGTGCTGAACCTGATCACCGGCACCCGCATGATCGCCATCCCCCTTGAAAGCATCTCTGCCCTCACCTTCGATGATCCCGGCTTGCAGGATGAACTCACCCGGGCCCTGGCCGCACTGGCGCAGGCACGCGACCAGGACAAGAAGCCCGTGCAGATTGCTTTTGAGGGCGCCGGCGATCGGCGCGTGCGGGTGGGTTACGTGGTGGAGACGCCGGTATGGAAGACGAGCTATCGGCTGGTGTTGAGCAGGGATCAGAAGCCGAAGTTGCAGGGGTGGGCAATCGTGGAGAACCAGACGGATAACGACTGGAACAACGTGCAGTTGTCGCTGGTGAGCGGGCGGCCGATCTCGTTCATCCAGGATCTTTATCAGCCGCTGTATGCGTCGCGACCGACGGTGCAGCCGGAACTGTATGCGGGGCTGACGCCGCAGCGGTACGAGGAGTCGATCTCGAAGGGCAAGCAGATACAGAAGCTGGAGCAGATGGCGCGGCGATCCCAGGCTCCGGCGGCGGCGGCGGCGCCCGTCATGAACGCGCCAACCGCGTCTTCAGGGTCGTCAGCTGCTGGCAGCAATTCCGCCGTCGCGACGAGCGAGGCAATGGACATGGACCTGAACAACACCAGCGTCGCATCAGCGGCGTCGACATCGAAAGTGGGGGAGCTCTTTCAGTACACGGTGGGGAATGTTTCGCTGCCGAGGCAGAAGTCGGCGATGATCCCGATCATTACCGACGAGATCGAGATCGAGAAGCTGTCGATCTACAACCAGAGCGTGCTGCCGCGAAATCCGCTCAATGGCGCGCGGTTGAAGAACACGACGGGCAAGCACCTGCTGGCGGGGCCGGTGACGGTGTTTGACGGGTCGAGCTACGCGGGGGATGCGCAGATCAACACGGTGCCGCCCACGCAGGATCGGCTGATCAGCTACGGGATCGATCAGCAGGTGACGGTGGATGCATCAAAGAACAAGACGGACCAGGCGCTGCTGACGGGGAAGATCGTCCGCGGCGTGCTGGAGCTCCAACGCAAGCAGCTCTTCCAGCAGGAATACGTGATCGACAACAAGTCGGACGCAGAGAAGCACATCATCATCGAGCACCCCGTCCGCCAGAACTGGGAGCTCGTCGACACCGACAAGCCCATTGAAAGCACCGACACCCTCTACCGCTTCAAGGGCGCCATCCCCGCCCGCCAGGCGAGCAAGTTCACCGTCAAACAGCAGACCGTTTACGGCGAGTCCGTCGCCCTCCTCTCTTCCGACCTCGGCCCACTGGTCTTCTACGCCAAGGCGGGCGAGATTCCCGAAGATGTGAAAAAGTCCCTCAGTCGCGCCATCGAGCTTCGCCGCGGCGTCAGCGAATCACAGAAGCAGCTGGACGACCGAAAGGCCAAAGCCAAGGACCTCACCGAGCAGCAAAAGCACACCGCCGACATCATGAGGTCAATTCAGCAGAACACCGCCGTCTACCAGCGTCTCACGGGCAAACTGAACGACCTCCAGACCGATATCGAAAAGGTCCAGGGCCAGGTCGACGAGCTCGAGAGCGCCGTCGAACAGGCGAATAAGGAGCTCAACGATTATCTCGCAAATCTGACCGTCGGATGATGTACGGGCGACACCTGTGTCGCCCACCGAGCCCTAGCCCCAAAAACGCGGAGCAACTGAAAAGCTTGTCCCCGCAGCATCTCCACGTCTGATAATGACTCCGCTCCCGCGCCCGCGTATCATTTCCGCGGGAAGGGGGGTGCCACGGGCCGTTGGTAAACTCAACGTTTTCTTGACCGTACCCATTGTGGCTGGGTACTTTACGCGTTCGCTACCCGGAGTTTTTCTCCGAAAGAGACACTCACCCTGGGGCCGGCGCAAGCCAGTGCCCGCCGCAGCAGCTTGGAGGTTTGTTTATGCCCCCCGTTTCCTCGCAAGGCAACCGCGCCGCGCTGGTCACCTGGTCGGTGATCACCGGCATCCTCTTCGTCGTTGCAACCATCTTTGCCATCTACTTCTACGTCGATTCAACCAAGACGGCGCAGAAGAACGAGACGCTCAGCCGCACCTACCACGACGTCCTCACCGAGGCGGACCTGAGCTCGCCCGCGATTTCTGATCTCAAGGCGCTCCGCGGCACCGAGAACAACGGGCTTCCCGGTGTCACCGCCAGCACCCCCGTCTTCCAGGTGCTCCTCACCCAGCGCGACCACTATGCCACGCTCCTGGGCGGTCCCACCGCCGGCGCACAAGCCGCCACCGCCGCCCGCGGCGCGCTCGAGCGTGCCGGCGCCGTCGCCAAGGATTCCGGCATCAACGTCCCCAATTCCGACAACCTCGCCCAGGCCGTCATCGCTCTCTCCGACGGCCTCCGCGTCGCCAACCAGAAGAACAAAGATCTCCAAGGCTCCCTCGCCGAGGCTAAGCAGCAGCAGGCGAACATGGTCAAGCAGTTCGACGCCGCCCGCGCGACGATGAACAAGACCATCGACGCCATCCGCGGCGAGCAGCAGAAAACCCTGGAATCCTTCACCACCTACCAGGGCCAGTCGCACGCCTCCATCGCCGACATCGAAAAAGCCCGCGATCAGGAACGCGCCGCCGCCCAGGACGCCGCCAACAAGGCCGCCGTCGCCATCGCAGAGCTCCGCCGCACCGTCGACAAGCAGAACTCCGATCTGGAAACGCTCCGTAACCGCCTCGCCGCCGGTCGTCTCGACGTCAACGGCCCCATCACCCGCAATCCCGACGGCCACATCCTCCGCATCCCCGCTCGCGATACCGTCTACATTGATCTCGGCTCCGCCAATTCCATCACCCCCGGCCTCACGTTCGAAGTCTATGACAAGCAGGAGGGCATCCCCAAGGCCGGCGACCCGTCCAACGACGAGAACCTCCCCAAGGGCAAGGCATCCATCGAAGTCACCCGCGTCGGTAGCAACTCCTCTGAGTGCCACGTCGTCCGTCAAACGCCCGGCACCCAAATCACCGAAGGCGACATCATCGCCAACCTCGTCTACGACCCCAACACGAAGTACAACTTCATGGTCTACGGCGACTTCGATCTTGACCGCAACAACCTCGCCACCCCGCAGGAAGCCGAAGTGGTCCGCCGCCTGATCACGCAGTGGGGCGGCAAGCTCACCGATCAGGTCAACGTCGATACGGACTTTGTCGTTCTCGGAAAAGAGCCGGTGCTTCCCAGCTTCTCCAGGGAAGATCTCCAGGACCCCTTCAACGCCAAGAAGCTAGCCGACGCGCAGACGGCGCTCGACCAGTACCTGGCGATGAAGAAGCAGGCCGCCGACCTGCATATCCCCATCCTCAACCAGAACCGCTTCCTCTACCTGATCGGCTACTACGCCCAGGCGAAGCGGTAAAGGTGCTCGAAACCCGCAACAGATTCGGAAAAAGCAAAAGAAATGACCGATGGCAACACGCCGTCGGTCATTTCTTTTTCTGCAAATTCCACTCTCTAACTTCAGATTTCCAGCTTCACGCTAGTGGAGCTGAGTCGTGTATGCCTTCACATGCTGCAGCATCTCCCGCACCGAAAACGCGGCTTTCACCATGTACTCTTTGGCCCCAAGCTGCTGCGCCCGATGCACTGAATGCGTATCGGAGACCGCACTCAGCATGATCACCGGAATCGACTGCCAGCGCGGATGCTGATGGAGGATCTCCAGCAGCTCCAGCCCGTCCAGGTCCGGCATGTTCAGGTCCAGCACGATGAGGTCCGGCTCACGCTGGTTCTGAAGCGACTCCAGCGCATCCCGGCCGTTCTCCGCCAACACGGTGTGATACCCTTCGCGCTGAAGCAGCCGCCCCAGCGTCGCCCGGGCAACCTCCGCGTCATCCACAATCATCACGGTCGACACAGCTTCTCTCCTCGCTCCATCAAGCGTTACTTTTTGCAATGCGAAACTTCCACGCGCAGCGCATCCTGCGTCGGACAGGTCGACCGCACCATGATCTGTCCGCCCTTGGGCGCATAGGTGACGGCATTGCTAAGCAGGTTCATGTACACCTGGCGCAGCCGCTCGGGGTCGCCGGGGATCAGGTAGCCGCGCGCCGATAGCTTCATGCTCAGCTCCAGCTTTTTCGCCGCAAGCTGCTTCTTCAGTTGCTGCGCCACCGTCTCCAGCACGTGATGCGCATTCACCGGCGGCATCACTGCCGGCAGATCAGGCATGTTCATCATCCCCGCGTGCGCAAAGTCACGGGCAACAGTTTCTCCGGTCACTGGCTGAAGGCTCATGAATCTCCCAAGGCAAGATGTGATTCCCGGCCGAACCCGGCGACGCGTCCAAACGTCGCGGTACAACACCGTCCGCCGGTGGTTGGGCCGTCTCTGCAAACGTCGTTCCGCGAGTCAGGGTTTCCCCGATCCCGTATTCGAAAATCTTTACCGAATGAGATGATTTCGCCGCAATGTCTGCTCTCCACGACCAGTCCGGCGGCTCCGCTTCCGCAGCTATAATGCACAGATGCCGAAGGATCGCGCCATTCTCCATGTCGATATGGACGCCTTCTACGCCGCCATCGAACAGCTGGACCGGCCTGAACTTCGAGGCAGGCCCATCCTTGTCGGCTCCGACGATCTGCGCGGCGTCGTCGCCACCGCGTCGTATGAAGCCCGCGTCTTCGGCTGCCACTCCGCACAACCCATGGCCGTCGCCAAACGCCTTTGTCCGCACGCTATCGTCGTCCCGTGCCGCTTCCACCGGTACCACGAGATTTCCGAAAAGCTCTTCGCGATCTTCGACGAGTTCAGCCCGCTCGTGCAGCCGCTCTCCATCGACGAAGCCTTCCTCGACATCACCGGCACCGAGCGCGTCCACGGATCCGCGGTAGACGTGGCGCAAAAGCTCAAGACCCGCGTCCGCAATGAACTGAAACTCACCGCTTCTGTCGGCGTCGCCGCCAACAAGTACCTCGCCAAACTCGCCAGCGACCTCGAGAAACCCGACGGCCTGACCGTCATTGGTCCCGCTGACGTCGACCGAATCCTCCCTCCGCTTCCCGTCACCAAAATCTGGGGCATCGGCCCCAAGACCGCTAAGCGCCTCCAGGACATGGGCATCCGCACGATCGGCGACCTCCGTCGCGCCCCCGACGTCACCCTCACGCTCCTTCTCGGCGACGACGCTGAACGCTGCCGCCGCCTGGCGCACGGCCTTGACGAGCGTCCCGTCGAAACGGATTCCGAGGCCAAGCAGATCAGCCAGGAGCAAACCTTTCGCATCGACGTCACCGACCCGAACGTCGTCCGCGCCGAGCTTCTCGAGCAAGTCCAGCAGGTCGCCCGCCGGCTCCGAAAACACAAGCTCCGCGCCGCCGGCGTCACGCTGAAGATCCGCTTCGGCGAGTTCAAGACCATCACCCGCTCCCGCGCCTTAGACGAGCCCACCGACCAGACCGACACCCTCTGGAAAGTCTCACAACAAGTCTTCGATGATTGGGCCACCAAACACTACCAGCCGGTTCGCCTCATCGGCATGGCCGCGAGAAGCCTCCACCCCGCCGCCACCGCCCAACTCAACCTCTTCACCGATCCGGCGACCGAGAAAAGCCAACGCCTCGACCGTGTCGTCGACCAAATCGTCGACCGCTTCGGCAACTCCGCCGTCAAGCGCGGAATGAGCAGCGGCTCCTCTGATTGAAGTGCGAGCGGTCGCTGCAAAACTGCGGTGGGACATTGATCGTTGTGACACTGCTGAACGCAATCTGTGATTGTGTGCCACGGGTTTTCAACCCGTGCGCTGCGCGCCCTCTACAAACGAATCACAACTAACGGACACGCGATCCAGCATAAATCGCCAGCACCCCCGGCAACTTCACCACCACCAGATGCGCTATCGCATACCCCAGCGCACATCCCCCCAGCACATCGCTAGGCCAGTGCGCATCCAGGATGTACCGCAGCAGCGCGCAGATGATCGCCAGCGCCCACAGCGTCGCCGCCGCCTGTGGGTAGTAGTAAACCAGCGCCGTCGTCAGCGCCACCGCGCACGCGCTGTGCGATGACGGAAAACTCTCCCGATAATTCGCATGCTCGAACGACGGCCCCAGAAACTTCCCCGCCTGCTCCCGGCCCGGCCGCACGCGCCCCAGCAACCGTTTCAGGATTGCACACATGATGCTCGTCGCCAGCACAGCCGCGACAATCACCACCGGCCGCTGCCATCCGTGCCCCGCATCGAGCTGCCACACCAACAGCGCCGCCACCGGCGTGCAAACCGACTGCCCATACTGAGCAAGCCACCGTGATTCCCGCTTAATGTCCCCTTTAAACTGCAAATCCAGCGTCGTCGGCACCCCCAGGCGCTCAAGCACAAAAAGAATCGCGCAACCCGCGGCAAGAGCAATCAGGAGTAGAAGGTTCATCGGCCCACGCCTTTATGTTGATGTCGCCGCGCGGGTCAAGGGTGACGCTGCCTGACAATCACCTCCTTCATCAGCAACAGACTCGCTTGCGTGCGCCCTTCCCATCCCTAGCTTATGCAAACATGAGGGAGAGAAGCGGCTGCTGGCTGCTCGCAGGAATCATCATCGTCCTCGCCGCCGTCTATTCCGTCGGCAACGGACGCGTCCAACTCTGGGATCGCGACGAGCCTCGCAACGCTCAAGCCGCGCGGCAGATGTTTCAATCTGGTGACTGGGTCGTCCCGCGCTTCCTCGACCAGGTCCGCACCGCCAAACCGGTCTTCACCTACTGGTGCCAGGTCCTGGCCATGCACGTCTGGGGTGACAACGTGTTCGCCGCCCGTTTTCCCAGCGTCGTCGGCATGACCCTGATGCTCATCGTCCTGGCGTTTGTTCTGCAAAAAACCGCCGGCCACCAGCACGCCCTCTGGACCATCCTCATCCTCGGCACCAGCGGGATGATCATCGGCTGGTGCGCCCGCAACGCCCTCACGGACGCGATGCTCCTGCTTTGGATCACCATCGCCCAGATCTGCCTGTGCAAGATCTACATCCGTGGCGCCGCGAGTTGGGGCGACACCGCCGTCTGGGGCGCTGCCGTCGGTCTCGCCGGACTCACA
>DASVUC010000155.1:0-5949 GCA_036387255.1 Tepidisphaeraceae bacterium | reverse complement strand
GAAGAATCCAGAAGTGACCGCGCGGCGTAACGAACTGGTGCTCAAGGGAGAGCCCTCCGCCCCGCCCTCTCCCGGAGCACCGGTTGAGGGACAGAACCCGCTCACAGGAGCGACTTTAGTCTGTCGGCTTCGACGCGCGCGCTGTGGTTTTGGACAACCTTTTTAGCGCCGGCGTCGCCCATCTCTTGAAGTCTTTCAACGGGGGCGGAGAGAACATCACGCATCGCGGTGGTGAGAGAATCCACGTCACCGGCGATGACAAGCCAGCCGGTCTTTCCCGGTTCAACAAGTTCAGGGATCCCCGCCACGTAAGTGCTGATGACCGGGCGGTGCAGCGCCAGCGCTTCCATGATCACGACGGGCAGCCCCTCCGCGAAGCTGGGGAGGACCAACGCTCGCGAGGATTGGAGCTGCTCCCGCACCTGCGCGTTGCTCATCCAGCCAGTAATGCGGACTTTTTCTTCGAGCTTGTGCTGGCGGATTTGTTGTTCGATCTGCGGGCGCATCTCGCCGTCGCCGACGAGGACCAGTTCGAAAGCCATTCCCTCTTTCGCGAGTCGACCCGCGGCTTCGAGAAGAAGCAGTTGGCCCTTCTGTTCGCTAAGACGTCCGACGCAGACGAGGCGCGGCACTTGTGGAACGGGGACGATCGGCGCGGCCAGGAACTGCTCGTCAAGTCCGCAGTGAACGATGTGCACCTTGGACCAGTCACCGGCGCCGATCCATCGATAGAGCTGGCTGCGGCCGAAGGAGCTGATGGCGGCCGTGAACTTCGAGCGCGCCACTTTCTCGCGCAGTGAGAGCTGTTCAGGGCGGTCGAACTCTTCCGGCCCATGGCAGGTGAAGCTGTACGGGGGGCCGCCCAACTCGCGCGCGAGCATCGCGACGGTGGTGGAGTTGGTGCCGAAGTGGGCGTGGAGGTGATCCACCTTTCGCTGTCGCATCAGGCTCACCAGGTGGCACGCCTCGGCGAGGTAGACGAGGTTGATGAGGATTCCGCGCTCGGAACGCCGACCGACCCGGATCGCAAGCTTCATCGCGGAGAAGAACCGCCCGGGCTTCGACAACAGCGCCTTCACGGTGCACGAGAGCAGGCCGCCGCGATTAAGCAGAATAGTCGTCTTGGCTTCCTCCGCTTTGTCCGCTTCGTCGACAACCTCGACGAACGGGCGGATGGTGAACCGCTCCACCTGCACGCCGAGCGACTCGAGCGCGTGGATCTCGCGCCGAATAAAACTGTGGCTGGCGCGCGGGTACTGGTTGACGAGGTAGGCGACGATCACTGCACTATTTATCGGCTCGATTGTGTGGCAGGGCCAAGCCGGTGTAGCACGATCTGGAGATGTTCCTGCTCGATGGCTTCGGCACGGGGATATCGGGCGAGGGAATCGTCGCCGCCGGGCTGCGGTGTGACGTAAAGATCAAGGCGCTCCTCCCGATAACCCGGCTTGGTGAAGCGCATGTGAACTTCTTGCGCGTAGCTGAAGACAAAGCGAAACTTGCCGTAGGCGGGCTCGGTGCGGGATTCGTGGACGGTGCGCGCTCGCGGAAGATCGTCGCCGGTGGGGCTGAGATAGACGTAATCGTAATACACGCGCACACCACGGAGGGGCTGGCCCTGCGGATCGGTCAGCGTTCCAGCGACAACAATGCGCGCCTGCTGCGACGCGGCCCACGCGAAGTTGGCGCGATAGTTGTTGGTAGTGGTGATGATCTGCGAGCAGCTGCCGCACAGCAGCGCCAGGGCGCACCAGCACGAACGACACAGTCGGCGGAGGGTTGGGTTCATGGGTGCGTGGTCAGATTGCTCTTAAGCGGGGCCCGCGCCCGCGGCGGCGGTTTTGTATTCGATAATCTCGCTGCGCCGTCCGAGCAAGCGGGCAATGCGGAATTTCAGTTGCCCTATAGCCTGGGGAATCTTGCTTAGGACGATGAAGAAGGTGTACGTGGCGGCGTCGGGGCCAAGCGTTTGTCTCGCGCGGCGATAGATCTTGAAGGCGAGCAGGTCGTACCCTGCGAACCAGATCAGCAGACTTAAGCCGTATGCGAACGGTGCCAGGACAATTGAGACAAGCGGGATGAACAAGCCCCAGAAGTCGTTGCTGCGCACTTGTTTCACCCAGTGTTTTTCTGGCGGCTGACCATGCATGGCCGCGCCTTGCGCATAAGCGTGACCCGCACGAACGTTTCGCTTCCACCACTGACCCAACCGCGTCATCGCCGCATCATGCAGGGTCATCTCGGCGTCGATCCGGAGGATCTTTTGGCCCTGCTGGCGGAGGCGCACGCACAGTTCTGGTTCTTCGCCCGCGATGACGGTGGGGTTGAACCCCCCTACCGCTTTCAGTGCGCTGACGCGCATCAAAGCGTCGCCGCCGCAGGCGCTTGCTTCACCCACCGGCGTGTTCCATTCGATGTCGCAGAGTTTGTTGTAGATCGTGGCGTCGGGATGGCGTTCGCGTCGGCGGCCGCAGACTACCGCAATGCTTGCATCAGTGGACATTGCGGCGAGCGCTTTGGGGATGAAGTCGAGATTGATCTCGCAATCGCCATCAACGAAGAAGACGAAGTCCGTCTGCGGATGCAGCGTCAGCAGCCGGTCGAATCCTTCGTTGCGAGCTCGGGCGGCTGTGAAGGGAATGGAGAGATCGAGATTCACGACCGATGCACCCAGCGAAGCGGCGAGAGCCGCACTGCCGTCGGTGGAGCCGGAGTCAACGTAGATAACATGCGGCGCGAGCGCGACAGCGGACGCCAGGCAAGCGCGCAAACGCTCGCCCTCGTTGCGCCCGATGGCCACGATGCCAACCGTGAGATGTTGAACAGAGTCGCTGCTCATTTGTGTTCGAGAAAGGCTACGGTGGTCTTGGTGAGGTACTCCGAGGCATCTGGCACAGATACGCTCCAAGGCCAGATCCTTCGCAGGGTACCACTCAGGATGACGTGTACGCGATGGTCAGGTGCGCGAATACCTTCAGCGCACAGCCTCCCGTGGCCCCTGCCGGATCACTTTCGCCGGGCTTCCGACCGCAACGGCGTGCGGCGGCACGTCATGGAGCACGACCGAGTTCGCGCCGATGACCGAGTCGTGCCCGATCGTCACCGGGCCAATGATGACGACCCCCACGCCGATGTCACAGCGCGGGCCGATCACGGGACGCTGGGAAACGTGATCATTCCGCCGGCGCACGCCAAACGTCGTGTTCTGTCGAATGTGTACGTCATCGCCGATCTCGCGACACGAAAGAATCATCCCGCTGTGGTGCCATAGATGAACGCGCCGGCCGACCTTCGTCGCGTAGTCCAGGCTGATGCCGCAGGTCCACTCGACGAACTTGTAGAGGATCTTGTAGATGATGGAGAACGGGAGCCGGAGCAGCTTGGGCCGGATGCTCATGCGCGCGTTGCCGAAGCGATGGACCGCCAGCGCCCAGAAGCCTTGCGAGAAAAGATCGTTTTCGTGCGTGCGAAGATCCTCGCGCAGGAGCGAGAAGAAACCGATGCCCTCTGGATTGAGGTTCTTCTCGCCGAGGTGTTCGGCTTCTTCCATGGCCCGGTTCACTTCCGCATCTGCCGACAAGGGCTTGAGCCCAAGCGCGGCGGCGATGGCGCTGTCGGTGTTTCGACGATCGAGCCCGACGGATGCTTGTGCTTCGGTCATCGGTGACTCCATGAGGTCATGTTGTACCGGACGAAGTCCCACAAAAGGTACGGCGGATCAGTGCGAGGTTTGCGCCTTATTTTTCTGAGAATGCAATGAAAGGCGTAGCCCCCCGCGAAGGCGACGTCAGCCAGAACCGTACGGACAATCCCGTAGTGACGAACGAAAAACCGATGGCGCGAGTCGAACCAGTAGCGAGGCCGACGTTTCTGCACCTGCGCATTACTCGTAACGCCGGAGCTGGCGCCTACCAGATGCACGATCTCGCTTTGCGGCACCGTCCACGTCTGAAAACCGGCTTTCCTGGCGCGCATGCAGAAGTCCACTTCTTCGAAATACATAAAGTATTTCGGATCGAAGACCCCAATTCGATCAAAGACGGCTTTGCGGATCATCATGCTCGCGCCCACAACCCAATCCACCGGTTGCGCCTGCGTGTGCGCGCCGGTGGCGACGATGTGATCTTTAAGAACTCTTGAGACGACGCCCAGTCGGATACCGCCTTCGAACTCGCCGCGGATGGAATGAAATCGAAACCCGCTGCTGAGCGGCACGCCGTCGCCGTTGACTGAAGCGCCGCCCGCGATCCCCACCTGCGGATGCTCGTCCAGGAACCTCACCAGCTCGCGGATGCCGCCGGGCTTCATCAGCGTGTCTGGGTTGAGGAGGTAGACGTATTCCGGAGGCTCCGCACTCTTGAGTGCCGGTTCGATGGCGGCGTTGTTGCCCCAGGCGAAGCCGCCGTTCTCCGAGAGGGGCATCAGACGGGCCCACTGGGACCACCCATTTTGGGCAATGGCGGCGGAGAGCCTGGCGATTGAGTCATCGCCGGAGGCGTTATCGGTAATCACCACTTCGGCGCTCGGGATGCTGGCAATTTCGTCGACAAGAGACCGCAGGCAGGCGATCGTGAGATCGGCGGTGCGGTAGTTAACGATGACGACGAGGAGTTTCATACGCGCCTGCGAAGCAATGCTTGATCAATGGGGCAGACATTCTTGTCTGGCTTTGGCGGATGTACTCATCCGCCCGAACTGCTGTGCTGTAGCTATATCGGCCACGCATTGCCACGCCCGATGGCAAGAATGTCTGCTCCACCTCGCGGCCCCACCACGATGATCAGGAATGCCCGCGCATGGCGTACGCCGGCTGCGTCGGCATCGCGCGCATGCCCCGCTGCTGCATCGCCCGGTACAGTTCCGGCGCCGGTAATCGGCTCGGAAGCTTGAAGTGCGCCGAGCACACGCCGCCCACGGCCAGCATGAAGATCGGGTTCACCATCCCGTTCATCAGGTGGTCGAACATGTACAGCATGCAGATCGTCGCGAGCACGACCGCCGGCGCGATCATCGGGTGCGACCAGAACTCCACGCGGTAATCCTTCATGATCAGGATCATCGGCATCAGGAGCATGATCGTGAGCGCGGCAAGGTTGACGATGCCGGCGGTGCCGAAGGTGATGATCCAGAGCGAGTCGGTGATGTAGGGCACGCCGTTCTCGTCGCTCACGCGGCTGCGTTCCCAGCCGCCCCACCCAAACCAGGGGCGCTCGCGCGCCTTTTCGGAAAGTGCGTTCTCCGCCACGACACGGGTTTCCAGTGAGCCGCCGCGCTCGTCACCGAAGATTTGCTTGGACAGTTCGACGGCACCCATGCCGTCCACCATGCCGGTTCCGCGCACGAACATGAACAGGGGCGGAATCGCGAGCAGGCCGACGATGAGCCATTTTGTGCGCAGCCAGCGGGCACTAAAGAGCGTGAAGCACCCCAGCAGCAGCAGGAACGATGCGTATGTTGATCGGCAGGCGACGGCGGTGACAGCCAGAAGCGCCACGAGCACGCCAAGCGGCAGATCGAACATGCGCTCGATCGTTCCGCTGCGCCAAAGCCACAGGCCGATGAGCGTGGTCATCGCCATCCACATGCCGACCATCAGCCCGTGCTGCATGAACACCATCGGGCGATATCCGCCGAAGCGGATGGTCTGGCGGAAGTCGTGCTGGTGGAACCCGTAGAACAGGTTGTGCAACTGCGGGCTCATTCGCATCTCAAACCAGCAGAGCGGCATGTAGATAA
Organism: Tepidisphaeraceae bacterium; assembly: GCA_036387255.1. GTDB lineage: Bacteria > Planctomycetota > Phycisphaerae > Tepidisphaerales > Tepidisphaeraceae > DASVUC01. Next base: position 213 of record DASVUC010000155.1, on the reverse strand, counting down.
TGCCGCCGATAAAGATGCCGATGGCAAGTTCTTTCAAACCGTCAATGTCATCGAAGTACGCGCGCCCGATGAGGTAAGGCAACCCCCAGGTCACCACCTGCGTGAGCGCGACCGACATGCCGTCATACCACCCGCTGCCATTAATTTCGTTCACGACTGAAGTGAGCGCCGGCGAGAAGCAGAAGACGGCGGCGGGAATGTCGATCCAGCGCG
>DASVUC010000154.1:0-59249 GCA_036387255.1 Tepidisphaeraceae bacterium | reverse complement strand
CTTCGGGGAGTCGATGGCGAAGAGCGAATTGGTTTCCGCCTGCACGAGCGGTGCGGGAGCCAGAGCCATGAGCGCGGCACTGGTCAAGGTGAGGACGCCGAGGATCGAAGTGAAGACGATGACTTTGCGTTGTGACTTTTTCACGATACCCACCGTTCGGAGGTGCGTGTTCGGCCGGGCGAGGGGCAAACTCGAAGGGGCCCGGGTCCGATAAAAACAGTTTTCCGCACCTGTCTAAAGGGATCATCGGTCAGCGGACGCAGTTTTATGGAGAAAAAACCGGGGATGTGAGAAGTCCGGCAATCCATTGCCTGATCCCGAAGGGTCGGATTCAGAAACTCATCCATGAGTTTCAGTTGGTTGAGATTGTAACAAACAAATTTTAGAAAAGAAGAAGGAGCTTCAGAGGTTATTGCGTGTGCAGAAGGAGGTAGATGATGAAGGCGCCAACGAGGGCAACCGCGCTGGCGGCGGCGTATAGCTTCCAGGTCGAGGGGGCCTTGGGAGGGGCGTCGGGGTTGACCGGGGCGGCGGCTCGTCTGGCTTTGGCTTTTCTTTCCGCGACCGGCGGCGGGTTCGTGTCGTTGATGTTTTGCAAACCCGTGCCGACGTGGGAGTCGCCGCGATGGGGGTGCTTGTAGAGGGTTTTACCGGAGGGGCCCGAGTCTCCCTTTTTCAGGTTGGCGGGGACGGTCTGGATCGTGCCGCAGTGCTGGCAGCGACAGACGCCGCCGGCGAAGGCTTCGTCAATCGTGAGCACCGTCTGACAATGCGAACAGGGAAGGGAAATCATTGGAAGCTGGTGATTCGATGATCTGATCATCTGGTGGTTGAAGGCAATGGCCAGACGACCAGATCGTTAAATGATCAGATTCTCCTACGGGTTCCAGAGGTAGTAGAAGCCCGTGGGGAGCAGGCGGTTCATGCCGGGGATTTGGAGCTGGGTGGTGTTGCTGGCCTGGGGGGTGGGGGTTTCATTGGAGGCGTAGATGGAACCGGAGTAGCCGTAGGGGCGCTTGTACATGATGACCTGGGCGCCCGGCGCCCGGGCGAGTTTTCGGGTGGTGCGGATCGCGTCTTCGAGCAGGCCCAGGTCATCCACGAGACCAAGGTCTTTGGCTTGTCTGCCGGAGAAGACACGCCCGTCTGCGATGGTCTTGAGGTTGGCGGTGGCAACGTCGTGGCGGTTCTCGGTGACGATGCCGAGGAAGCGCGCGTAGTACTCGTCGATCATGCCCTGCATGACGGCGCGATCTTCCGGTGTGCTGGGGCGGAAGGGGGAGCCCATGTCTTTGAGCGGGCCGCTCTTGAGCGCTTCGGACTGCGCGCCGATCTTGTTGAGCGTTCCCGAGAAGTTGAAGGTGTAGAACACGACGCCGATTGAGCCGACGACGGTGGTGGGCTGGGCGACGATTCGGTCACACCCGCAGGCGAGGTAGTATGCGCCGCTGGCGGCGACCTCCTGGAACGCGGCAACGACGGGTTTGCCGGTGCGTTTGCGAAAGCGGACGATCTGCTCGTACATCGAATCAGAGCAACTGACGGTGCCGCCGGGGGAATTCACGCGAAGGAGCACGCCGCGAATGTCTTTGTCGGCTTCGGCCAGCTCCAGCTGCTGGGTGAACAGGGAGAGGGGATTCTCGGTCGGTTGAAGGAAGCCGCCTTCCTTGGCGTTGGCGAGCATGCCTTCGACGGGAATGATGAGGATCTTGCCCGAGCCCCAACTGCCGCCGGTCTGAAGGGTGGTTTCGGTCAGCTTGTTGGTGTTGGCGACGGGCGTGATGAGAAAGCTGGGGGTGCCGCAGCCGGTCAGGGTGAGGAGCGATACGAGGAGAAGCGTGATGTTGCGCATGGTGGGTACTTCTGTTTTTGGGGCGCACAAGGTCACGGGCTCAAAGCCCGCGTTACGTCGAAGCGATAGAATAGATAGCGTGGCGTATCGGGTGAGTAAACAGAAGTTCGGACAGCTGGTGGAAGAGGCGCTGGCGGAAGTGCCGGAAGTTTTTGCGGCGTTCCTGGAAGAAGTGCCGGTCGAGGTGCGCGATCGGCCCACGCGCCGGCAGCTTGAGAGCGCGGGGACGCGGAAGGGGGATCTGCTCCTGGGGCTTTACGTGGGTCGGCCGCGGACTCAGCGGAACGTAGAGGATTCAGGGGCGATGCCGGATGCAATCTACATCTTCCAGGACTCCATCGAGCAGGTGGTGAGCAGTGAGGAGCAGCTCGTCGAGCAGGTGCGGACGACGGTGCTGCATGAGATCGGGCACCACTTTGGCATGAGCGAAAAGGATCTTGAAGAGTTGGGCTACGGCTAGAAATCGAACGGGGAATAATTTAACGTCTATGGTGCAACAATCGGATTTGGCGAGGCTTACAGCTTAAAGGGATGCTTTATTGAGTGCCGATGCCTGATTACGTGTAATGGTACGAGAGGCCACGCCACTCTCAGTGTGACGGGCGCGACGCTACGAACAGCCCTTCGCTAAAACCGTAATGAGTAAGCGGTTCGGCAGAATCGGCGCTGTTGAATCGACTCCTCCAGTTGGCATCTAAGCGGAAAAATCGCATGATTCAAAAAATGAAGATGGGCCTGCGGGCCAGTTTCTTGTTTGCAGCGGTCGGGCTGTTGGCCGCCCCGGTTTTCGGGCAGGCGCAGTCGCCGGCACCTGCCGCTTCTTCATCGTTGAGCTCGGTGTATCAGAACCCCATTCCGGGTGTGACCACGCCGCTTCAGGAGCAGTACGCGAAGCTGACGCTGGCGCAGTCCGGTCAGATTCTGAAGGTGACCGTCAAGCCCGGCGATACCGTGAAGCAGGGTCAACTGCTGGTGCAGCAGGACGACCGGGCTGAGATAGCGAAGCTGAAGGGCTTTCAGCTTGAAGCGAACTCAACTGCAAAGGTGGATGAGGCCAAGGCCAACCTTGAGGTGAAGAAGAGCGTCCTGGCGCGCAAAGAGAAGACGCACAAAGAAAACGCGCTGTCGGCTCAGGAGCTTGAGGAAGCTCGGCTTGAGGCCATCGACGCTGAGGCTCGCCTGAAGGTGTCGGAACTGGACCTAGCCAAGGCTAAAACCGACGTGGAATTCCAGCAGGCGCGGATCGAGCAAATGAAGCTCATCGCTCCCTTCGAAGGCATGGTTGAGTCCGTTCAGGTCGGCATCGGTGAAAATGCGGATCCTACCAAGCCCATGATCACCGTCGTTCAGACGAACCCGCTTTGGGTGGAAGTTCGCAACATGCCCACCATCTGGGCCGGGCGATTAAAGGTTGGCGACAAAGTCGAAGTGCGATACGACGAGCGTTACGCGGGTACGCCGATTTATGATGGCAAATGGGTTCAGGCGCAGGTGACGTACAAGTCGCCGGTGGCGGATGAGCGCAGCGACACGCAGCTTGTGAGGCTGGCGATGCCGAATCCGAATCACCTTGATGCCGGCCTTCAAGTTGTGGTGAAGTTGCCGGAGAGCGTGGTGAACCCGGCGGCAAGCCCCGCGGCATCGGCTGCTGGTAAATGATCATGAGGGTGTAGACTCAGACGAAAGAGATCGAGCAGAAGCGAGGTAGCCGTGTCATCAGGAATCGTCGAACCCACATCGCAAGGATCAGGCTCGGAAGACGAGCGCAATCAGAATCAGGGGATCTCGCGCTCGAAGATCGTCCAGCGGCTGCTGCAAGCGTCGGCGAACTTGCCGAACTTCCTGCAGGACCTCTTGCATGCGCAGGCGCTTCATGTGGCGGGCACCGAAGCGGCGGCGTTCATGCTCGAGCGCAACGAGCAGGGTTTCGGCATGCGCCCGGTGGCGCACATCCGCCCGGACAATTCCAGCCCCGAGGTTCGACAGGCGGCGCTTCAGGCGTTCGCCGAATTTGTGCAGCCCTGCGTGGCGCAGGGAAAAGACGGCGCGATCGAGGTTCCAGGGTCGGGGGAAGTGGAGCCGCAGTTCTGTCTCGTGACGCTGCTTCGCAGTGAAGGCGAAGTCGTTGCGGTCAGCGCTGTGGTGACGCGCTGTCGCGACGTCGAGCGCGCCCAGCAGCGGCTCCAGTCGATGCAGATGGTGGCGGGCTATTTCGATCTTTACATGCTGCGCCGGACAAGCGAGCAGTCGCGGGCGATCGCTCAGAGCCACCAGCATGTGCTGCAACTGGCAACGAGCGTCGCGACGAGCGAGGGCTTCCAATCCGCGGCGATGGGGTTGTGCAACGAACTGGCCAGCCGCGCGAACGCGACCCGCGTCTCCATTGGCTGGATCAAGGGGAATCGCATTCGCGTCAAAGCGCTCTCACATACTGAGGAATTCGACAAGCGCCAGGAGCTGATCGTCGAGCTCGAGAAGGTCATGGAAGAGTGCTATGACCAGGAAGACGTGGTGCAGTTCGAGCCGGAGGGGACGACCTCGCAGAACGTGACGCGCGAGGCGCAGGCGCTTTCGCGGTCTCAGGGCGGCAATGGTGTGATCTCGATTCCGCTGCGGCGGAAGGCGGACATCATCGGCGTTCTTACGCTGGAGTTCGCGCCCGGTCAGCAGCTTGGCCCGCAGGCGGCGACGGGGTTGTCGGTCGCGGCGGATCTGCTCGCGCCGCAGCTTTACGACCGCTATCAAAACGACCGCTGGCTGATCACCAAGACCGGCATCAGCATCCGCGAAGGCGTCAAGACTGCGATCGGCCCGAAGTACTGGATCGCCAAGATCAGCATCGTGCTTGCGATCATCCTGATCCTGGCGCTGTGCAACTGGATCCCGTTCGTCGATCTGAGCTTCCCCTATCGCGTCTCATCGCACTTTGCATTCTCACCCATCGAGCGGCGGTATGTGAATGCTCCGTTCGAAGGATTCATCGAGACGGTGAAGAAGCGTCCCGGTGACCCGGTCGAGGTGGGCGAGCTGCTGTTTTCACTGGATACGCGCGAGCTGAAGCTGAAGAAGTCTGAGGCTATGGGCCGGGCGAACCAGGCGGAGAAGGAAGCCGCAAAGAACCTGGGCGACCGTCCACCGAAAGTCGCCGAAGCGCAGATCGCGATGGCCAAGCGCGATGCGTCTCTCGCCGAGGCGAACCTCTATCAGAGCCAGATCGATCGCGCTGAAGTGAAAGCGGAGATGGCCGGCGTTCTGATGGAAGGAGACCTGAAGGACAAGGTTGGCTCCCCGGTGAAGCTGGGCGATCAGCTTATGGTCATTGGTCAACCGAACAAGTTGAAGGCAGAGCTGCGTGTTGCGGAGCGGGATATCCAGGACGTGAAGAAGGACTACGTCGGCAAGCTTGCAACGACTGCGTTACCTTTCAAGCGCGTGCCCTTCAAGGTCGAGCGCGTCATCCAGGGTAGTACGCAGGCGAAGGAAGGCGACAATTATTTCACCGTTTACGTTGACCTGCTGGAACAGGTGCCGGGCATGTTGCCGGGCATGGAAGGGGAGGCGCGGGTCGAGGTGACGAAGAAGCCGCTGGTGTGGATTTGGACGCACCGCTTCGTGGATTGGCTGAGCCTGAAGTTGTGGAGCTCGCCGGTGACATCGCCGTTTTCGAAATGATTAAGCGTGGCATGGGCGTCTCGCCCATGCTTCCCTGAACCATCGCATGGGCGAGACGCCCATGCCACGTAAAGACAGAATCAATGCTTCAGCTCAGGCCTACATTCTCTGAATCGTGGTATCGCGTCGTGAACCTGCGGGCGAAGCTGCGTCCTTCGGCGCAGATCTCCCGGCAGTTCTATCGCGGCGACCGGTGGTACGTCGTGCGCGATCCGGCGGGGAACCAGTTCCACCGCTTAAGCGACGCCGCTTACCGCTTCGTCGGTCTGCTCGATGGTTCGCGCACCGTGGGTGAGGCATGGGAGCTGGTGGGTGGTCAGCTTGATGATGAAGCGCCGACGCAGCCGGAAGTGATTCAGATTCTTTCGCAGCTTCACGCCGCCAACCTGCTCGAAGCCGACGTTTCCGCCGACGCCAACGTGCTGCTTCGCCGGCACAAGATGCAGATGAAGCGCAAGCTTCAGGGCCGGCTGATGAACGTGCTGTTCCCGCGCATCCCGATATGGGATCCGGACAGCTTCCTCGTCCGCTGGATGCCCATAGCGCGGATGATCTTCAGCAAGGTCGGCGCGATTATCTGGCTTATCGTCGTGGGCGCTGCGGTGGCGATGATCGTGCCGCGTTGGGACGAAGTCTCCAAGAGCGCCGCCGTCAGCGTGAATCCGAACAACTGGATTTACCTGTGGGCGGTGTTCGTCCTGATCAAGTTCATTCACGAGCTGGGCCACGCATTCGCATGTCGACGGTTTGGCGGTGAGTGCCATGAGATGGGCATCATGTTCCTGGTGTTCATCCCGACGCCTTACGTGGATGCGTCCAGCGCCTGGGCGTTTCCCAGCCGATGGCACCGGATGTTCGTCGGCGCGGCGGGCATGATCGTCGAGCTGTTCGTCGCTTCGCTGTGCGCCTTCGCGTGGCTGCAAATGTCAGAGGTGCCGCTCGCGGGCATTCCAGTCCGCCAGCTGCTGTACAACGCGATGCTGATCGCGTCGGTGTCCACCGTCATCTTCAACGCGAACCCGCTGCTGCGTTACGACGGCTACTACATGCTGTCGGACTTCCTGGAGATTCCCAACCTCCAGCAGAAGAGCAAGGAGTACCTCCTCGGGCTGATCAAGCGGCACGTGTTCCGCGTCAAGAGCCAGCAGCCGCTGCCGCCAATTTCGCAGCGCCTCTGGCTGTTCTTCTACGGCATCGCGTCGACCTGCTACCGCGTGTTCGTGGGCATCATGATCATCCTGGTCGTCGGCTATCAGGTGCCGATCCTGGGTTGGCTCATGGCGCTGGGCGGCGTCGTCACGTGGGTGATCATGCCCGTGGTGATGCTGTTCAAATACCTGGCGCTGGAGCCGGAACTGCATCGCAAACGCCCGCGCGCCGTTGTCTTCACGCTCGCTGTGACGGCTGCAATTGTCGTGCTGCTTGGGTTTATTCCGTGGTGGGTGCGCGTGGAATCCACCGGCATCCTCGAGGCGGAACAGCATGACCTGCTGCACGCCCGCGCGGGAGGTTTCGTCAAACAGATCGCCAAGCATGACGGTGACTGGGTGAAGAAGGACGACGTGCTGCTGGTTTGTGCTGATCCCGAACTGGATGCCCAGATCCTTCAGACCGAGGCCCAGCTTCGCGGGCTGCACGCGCAGGCCAACATGTCGCGAGTCAGCGATCCTGCACAGTGGAAGCAGGATCTGGAAGACATCCAGGTTTATGAGGCAACGCTGGCGAAGCTGACCCGGCAGAAGAATGAGCTGACGATCCGCGCGCCGTTTGATGGGCAGCTCATCGCGCCCGAGGTTCATCAGTGGCAGGGGCGCTATCTGCAAAAAGGCCAGGAGCTGTTCACCGTCGCCACGATGGACAAGCTGCTGGTGCGGGCAGCGCTGGAGCAGACGGAAGCGCAGCTTGTTTCAAGCAAAGCGAATGACGCTGGCGCCCTGAACCTGAACTACGGCCAACCTGAGATTCGGGTGGCGGGAGATCTTCAGACGATCGCGCGTGGAAACACCGCCCGGATCGTCGGCTTCAGCGCGCAGGAGTATGTGCCGCACCAGGCGCTGACGCACATGGGCGGTGCGGACATTCCCAATGATCCGAGCGATCCGAAGGGTCAGAAGCCGGAGCAGCGCCAGTTCGAGCTCCAGGTGAAGCTGCCCAATCCGCAGGAGCATTACGTGGCGGGACAGCGTGCGTACATCCGCCTGACGGTGGACCGCAAGCCGCTCGCATGGCAGTGGTTCCGGAAGTTCATGCAGCTGATCGAATCCCGCGAGAAGACGGGAAGCAAGCTGGTCTAACATGATGAAGCACGGGTGCTTTAGCCCGTGCTTCAGAGCGACGGGTTGAAAACCCGTGCTACGAAGATGACAACAGTCGCATCCAACGAGCTTTGGTCTGTGTTCGACGCCCGGCGGGTGAAAGCGCCGGAGTTGAAGGGTCTCGATGCGCTGGTGAATTCATTTAAGGGTTGGGTGAAGAACCACACGCCGATCCTGGCGCGCATCAAGGCCCAAGCCGAGCGGATTGAGCTGCTGGAGAAGGAAATTCACGAGCTTTCTTCTTCTCGATTGCAGGAGGAAGTGGCGCACGCGCGTGATCTTGCCCGGTTGAAAAAGTTGACTGGAGCACCATTTGAACGAGCCGTCGCGGTAGCGCGCGAGGGAACTTTTCGCGCCAGCGGCAAGCGTCCGTACAAGGTGCAGGTCATGGGCGCGCTGGCAATGATGCAGGGCGCGATTTCGGAAATGGCGACCGGTGAAGGCAAGACCCTCACCGCCGCGATGACCGCCTCAATGATGGCGTGGCAGGGCCGGCCGGTGCACATCATCACCGTCAACGATTACCTCGTTCAGCGCGACGCAGAGCATATGGCCCCGATCTACAAGATCCTGGGCCACGAGGTCGGCTACGTCGTCCACGACACGACCCCCATGGATCGCGTGCAGAATTACCGCCGCGGCGCGGTCTACGTCACCAGCAAAGAGCTCGTCGCCGACTTCCTTCGCGACCAGATTCAGCTTGGCAACCTTCGCAACAGCACGCAGACCGTGGTCGGTATGATGTCGGGAGGCGTGCAGGGGCAGCTCATGGTGCCGGGGCTGTTCCGAGTGCTGGTGGACGAAGCCGATTCGCTCCTGATCGACGAAGCGGTGACGCCGCTGATCATCTCCAACTCTCCCGAAGAAGAAGCCAATGCCACGCTCTATCGGGCCGCTCACGAGCTCGCGACCCAGCTGGAGCTCAATCGCGATTTCACCATCGACTGGACCATCCGCAACTGCGACCTGACCGCCCGCGGCCAGGAACGTCTCGATGAAATCGCTGTGGGCCAGCACGGATTCTGGAAGGGGCGTCGGCGTCGCGAAGAACTGGTGACGCAGGCGCTGACAGCCCAGTACTGCTACGTCCGCGATGAGCAGTACCTGGTCGATCCCGAAGGCAAAGTGCAGATCATCGACGAATTCACCGGCCGCGTGATGGCAGACCGCTCGTGGCGCCACGGCCTCCACCAGGCGATCGAGGTGAAAGAGGGCGTGCCGGTCACCGCGGACAAGGAGAACCTCGCGCGCCTCTCATTCCAGCGTTTCTTCCGGCAGTATCCCCTGATGGCCGGAATGACCGGTACGGCTTGGGAATCGGCGCCGGAGCTCTGGCAGATCTACCAGCGGCACGTGATCAAGATCCCGCCGAATAAGCCGTGCATCCGCAAGCAGCTCCGCACGCGGATGTTCGACACGATGGACCAGAAGTGGACTGCGGTGGTCGAACGCGTGAAGGAATTGAACGAGAAGGGCGTGCCGATCCTGATCGGCACCCGCAGCGTGCTGGCGTCGCAGGAGGTTTCGCAGCGGCTCGCCGCGATGGGGCTCGAGCACAAAGTGCTGAATGCTTCTCACACCGCCGAAGAAGCGGCGATTATCTCGCAGGCGGGGCAGCTAAAGCAGATCACCGTTGCGACCAACATGGCCGGCCGCGGTACCGACATTCTGCTGGGGCGCGGGGTTGCGGAAATCGGCGGACTGCACGTGATTGCGACGGAGCCGCATGGCTCGCACCGCGTCGATCGGCAGCTCTTTGGTCGAGCGGCCCGTCAGGGTGATCCGGGAAGTGCGCAGCTGTTCGCGTGTGCCGAGGATGACCTGTTCGTGCGACACGCAAAGCATCTTCGAAAAGGTTGGCGAGGCATCGGCGCCAACAAGCTGATCAAGATCGCGCAGGGGCGGGCGGAGCGGATGGCGCGGTTCAACCGCAAGCAGGTCCTCCGCAACGACGACTGGATGGATCAGGCGCTGCCGTTTTAAAAGTACGTGGCACGGGTTTTCAACCCGTGACTTGTGCCGCACGGGTTACAAACCCGTGCCACTTTCTTCCTGCTAAACCCATTGTCGGGCAAAGCTCTGATCGCGAAGATGCGCGTCGAGGTGGAAGAAATGCGCTATATCAAGACCGAGCGGCTGCTGTTTCCAAGTCATGTCCAGCGGGTGGAGCGGAGCCAGACGGGGGCGCTGATTCATCTCGACGATGAGATGCTGCGGGTGGACGTCATTCGGCCGGACATCCTGCGGCTGAAGATCAGCCGGGGGAAGACGTTCGACGAGCAGCCGACGTTTGCGTGCTGCTTCGACATGCCGGCGAAGGAGGAGTTTGAGCTGGAGGAGACGGATGAGCAGGTGATCGTGCGCACGAGCCGATTGGAATTGCGTGTGCGGCGTGAACCCTTCGCGTTCGCTGTCTATCGCCCGGACGGCAGCGTGATCTTTGAAAGCGCAACCGAGAAAGAACAAACCGTCGGCTACGGCACCGACAACGATCGCTTTGTGCTTCAGCGGAAGTACAGGCCGGACGACGCGATCTTCGGCCTCGGCGAGAAGACGCACCGCCTCAACCGCAAGGGCCGCAACTTCATCATGTACAACAACGATCTCCCGCACCACCAGGCGTCGGAGATCCGCGCGCTGCCCGAGGGCGATCCGCGCAAGGATGTCAGCAGCACGAAGTACGATCCGTACTACATCTCGATTCCGTTCTTCTACCGGATGGATGGATCCCGGCAGGATTATCCCGTGGCGGGGTTCTTCCTGGATAACGGCTACAAGGTTCATTACGAGTTCGAGGATCAGACGACGTATCGCGTGCAGGCGCTGGGCGGGCAGTACACCGAGTACGTGATGGCCGGCCCTTCGATGAAGCAGGTGCTGGAGGCGTATACGTTTCTGACGGGCCGGATGTCGGTCCCGCCGATCTGGGCGCTGGGGTTTCATCAGTGCCGGTGGAATCGCTACAGCCAGGAGAATCTGCTGAACCTGGCGAAGAAGATGCGCGAGCACGAATTTCCGTGCGACGTCATGTGGCTGGATATCGACTACATGGACGGGTATCGAGTCTTCACGTGGGACAAGGAGCTGTTTCCAGATGTGCCGAAGATGCTGGAGCAGTTTCGGGAGCAGGGGTTTCGCGCGATCACGATCATCGATCCCGGCGTGAAGTACGAGAAGGGGAATGAGCTGTTTGAGGATGGGAAGAAGCGAAATGTGTTCTGCAAGACGGAGAGCGGGGCGCTGTTCACGGGGTATGTCTGGCCGGGGCGGACAGTGTTTCCGGATTTCGTGAAGCCCGAGGCGCGGAAGTGGTGGGGGGAACTGAATGCGAATCACGTGAAGAGCGGGCTGGCGGGGATCTGGAACGACATGAATGAGCCGAGCGTGTCGACGGAGGTTGCCGAAGCCGATATGCGCTTTGACCGTGACGGCAAGAACTGGCCGCACGATCGGTATCACAACCAGTACGCGCTGCTGATGGCGATGGGGACGGCTGAAGGATTGCGTGCGGCACTTCCAGAAGAACGCTCGTTCGTTCTCAGTCGCGCGGGGTTTGCCGGGATTCAGAGGTACGCGGCGAACTGGCTCGGCGACAATTTCGCACGCTGGGACCATCTTTGGATGAGCATGCCGATGTCCATGGGCATGAGTGTGAGCGGCCAGCCGTTCGTCGGCGCCGACGTCGGAGGCTTTGCTGAATACTGCTCAGACGAGCTGTTTGCGCGGTGGATGCAATATGCGGCGCTGACGCCGTTCTTCCGGAATCACATGGCCTGCGGGAGCGCGGACCGGTATCCGTGGAGCTACGGGCGGGCGATTGCGGAGATTGTTCGGGATGCGGTGAAGCTGCGGTATCGGCTGCTGCCTTACCTTTACAGTGCGTTTGTCCACACGAGCGAGACAGGTGAGCCGGTGATGCGGCCGCTGGTGTACGAGTTTCAGCACGATCGATCGGCGCGCGATATCGATGATGAGTATCTGCTGGGGAACGCTCTACTCGTCGCGCCTATCTATCGGGAAGGAGAGACCCGCCGTCGCGTGTATCTCCCCCAAGGCTCGTGGACGGACTGGTGGACGGGCGAGATGTTGAAAGGGCAGCGGTTCATCACAGCCGAAGCGCCGCTGGATCGGATTCCGATGTTTGCGCGCGGGGGTAGTGTCATCCCAATGCTGACGGAAGCGCCGCAGACGACGATGCGGTACCAGACGGAGATGGTTGAGCTGAAGGTGGTCGTCCCGGCGGGGGATGGGGAGTGGACTTCGACGCTACAGGAGGATGATGGGACAAGCACGGGGTATCGCAACGGCGCGTATCTAAGGACGACTTTTACCGTGACGCGGCAGGGGGGTAAGGTCAGCGTCACAGCGGGCTCGAGTGGGAAGGGTTTCAATTCCTTCGCTCGGCGGCGGTTCCGCATCAGCTTATTGGGCGCCCGAGCGGCGATGGCGAAAGTCGATGGGCGGGAGGCGCTTTGGCCGACGGACGGACTGATCTTACCGAATGCTGGAGAGGCGTTTCGGCTGGAGTTTTCGCTTTGAGCAGCCCGCAGATTTTGTTGAGACAAGCACTTACGTGAACTCCTATAATGGCTCGTCGTAGATAAGTCAGCAGAAATCGCTGCGGGGTTTCTTGACAGAGACCGAATAGTCGCTACATTTCCCCGCTCGCCTTTTCCAAGGCGGCAGGCACGGTTGTCGACTCAGCTTGACGACGTGGATGTAACTACTTGACGGAAAAGAAGGTATGGAACGCGATCGGATTCGAATTCGGATGGAAGCTTACGATCACCGGGCGCTGGATGCGTCGGCGAGGGAAATCGTCGACCACGCCAAGCGGACCAATGCCCGGGTCTGCGGCCCGATTCCGATGCCGACGCGCATTGAGCGGTACACGGTTCTCCGTAGCCCGCACATCGATAAGAAGTCTCGCGAGCAGTTCGAGATGCGCACGCACAAGCGTGTGATCGACATCTTCGAACCGACGGCGCGCACGATCGAAGCGCTTAACCGCCTCGTTGTGCCGGCCGGCGTCTTCGTGAAGATCAAGGCCTAACCGTTTTTCGTACAAACATGCCCCTGCTGAAAGGGGCATCTTAGTTTCCGCCATCGCGGGTTCATCCAAGAACCGTCTGCCCGCAAGGGTCGCGATGCTCCGGGTGAATTCTTGTCCTTTACGGGACGGGTAAGAGAACGAAGCTGCTGTTTGGCTCTTTCTCCTCTGCCTGGCAATTGAAATGACACCAGCATTGATTGGCCGGAAGTTGGGCATGACTCGGATCTATGACGAGAAGGGCGCTGTCGTGCCCGTGACCGTCGTTCAGGCCGGGCCTTGTGCCGTTACTCAAGTGAAGACCGCCGAGACGGATGGCTACAACGCCGTCCAGCTTGGCTTTGAAGACTGCAAGGCAAAGTTCAGCACGTTCGCTGAAATCGGTCACTCCGCCAAAGCGGGCGTGGGTCCCAAGCGTCACTTCCGCGAGATCAAGCTGAAGGATGCCACCGACCGCAAAGCCGGCGACGTGGTGAATGTGGAGATCTTCGGCGACGTGAAGTTCGTCGATGTGATCGGCACCAGCAAGGGCAAGGGCACCGCGGGCGTGATGAAGCGGCACCACTTCGGTGGTCAGCCTGCTTCGCACGGCACTGAGCGTAAGCACCGCTCGCCCGGTTCGCTGGCGTCTCGCGCCACGTGGCGTGGTCAGTCGGGTAAGCCCAAGAAGGGCGTCCGGATGGCCGGTCACATGGGCATGGATCGCGTGACCACGCGCAACCATTCGCTCGTGAAGGTTGATGCGGCCAACAACATCCTGCTGATCAAGGGCGCCCTGCCGGGCCCCAACGGCAGCCTGCTGTTTGTCCGCAAGAGCATCACGGCAAAGGTGAAGGCAGAAGGCTAATCCTGAAATCTGAAATTTCTGATTTCAAATTTCAGATCTGAAACAAGAAGAGACAGCCATGATCGAAGTTCCAGTATTCAGTCAGACCGGCGAGAAGATTGATACGCTTCAGCTTGATGAGGCGAAGCTCGGCGGTGAGGTTCGGAAAGAGCTGCTCAAGCAGGCGCTGGTGATGTATCACGCCAACCAGCGGCAGGGCACCGTCCGCACGCTGGCCCGCGGCGAAGTCGCCGGCTCGACGCGCAAGATGTTCCGCCAGAAGGGCACCGGTAACGCCCGGACCGGCGGCATCCGCAACCCGATCAAGAAGGGCGGCGGCCACGCGAAGCAGAAGCGGCCCAAGGATTGGCGCCAGGCGATGCCGAAGAAGGCCCGCCGACTCGCGCGAAACAGCGCGATTCTTTCGAAGATCCAGAGCAACGATTTCCGGGTCCTGGACAAGATCGAGCTTGCAGAAGCCAAGACCAAGCATGTCGCGGCGATGTACAAGGCGCTGGGCATCGATCGAAGCTGCCTGCTGGCGCTGGCGGGTCGGGATGAGAATGTCGAGCGCTCGGCTCGCAACCTCGACCGCACGACGCTGACGACGGTCGCTCAGCTCAACGCGTGGGACATCCTCCGGAACCGCACGCTGGTTGTGACGCGAGATGGTCTGGAGCAGATTCTGGCTTGATCCGCAGCATGGGCGTCTCGCCCATGCAGGAAGAACACGGGCGAGACGCCCATGCTACGAGAGAAGAAGACATGGACAAGAACGCAGTCATCATCAAGCCGCTGATCACGGAAAAGAGCACGCATCAGCAGCAGACCCGGAACAGCTATGCGTTCCAGGTTCACTCTGAAGCCAACAAGCACCAGATCAAGGAAGCGATCGAGCGGACGTACAACGTGAAGGTGAGCGACGTCCGCACCATGACCCGCAAGGGCAAACCCCGCCGGGCGAAGTTCAAGATGACCACGACCAGCGATTGGAAGAAGGCCGTGGTCGTGCTGGACGAGAACTCGAGGATTGAGCTGTTTTAGTTCGTAACACGGGCATCTTGCCCGTGTGAGCGACGCACGACACGGGCTAAAAGCCCGTGCTACGAGAGAAAAGATATGGCGATTAAATTTTACAACCCGACGAGCCCCGGACGCCGGCAAGGCTCTGTGATCGACTATCGCTCGGTGATCACCAAGAGTGAGCCGGAGAAGTCGTTGACGGTGGGCAAGCGCCGTGCCAATGGCCGCAATAACCATGGCGTCATCACCGTCAAGCATCGCGGCGGGGGCAACAAGAAGCTCTACCGCATCATCGACTTCAAGCGCCAGAAGGACGGCGTGAACGCGACGGTCCAGTCGATCGAGTACGATCCGAATCGCTCCTGCAACATCGCGCTGATCCAATATGCCGACGGCGAGAAGGCTTACATCCTTGCGCCCAACGGGATCAAGGTTGGCCAGACCGTTCGCAGCGGGACCGACGCTCCGCCGGAAATTGGGAACGCGATGCCGCTGGCGAACATCCCATCCGGCCTTGAAATTCACAACGTCGAGATGAACCCGGGCCAGGGCGGGAAGTTGATCCGCACCGCCGGCGGTGTCGGTCGCCTTTCCGCCAAGGAAGGGGAGTGGTCGGTGATCATTCTCCCGTCCGGCGAAATGCGCCGCGTGAAGAGCGCCTGCCGCGCCACCATCGGTCAGATTGGGAACCTCGACTGGATCAACGTCAGCATCGGTAAGGCCGGCCGCTCGCGTCATATGGGGATTCGTCCCCACACGCGGGCCAAGGCGATGAACCCGATCGACCACCCGCTGGGCGGCGGTGAAGGTCGCGCCAACGGCGGACGTCATCCGGTCAGCAAGACCGGCGTGCCTGCCAAGGGCGGCAAGACCCGCAGCCCGCGCAAGGGTTCCGAGAAGCTGATCCTGCGTCGCCGGAAGTTCGGCACGCACCAGCAGCGGCCGCAGACTGTGAACATCTAATTCGGTACAGAGAACCACTATGAGCAGAAGCAGCAAAAAAGGCCCGTTTGTTGACGAGAAGATCTTCCGGAAGGTCGCGAAGCTGAACGACAATCGCGCCAAGAGCCCGATCAAGACCTGGGCCCGCGCGTGCACGATCATCCCGGAATTTGTGGGCCATACTTTTGAAGTTCACAACGGGAACAAGTTCCTGAAGGTGTTCGTGACGGAAGACATGGTCGGGCACAAGCTCGGCGAGTTTTCCCCCACCCGCATGTTCCGTGGTCACAGCGGTAAGAAGGCCACAACCCCGGGCGCACCGGCTTAATGGATGAACTGAGCCGCGGCGCTACGCCCCGCGGCTAGATGACGAGATGCGCCGGAAGTTACCGGTGGCCGAATGAAGGAAAGTGTCATGGCTTTTACAGCTAAACATCGATTCGCTCGTATCAGCCCTCGCAAGGCGCGGCTGCTGATGGATCTCATCCGCGGGCGCAACGTGGATGATGCGATTACGCTGCTGAAGTTCAGCAAGCAACGCGCCAGCGGGATGATCGAAAAGGTCGTCCGCTCCGCCGTCGCCAATGCAACCGAGCAGGAAGTGGCGACCCGTCAGAACCAGTTGTTCGTCGCCAAGGCGTGGGTCGATGCGGGTCCCGTGATCAAGCGCTTCCAGCCGAAGGATCGTGGCAAGGCGTATCCGATCAACAAGCGCACCAGCCACCTGGTGGTCGAGATCGACGAGCGCGCAGAAGGCGATCGTGGGCGCGTGCTTCAGGCGGCAGGCGGTCGTCCGGGTAAAGCAAGGTAATCACAGCAAGCTGACTGCGAAGGATTTTTATGGGCCAAAAGGTTAATCCAACAGGTTTTCGAATCGGTATCACTGAGGACTGGAAGAGCCGGTGGTACGCCCCCAAGAGCGCCTACGGCGACTTCCTGATCGAGGACCGCAAGATCCGTCGCCTGGTGGACGCCAAGCTTAATCGCCGGCCCCCATTCGCCGCGGTGAGCGACGTGATGATCGAGCGCACCCGCGAAGAAGTCACGATCACCCTCAAGACCGCTCGTCCGGGTCTGGTGATCGGCCCCAAGGGCGCTGAAGTGGACAAGCTTCGCGAAGAGCTTGAAGACCTGATCAAGCGCAAAGTTGCGCCGGTGAAGGTCATCGAAATTAAGAACCCGGATCTCAACGCGCAGCTCGTCGCTGAAGCGATTGCTGAGCAGCTCAAGAAGCGTGCGAGCTTCCGCCGCGTGATGAAGATGCGGATGGAATCGACTATGCAGGCGGGCGCCAAGGGCATCCGCATCTCGCTCGCCGGCCGACTCGGCGGAGCGGAAATCGCCCGTACGGAGAAGTCGACCCTCGGGTCGGTGCCACTGACGACGCTCCAGGCGGACGTGAACTACGGCTACGCCATCGCGAACACCACCTACGGCACGATCGGCGTGAAGACGTGGATCTATCGCGGCCTGTACGGTGAAGAAGTGCAGGACACCGACGTGCGGCCAGGCGGACCGATGCGGCGCGGACGCCGGTAAGACGTCCCGCGGCGGAGCCACCGGGCTCTCGTCCGCTGATGACCGTTGTTGAAGGAATCGAGACGCATTGAGATTGAAAGTGACTGGTGAGCTATGCCTTTAATGCCCAAGCGGGTGAAGTTCCGCAAAAGCCAGCGCGGCAAGATGAAGGGTAACGCGACCCGCGGCAATACCGTGGCCTTCGGCGAATACGGGCTGATGACGCTCGAAGCCGGGTGGATCACGGCGCGGCAGATTGAAGCGGCGCGCGTCGCGGCTTCGCACTTCCTGCATCGCGAAGGCCGCCTGTTCATCCGTATCTTCCCGCACAAGCCCGTCTCGGCCAAGCCGCTGGAAACCCGTATGGGTAAGGGCAAGGGCGAACCGGAATTCTGGGTAGCCATCGTCAAGCCCGGCACGGTGATGTTTGAAGTCACCGGCGTCGACGACATCACCGCCAAGAAGTGCCTGGCGCGCCTGGCCCACAAGCTTCCAGTTCAGACGCGCTTCGTCGAACGGCGTCACGCGGTGGCTTGATCTGAAAATTTTGAATTTCAGATCTCAAATTTGAAATCGGATCCGTCATGAAAGTCAAAGAGATTCGCGAACACGAAACCGAACACCTCAAGCACGAGCTCGAGGAAAAGCGCAAGCACATGTTCAACCTGCGCAGCCAGGCCGTCACCGAGAAGCTGGAAGACCCCAGCCAGCTCCGTAAGACCCGCAAGGAAATCGCGCGGATGATGACGGTGCTGAAGCAGCGCGAGCTGGAAGCCAGCAAGACGGCTTCCGCCAAGTAACGAATAACCCCGGCCGCGAGACCGGGTGATCGCAAGACGAGAAAAACTATGGCAACGGCAACCGAAGCTCCCAAACGTGCCCTGCTCCGCACCATCGAAGGTGTCGTGGCATCGGACAAAGGCAACAAGACGATCAAGGTGATCGTCGCGTACCAGACCCGGCACCCCAAGTACGGCAAGTATCTCAAGCGCCGTACGGTGCTGCACGCCCACGACGAGAAGAATGAAGCTCGCGAGGGCGATCGGGTGGAGCTGGCGGAGTGCCGGCCGCTTTCAAAGACGAAGCACCACCGCCTCATCCGAATCGTCGAGAAGGCGCCGGAGAAGGCTGTCCAAGTCTCGGCAGAAGAAGTGATGACCGGCAAAGCACCGGAACAGCGATAGATTGCGTGGCATGGGCGTCTCGCCCATGCAGATTCAGATGCGTGGGCGAGACGCCCATGCCACGTAAGGAATTGAGTCATGATCCAGCAACAAACGTATCTCGACATTGCCGACAACACCGGCGCCAAGCAGGCGATGTGCATCAAGGTGCTCGGCGGCTCGTCGAGCAAAGGCAAGTTCAAGCGCAAGGTGGCAACCGTCGGCGACATCATCATCTGCGCGGTGAAGAAGTCGATTCCCGCGGGCGAAGTCAAGCAGGGTGAGATCATTCGCTGCGTCGTCGTCCGCACCAAGCAGCCGACGGTCCGTCCGGATGGCAGCTACGTCCGCTTCGACCGCAACGCCGCCGTCGTCATCGATAAGGAAAACAACCCCCGCGGCACCCGAATCTTCGGCGCCGTCGCCCGCGAGCTTCGCGACAAGAACTTCATGAAGATCGTGTCGCTGGCGAGCGAAGTAGTCTGAGCGAGCATTAAGAGCCGGGCCGTCCTCGGTCCGGAATTGAGAGAGACGAAAAATGGCACGACACATTAAAGCAGGCGACACGGTGGTGGTGGTCTCCGGAGCCGACAAGGGCAAGCAAGGCCGCGTTCTCCGAGTGATCACAGACAAGGATCGCGTCGTAGTAGAAGGCATCAACCGCGTGTGGAAGCACGTTCGGCCGAGCCAGCGTCATCCGCAGGGCGGTCGCATCCAGAAGGATGCCCCGATCCACCTGAGCAACGTGATGCCCCTGGACCCGACGACCGGCAAGGGCACACGGGTGAAGTTTGAAGCCCGCGAAGGCAAGAAGCATCGCGTCGCCGTCAAGAGCGGCACCGACCTCGGCGTCACCGGTAAGGTGTAACAGGTAGCTGAACCCAGCCGCGGGGCTACACCCCGCGCGAGCAACAGATTCGCGAGACAGTCATGGCAGAAGAAAAAGAGAAAAAAGGACCAAAGGGCGGCAAGCCCACCGCTGCGGAAATCGCTGCTCGCAAGGCCGCGAAAAAAGCTTCCAAGGAGCAGCAGGTTGAGACCGCTGACGACTCGGCACCGCAGCAGCCCGCCCCGCCTCCCCGCCTGATGCTGCACTACCGCGAAAAGGTCGTGCCTGCGCTTCAGCAGCAGTTTGGCTACAAAAACTCGATGGCGGTGCCTAAACTTGAGAAGATCGTGATCTCCATGGGGCTGGGGAAGGCTGTTACCGCCGGCGAAAAAGGGAAGCTCGAGCAAGCGGAAAAGGAACTCGGCGTGATCGCCGGCCAGCGTCCCGTCCGCTGCAAGGCCAAGAAGAGCGTCGCCAACTTCAAGGTTCGCGAAGGCATGGAGACCGGCTTGAAGGTCACGCTGCGGGGCGCCCGCATGTGGGAGTTTCTGGATCGCATGATCGCCCTGGCGATCCCCCGCGTGAAGGACTTCCGCGGCCTCTCGCCCAACGGCTTCGACCGCGACGGCAACTACAACTTCGGATTCACGGAACAGACCGTGTTCCCGGAAGTGGATGCGGCGGCGGTGACGTTCCAGCAGGGCATGAACATCACGATGGTGACGACGGCGCCATCGCCGGAACAGGGCCGCGAGCTGCTCAAGCAGTTTGGCTTCCCGTTCCGCGATCCGAACGAAAAGAAGTAACTCACTTTCGGACCGCAAGGTCCTAGGAAGATTCAGACATGGCAACGAAAGCCTGGGTAACGAAGCAGAAGCGGCGCGAGGCGCTGGTGAAGAAATACGCCGAGGTGCGCCGCCAACTGAAGAAGGAAAAGAACTACGCGGCACTCGCCAAGCTCCCGCGCGACAGCTCTCCCACGCGCAGCCACCTGCGCTGCGAGCTGACCGGTCGGAGCCGCGGCAACCTCCGCAAGTTCAAGGTCTGCCGCATCATGATCCGCGAGCTGGCGCTGGCGGGAATGATCCCCGGTATGAGGAAGGCAAGCTGGTAACGACGTCGGTGCGAGTCTCTCGCCCAGGGCAACTGTTGCCCCTATAGGACTGATAAACGATGAACAATCAAGATCCCATCGCGGACATGCTGACCCGCATCCGGAACGCCAACCGGGTCGGACGTCGAATGGTCCTCATCAACAAGAGCAAGATCTGCACGGGCATCGCGCAGGTGCTCAAGGACGAGGGCTATATCGAAGACTTCGACGTCATCGACGACGGCCGCCAGGGCCAGATCCGCGTCAAGTTGAAGTACTCGCTCGGCGGCGACAAGGTGATCCATACCCTTGATCGCGCCAGCAAGCCGGGCCGGCGGCTCTACAGCAAGGTGGAGCAGCTTCCCAATGTGCTCAACGGGATGGGCATCGCCGTCGTCAGCACCAGCCGCGGTGTCATGAGCGACCGCAAGGCGCGCGAGAACAATGTTGGTGGTGAGTTGATCTGCACCGTCAGTTGATTGTTGAATGTGGACTGTTGAGCGTTGAAGTTCCACGATCAGGATGAAGTCATGAGCAGAATCGGAAAAAAACCCGTCCCCATCGGCAAGGCGAAGGTCACGGTGAACGATCACCGGATCAGCGTCGAGGGCCCCAAGGGCAAGCTCGAGTTCAACGTCCACCCAACCATCTCGGTGGCGATGGATAACGACAAGAAAGAGCTCGTCGTCACGCGTCCCAGCGACGACAAGCCGGTGAAGGCGCTGCACGGCCTGACCCGCGCGATCCTGGCGAACATGATCGAAGGCGTGACCAACGGCTACCGCAAGGCGCTGGAAGTCCAGGGCGTCGGTTACAAGGCCGAGCAGAAGGGCAAGAACCTTGTCCTCTCCGTCGGCTACGCCAACCAGATCACCGTGCCCATCCCCGGTAACGTCACCGTCGCCCTCGAAGGTGCAAACAAGATCGTAGTGACCGGCCCGGACAAGCAGGCGGTCGGACAGTTCGCATCGCAAGTCCGCCAGATCCGCAAGCCCGAACCCTACAAGGGCAAAGGCATTCGCTACGAAGGTGAAGTCGTCAAGATCAAGCCGGGCAAGGCGTTCGCCGGCGCTGGCGCGAAGTAAGGAGCTGGAAGAACGCTAACCGCGCGTGCGAGAGCCCAGCGGCTCTGCCGCGGGACCGGAAGGTTAAACAACCGGAGCCTCGCAAATTCCGAGTCTCCCGAGGTTGAAGGAACATGGCAGATAAACAGGCAAAGAAGCAGATTCGGCTGGAGCGGCGCAAGGCGCACGGGCGCAAGAAGTTGTTCGGTTCACCCGAGCGTCCACGGCTCAGTGTCTTCCGCAGCGACAAGCACATTTACGCGCAGCTCATCGACGACTTCGCGGGCACAACCCTCGTTGCCGTATCGAGCACGCACAATGATGTGCGAGGTGATTTGAAGAACGGCGGCAACATCGACGCGGCCAAGAAGGTCGGCGCCGCCGTCGCCGCCAAGGCGAAGGAAGCCGGCATCACCGCCGTTGCCTTCGACCGTGCCGGTCGGAGGTATCACGGTCGGATCAAGGCACTCGCCGACGCCGCTCGTGAAGGTGGTTTGAAGTTCTAACTGAAAATGAGAGCCCAGCGGCTCTGCCGCGGGAATGACCGCGGACAGGAAACGAAACACTATGGCTGAAGAAACCCCACAACCACAGGATCAACCCCAGGCCGCTCCGGAGCAGGCGTCTCCTCCCCCGGCAGACGCCGTCGCCGCTGGCGAGCAGGGCGCCGGTGCACCGGTCGCTCCCCCAGTCGCGCCCCAGCATGAGCGCGGCGGCCAAGGTCGCGGCGGACAGCGCGGCGGTGGTCGTCAAGGTGGTGGCCGCGGCGGTCAGCGCGGTGGCCGCGAGCGTGATCGCGACGAATCCGGCGTTGAAAGCTCCGTCGTCCGCATCTATCGCTGCTCCAAGGTGGTCAAGGGTGGTCGTACCTTCAGCTTCGGCGCGCTCGTCGTCGCCGGCGATCGCCGCGGTAACGTCGGCATCGGTTACGGCAAGGCCAACGAAGTCCCCAACGCTGTCGAGAAAGCGACCAAGGACGCCAGGCGCAGCATGTTCAAGGTGAACCTCAAGGGCACCACCATCCCGCATACCTCCAAGGGCACCAGCGGCGCCAGCACCGTCGTCCTCGTTCCGGCTCGTCCGGGTACCGGCGTCACTGCGGGCAAGAGCGTTCGTCCGTGCCTGGAATTGTCCGGCATCACCGACATCCTCACCAAGGCCTACGGCTCCACGAGCCCGAAGAACCTGGTCAAGGCAACGATCGCCGCTCTCCGCCAGCTCCAGAATCGCGATCAGGTGGAAGGCGCACGCGGCGTGCAGCTCCAGAAGGGCGCCGGCGAACTGGTCTCCGCATAAGAAGGTTGCCAGTGGTCAGTTGTCAGCTGCCAGTGAGGGCAAGGACAACCGAAATAACTGGCAACTGGCAACTAACAACTGGTAACTGACATGTCCATGATCCACGACATCACCTCCGCCGTTCCGCGAAACAAGCGCACGCAGCGCAAAGGTCGCGGCGAATCGAGCGGACGCGGGAAGACCTCCGGCCGCGGGAACAAGGGCGCTAAGGCGCGCGTCGGTAAGTATGTAAAGCGCGGCCACGAGCACGGGCAGACGCCGATCTTCCGCCGCTTCCCCAAGCGCGGCTTCAGCAACGAGAACTTCGAAAACCGTTTCCACATCGTCAACCTCGCGGACCTGGAAAGGTTCGACGACGGCGCAACCGTCGACGCGACGGCGCTGAAGGAAGCTGGTCTCGTTCCCGACACCAAGCTCCCCGTCAAGATCCTCGGCGACGGCGCCATGAGCAAGAAGCTCACGATCGTCGCCGGCTGGTACAGCAAGTCGGCTCACGAGAAGATCACGCAGGCCGGTGGCACCGCACAAAACGTGCAGGGCCAGGCCTTTGAATTCCCCAAGCCCAAGAAAAAGTTCATCCCGCGCGACAAGGCGCCGGCCGGCAAGAAGAAGAACCAGGAAGAAGCCGCACCCGCTGATGCCGCTGCCCCCGCTGAAGAACAGAAAGCGGAGTAACGCTCTGGCTTTAGAAGACACTGGATGTCATCCTGAGGTACTCCGAAGGATCTGGATCAAACGACATCCGGCGCCAGATGCTTCAGAGTACCTCAGCATGACAGAGCAGCGTTTCCCGCGTCGGGGGCGATGCTCGCTTGTCCAGGATCTGGTGACCTGAATGTTCCGAACCCTCCTCAACATCTTCCGAATCCCCGAGCTGCGGAACAAGGTGCTCTTCACCCTGTTCATGCTGCTCATCTACCGGATCGGTTACCACGTTCCGCTCATGGGCGTGGACCAGAGCAACTTCGAGCAGCTCCAGAAGCGCCAGCAGGGGGATGATTCCGCCGCGGGACGCCTCGCCAATTACGTCTCGCTCTTCTCCGGCGGCAATCTCTCGCAGAGCACGATCTTCGGTCTCGGCGTGATGCCGTACATCTCCGCGTCGATTATCTTCCAGCTGCTGGCGACCGTTCTTCCGCAGCTGGAAAAGCTCCAGAAAGAAGGGGAGCAGGGACGCAAGAAGATCCAGGAGTGGACGCGCTATGTGATGGTGCCCTTATGTATCGTCCAGGCCATTTTCTGGATCAGCTACATGCGCAGCACCAATCCGCCGCTCGTGCAGAAGGTGTTCCTGCGCCAGTACGCAACAACATTCTGGCTCATCGGGATTCTCTCGCTCACGGCGGGCAGCGTCTTCCTCATGTGGCTCGGCGAACAGATCGATGAATACGGCCTGGGTAACGGCGTCTCGCTGATCATCCTCGCCGGCATCGTCGCCCGCATGCCCACCGCAATTTCGCTGCTCATCGGCCAGACCAGCTTCAGCCAGAGCTACGACGCGGCCAAGCCGATGACCATTGGGAAGATCATCTTCCTGATGTGCTCTTTCGTCTTCATCGTCGCGGGATCGATCCTGATCACGCAGGCGCAGCGCCGCATCCCGATCCAGCAGGCCAAGCACACGCGCGGCCGGCGAATCTACGGCGGTCAGCGCCAGTACCTGCCGCTCCGTGTGAACCACGGCGGCGTCATGCCAATCATCTTCGCGCAGTCGCTGATGCTCTTCCCGGGCATGCTCTTCGGGTGGCTCGCTGGTTACTTCCCCACCAGCGGCCCGGTGAACTTCATCAACGATGAGCTCAAGCGTGGCTCCTTCGTCTATATCATGGTCGAAGTGGTCATGATCTACTTCTTCGCCTACTTCTGGACGACCGTCCAGTTCCAGCCGAAGGAAATGGCCAACCAGCTTCGGGACTACGGCAGCTTTATCCCCGGCCTGCGTCCCGGCAAGCGAACCGCCGACTACCTCGAGAAGGTGATGATGCGCATTACCTACGTCGGCGCCGCGTTTCTCTGCATCATCGCCGTCGTCCCGACCGCCATCAGCGCCTCGCTCGGCATCGACTACCAGATCACCGCCTTCCTCGGCGGCACAGGTCTGCTCATCGTCGTCAGCGTCGCGCTCGACATGGTCCAGCGAATCGAAGCCAACCTGCTCATGCGAAACTACGGCGGGTTCCTCAGCGCCGGCCCCGGACAAAAGGGCAAGCGCATCAAAGGGCGCCAGTACTAGATTGGTCTTGGAAAACTTAGCCGCGGGGCTGCGCCCTGCGTAGATGCGACACAGTCAGTTGAACTCATGCCCATCATCATCAAAACTCGCCGCGAGTTGGACGCCATGCGGCGGGCAGGGCAGGTGGCTCATCAGATCATGTACGCCATGAAGCGTGCGGCCGTACCTGGTGTGACGACGAGCTCCCTGGATCAACTGGCGCGCGATCTGATGATCCGCCACGGCGCGGTGTCGCTCTCGCGGAACTACCCGACCTATAAGGACGGCGAAGGGTTCCCCGGCTTCACCTGCATCAGCGTCAACGAAGTCGTCGTCCACGGCATCCCCGGCGGCAGGCTGCTTCGCGAGGGCGATGTGGTCACGCTCGATGTGGCGCTGCGGTACGAAGGCTATTGCTCGGATACCGCCATCACCGTTCCGATCGGTCCCATCAACCCGCAGCGGCAGAAGCTGCTGGACATCACCCGGCGGACGCTGGACGTGGCGATTGAGCACATGAAGCCCGGTCGCAAGTGGACAGATATCGCCCGGCTCATGCAGCACTTCGTGGAGTCCAATGGCTTCAGCGTGGTGCGCGAGTTTGTGGGCCATGGAATCGGCCGGCAGATGCACGAAGACCCCAAGGTGCCGAATTTCGTCACTGTGGATCAGCTTCGCGGCGACTTTAAACTCAGGCCTGGCATGACCTTGGCGGTCGAACCCATGGTGGTCGCCGGGCGCCGGGATGTGCAGATGCTGGACGACGGATGGACGGTGGTCACGGAAGACTCGCAGCCGGCAGCTCACTTCGAGCACACCGTCGCCGTGACCGAGGTGGGCGTCGAGATCTTGACCGACGGCAATCCTCCTGCGGCCCCGGGCGCCGTCCCCGTACCCGCCGCGGCAAAGGCATGACGTTTAGCCGCCCCGCTTGCGGGGGCGCTGTCTTTCGGATGAACCCGAAGACTTGAGATATCACGCGTTTCCAGCTATTATTGACAATTCGCCCTAAAACGGCGCTAAATCAGGTGCAGTCATGAAAGTTAGAGCAAGCGTCCGACGGATTTGTGAAAACTGTAAGATCGTCCGCCGAAAAGGCATCGTGCGGGTGATCTGCACGAACACGAAGCACAAGCAGAAGCAAGGATAAAGACCATGCCCCGTATTGCAGGCGTTGATATTCCCGCAGACAAGCCGATCTGGGTCAGCCTCACGTACCTTTATGGCGTGGGCCCCACCAATGGCCGCAAGATCCTCAAGGAGCTCAACATCGACCCGCATCGCCGGGCGAAGGATCTCTCCGAAGAGGAACTGGCCAACATCATCGGCATCCTCGATCGCGACATCCTCGTCGAAGGCGCCCTGCGCCGCGCGATCCAGCAGAACATCGCTCGCCTGCGCGACATCGGCAGCTATCGCGGCAACCGCCATCGCCGCTCGCTTCCCGTCCGCGGACAGCGCACCCGGTCCAACGCCCGCACCCGAAAGGGCCCGCGTAAGACCGTCGCCGGCAAGAAGGGCGTGAAGGAACTGGGCAAGTAGCAACGGAGCGTTGCGGGCTCAATTCGTCCGCAGGTCCGAATTGTTTAACGGCCCCGCTTGCGGGCCGCGATTTTCAAGAGTCATCGTGCGGGGACGGCCCCAAGACCGAACGATCCGCACAAGCGAGGAACCATGGCAGAAGCAGCAAAGACCGGCGCGAAAGCCGGCGCAAAGAAAAAAGTTCGCAAAGGCGTCACCCGCGGCGTCGCCCACATCAAGGCGACGTTCAACAACACGATGGTGACGATCACCGACACCAACGGCGAGACCATTTCCTGGGCCTCCGCCGGCACCGTCGGCTTCAAGGGCGCTCGCAAGAGCACCCCCTTCGCCGCCGGTCGAGCCGCCGAGAAGGCGGGCAACGAAGCCCGCAAGCACGGCATGGTCGAAGTCGAAGTCAAAGTGAAGGGCCCCGGCGCCGGCCGCGAGCAGGCGATCCTGAACCTTCAGAATGCCGGCCTGAAAGTCACCGGCATCGAAGACGTCACGCCGCTCCCCCACAACGGCTGCCGTCCCCCCAAGAAGCGCCGCGTGTAATTCAGCGGCCTGTTTTTTGAATCAATCTGAGATCTGAAATTTCAAATTTTAGATCTCAAACCTGAACAAGAAGCGCCTCGTCCGGCGAGGTGGAAGTACAGATGGCCCACACTGGTGTGGGCGGGAACTTTCCGCAATCCGGCAGGTGCAAAGGAGCACAGTCATGAGAATTCGTTGGCGCGGTTTGGAACTGCCGTCGCGCGTCGTTCGCGATCCGCAGGTTTCCACGGACATGTACGGGAAGTTCACCGCCGAGCCTTTCGAGCGCGGCTTCGGAACCACGGTTGGCAACAGCCTCCGCCGGATCCTGCTCAGCTCTCTCGAAGGGGCGGCCGTCACCCACATCAAGCTCAAAGGCGCGGAGCATGAGTTCTCCAGCCTGCCCGGCGTGATGGAAGACGTCACCGACATCATCCTGAACATCAAGAGCCTGATCGTGAAGCTCGATTCGGATGACACCAAGGAAATGACCCTCACCTCCCGCAAGGCCGGCCCAATCACCGCCGGTATGATCCAGGCGGATCCCGCGATCACCGTCGTCAACAAAGACCTGGTCATCGCGAACCTGACCGAAGATCTTCCCTTTGAGATGACGCTCACCGTCAGCAAGGGCCGCGGCTACGTCACCGCCTCTGAAAACATCATGGACGGCGACGAGCAGGAAATCGGCATGATCGCCGTCGACTCGATTTACTCCCCGGTCACGCGCGTCCGCTACACGACCGAAGATGCACGCGTCGGTCAGAAGACCGACTACGACCGCCTGATCCTCGAGATCTGGACCAACGGCACCATTTCCCCCGAGATGGCGCTCGTCGAAGCCAGCAAGATCCTCCGCAAGCACCTCAACCCGTTCGTGCAGTATTTCGAACTGGGCCAGGACACCGCTTCGGATGAAGCGATCGCGGGCCTCCGTGAAGCCTCCAAGGCGACAATGGACCCCGATCTCCAGCAGAAGCTGGACATGTCGGTGCAGGAGCTCGATCTTTCCGTCCGGGCGAACAACTGCCTGGAATCGGCGAAGATCGGCACCGTGCGCGACCTGGTGAAGAAGACCGATGCGGACCTCCTGAAGGTTCGCAGCTTCGGCAAGACGTCGCTGCGTGAAGTGAAGCGCAAGCTGGCGGACCTCGGTCTGTCGCTCGGCATGGATTTGGACAACATTCCCGCACCGGGCACGCAGATGGCTTCGTACACCAGCCCGGATGAAGATGCCGACGAGGCTGACACCGACACCGAAACCGCCGACGCCACCGCCGGCGGCGACGGGCAGAATCAGTAACTTTGAAATCTGAGATCTGAAATCTCAGATCATGAATTGAGGCAGTCCCATGAGCAGACACATGATGCGCGGCCGCCAGCTCAGCCGCGATACCGAGCACCGCAAGGCGCTTCGCAAGAATCTCGTCCAAAGCCTCTTCGAGCACGGCAAGGTCCGCACGACGCTTCCCAAGGCCAAGGAAGTCAAAGCCTTTGCTGAGAAGCTGATCACGCTG
The DNA here is from genome assembly GCA_036387255.1 of Tepidisphaeraceae bacterium. GTDB lineage: Bacteria > Planctomycetota > Phycisphaerae > Tepidisphaerales > Tepidisphaeraceae > DASVUC01. The sequence goes on along the minus strand of DASVUC010000154.1, from coordinate 30,819 downwards.
GCTCGCGAGAACACGCTGAACTCGCGCCGCCGGGTCATCCAGTTGATGGGCGACCGCCGGCTCGTCGACGAAAGCCAGGAGTTCACCGGTCAGAAGATCGTGCAGAAGCTGTTCAGCGACGTGGCGCCGAAGTTTGGCGACCGTGCCGGCGGCTACACCCGCATCATCAAGCTTCCGGAGTTCCGCGTCGGTGACGGCGGCGATCTGGTGCTGCTCCAACTCCTCACCGAAGAGTCGGCGCCGCGAGGCACGGCCCGCCGATCCGCTGGCCTGCGTCGCAAGCGAAATGAGCGTCGGCATCAATTCGCAACCCGCGCCCTGAAAAAGGGCAAGGGTGAAGGCGAAGCCGCCCCCGAGGCGGCCGCCCCCCAGCAGCCGGCGCAGTAACTTCAAGAGCAACAGAATCTGGACGGGCCGGTTCATCATCAGAACCGGCCCGTTTCGTTTTCCCTTACCGCATTCCCACACTCAGACCGCCAACGCAGCCTGCTCTAAAAATTCTGCATACTTTTCTACTTCCGTGCGTCTAATGGCGGTGGGATAGTGGTCCTCGGTCCAACAGACCACTCACCCGCGTGTCCATCGACTGTCTGGTTATTGTGCGTAGTGCGGCAAGTTGTTCCGTCTGCGCGTGCGCAAGTGACGCTGGTTGCAAGATTTGTTGACAGCAGCAGAGGCTGGTTTAGAATCCTCGCTCTCCCCTCGAGGGGACGCGGAGGGTGTTGATAAACCTCATCTGTCGCAACTGTTGGAGCAGGAGCGGTGTATTTACGGTACGGCATCGCTCCACAAGTGAGAGTTGCTGGCGAAGAGTTTGCTAACTCCGCCGCGTGCAAAAGGTGACGCCGGCCCCGCTTAGCCCGGCGATCTAACTGAAAGATAGCGCAAACCATGTGGGATGATTTCTTCAGGCATGCCCTTGTCGCGTTCTACGTCTTCGTGCTCTTCACGGTGGCGTTCTACGGGATGCATCGGTACATCCTCGTCTACCTCTACCTCAAGCATCGCAACAACGGCTACCAGCCGAAGGGCAAGTTCGCCGAGCTTCCCCACGTCACCATCCAGCTTCCGATGTTCAACGAGGATCTGGTGGCCGAGCGTGTGATTCGCGCGACGTGCCAGATCGACTATCCCCTCGACAAGCTCGAAATCCAGGTGCTGGATGACAGCACTGATCACTCCGCGGAAATCGCAGAACAAACCTGCAAGGAGATGGCCGCCAAGGGCCTTCCCATCCACTACATCCACCGCACCAACCGCGAAGGTTACAAAGCCGGCGCGCTGGCGGCGGGATTGAAGCAAGCCAAGGGCGATTACGTCGCGATCTTCGACGCGGATTTCATCCCGCCCAAAGACATCCTCAAGAACGTCGTCAACTACTTCAGCGATGACAAGATCGGGATGGTGCAGGTGCGGTGGGATCACCTCAATCGCGATGCATCGATCCTCACCAAGAGCCAGGCGATCTTTCTGGACGGCCACTTTGTGATCGAGCACACGGCTCGCAACCGCTCCGGGCGCTTCATGCACTTCAACGGCACCGCCGGCGTCTGGCGCCGCAAGACCATTGACGATGCGGGCGGCTGGGAACACGACACGCTCACCGAAGATCTTGATCTCAGCTATCGCGCGCAGCTCAAGGGTTGGCAGTTTGTGTATCTGCCGCAGTTCTGCGCTCCAGCCGAGCTTCCGCCGGAAATGCTTGCCTTCAAGCAGCAGGCGCACCGGTGGACGAAGGGTTCGATGCAGACCGCCATCAAGCTTCTGCCCAAGGTCCTTCGCTCGCGCCATCTGCCGATGACCATCAAGACCGAAGCGTTCTTCCATCTGACCAACACGCTGGTCTATCCGCTGATGGTGCTGCTGACGGTGCTCATGTATCCCACGTTCTTCCAGTTCTTTACGCCGTTCAAGACGCACACGTGGGGCTCGTACGTCTTCAGCCTGAGCCTCTTCGTCCTGGCAACTTGCTCGGCAAGCACATTTTTCTGCTTCGGACAGCGGGAACTCTTCGGCAAGGAAGCGGGTTGGAAGACGCTGAAGTACATGCCGTTCCTGATGGCGCTGGGTGTGGGTATCGGCGTGAACAACGCCAAAGCCGTACTCGAAGCCGTTTGGAGCGCGATTCGTCGCAAGCCCAGCGAATTCGTCCGAACGCCCAAGTACGGTCAGACCGGCCAGAACCGAACCAAGTGGAAGAAGCAGGAGGTCTTCACCTTCCACCGCCTGGTGTTGCCGATCCTCGAGATCGCCTTCGGCTGCTACATGGCGTCCTGCCTCTGGATCAGCTTCTGGTACCAGTGCGGCATTCTCCCCGGCAGCGATAAGTCCGGCTGGGCGAGCGTCCCGTTCCTCCTGATCTTCGCCAGCGGGTACTTCTACGTTGGTTTCGGTACGCTCTACGCGATGTGGAAGATGAGCCAGGACCAAGAAGAAATCCCGGCAGTCGAACCGGAAGTGCTCGAGATTCCGGCGTAATCGCCAGCTGCAACTGAATCACCAAAAGCCCGCGGATCCCCATCCGTGGGCTTTTTGCATTTACGCAGTCTTGGTGAACTTGATCCAGTTGAAGTTTGCCGTGGCGCTCGACGCCCCGACAGAATCCATCACCAGCCGCAGCACGTGCGTTCCGCCGGTGAGGTTTACGCCGCGCTTGGTGATCGTCGACCAGTTCTGCCAGCCGAAGGTATTTGGAACAGTCAAACCGCCCGTCACATCGACACCGTCGCTCTCAAGGTGGAAGGTTCCGCCGGCGCCGTTGCTCGCGACCCTGAAGTCGATGGCATAGCTGCCGGCATCCGTCACGCTCACGGTGTACTTCAGCCACTCGCCGCTGCTCGTCCAGCCCAGGTTGTACCCGCCGCCCGCATCGCTCGATACCTGCACGTCAACCGCTTCTCCGGTCCGATACTGTCCCCCATTGTTTGCCGCATCATTATCGTGATACGCCACACCCTCGCCACCGAGATCGAAATCTTCCGCTTCGACCGTGGCTCCCGCCGATCCGATGGAAACGGGCCTGTAAGGCATCCCTCCCGGAGGCGGCGTCGACGCCGGCGAAAAGCGGATCCAGTTGACGTTCCCCACCCACCCGCCGCTCCCGTTTGTATCCATCGCCAGCCGCAGCACGTGTTGTCCCGCCGGTAGATTCACGCTGGCCTTCGACAACGTCGTCCAGCTCTGCCAGCCGCCCGTGTTGGGGATGACCAGCTTCCCGCTGACGTCGGAACCATCAATCTCCAGGTGCACCGCACCATTGGCGCCCGTTGAAGCGGCTCGGATTTCCGCTTTGAATAACCCCGCCGTCGACACGTTGATCGTGTACTCCAACCACTCACCCGCCTGGATCCACCCCACGTTGTAGCCGCCGCCGGTGTCGTTCGATGCCTCCAGGTCCACCGCTTCGGTTGATCGATACTGCCCGCCGTTGTTGCTCGCGTCGCTATCGTGCCAAGCCACGCCCTCGCCCCCACGATCAAAATCTTCCGCCTCAATGGTCACGGCAGAAGCGCCAACGGCGAAGGGCGTTCCTTTGAACGGCGTCTGCCCCTGCGCCACAGTCGAGCTGAATCGGATGTCATTGAAATTCCCAACCGCGCCGGAGGTCGCCACGCTATCCATCACCAGCCGCAGGATATGTTTGCCCGCGGGGATGTTCACGCTCTTGCTCACGGTGTTCCAGTTTTGCCAGCCGCCCGTGTTGGGCACACCCATTGGTCCCGTCACGTTCGCGCCGTCCAGCTCCAGATGAAAAGTCCCGCCCGAGCCGATGTTTGCGACACGTACGTCCACCGCGTATGTTCCCGCGCTGGCCACATCAACAGAGTAGTTCAACCACTCGCCCGCCGTCGTCCAGCCAACGTTGTACCCGCCGCCGATGTCGCTGGTGCCCTGAAGATCGACGCCGTCATTTCGATAAATGCCGCCGGAGTTAGTGGCATCGCTGTCGTGATAAGCGACGCCTTCCCCGCCGATATCGTAGTTCTCTGCCTGTATGGTTGTCGCGCCGCTCGCCGCGATCACAACCGGAAAACCTGAAAATGGCGTGGACTGCGCCGGCATCGGCGCGAGCCGCAGCATCTCCGCATACAGCATCGCCTCGTGATATCCCGCAGTCCAGACGTTGCCCTTGTTCGTCACCGTCGGCGCCAGCGTTGTCGGGCTGAGTTGCGGGTACCACCCGTTGTAACTCGAGTCAACGAAGTGGTTGTTGATGAACGATTGGGCGGCATCAAACTCATCCCACAAATCGCTCCGCCCGCGCACGGCTGCGAAGTGCAGCAGCGATCGCGTCGCCTCCGCGGTTTGCCACCAGATCAGATCATCCGGGGTGCTGTTGAACCGGGTACCGTTGAAGTTCAACTTGTCCGCCACCACCGCGCCGTAGCTGGGGGAACTGGGGTTGTTGTCGAAGCCATACTTCACCGCGAACGCCACCAGCTTCCCCGCCACGTTCAGCCAGTTCGCATTGAACCCGCGCTCAGCAGCCCGACTGAGCAAAAACGCCATCTCGAAGTTATGCCCCGGCGTAACGTACCGCTGCGCAGGGTCACTCGACGGCTGCCACGCCGCATCGTAATACCACGGCAAATACCCTTCGCTCGTCGATCCCGCCGCGTCGCGATACAGCTTGGTGGTAATGAAGTTCCCGATATTCGCGATCTGCGTCGCCACCACTGCCCGCCGCGGATCATTCGCCGGCAGCACATCCCACACCGTCTCCATCGCCTCCAGCGCATGGGTCATGTAATCGATGTTGCGCGTGTCGACGCGCTGCGTGTAATTCTCATTGGCGCTCGGCAAATACGCCCCCGCGCCGGCGGCCGTGTCCGCGAACTGCGTGTTCCATACCGCCAGTTGCTTCATCGCCCCATCCAGCAACTTCGCATCACCCGTCACCGTGTACGACAGCGCGAGCGCCAGAATCGTCTGCACTTGCCCATACGCCTGCTTTTCCCGCGGCCGGTTTCCAAAGGTGTCACCCGTATGCGTCGGCGGCGAAACCCCGTCGCTCTGCAATCCCCACCACATCCCGCCGGCATTGCCGTTGTACGTCGCCGGATCACTTGCATGGCTCAGCAGATAATCGGCGCCCTTCTGCACCGCGTTCTTGAACCGGTTCTGATCCGCGCCGCTCGAGTTGCGATACGCTTCGATGTTCATGTAAAGCGCGCGCGACTGCGAGATGATCGTCTGATCGTCCGTGTAGTAGTGGATGGCGTTGAACTGCCGATCCAGGTTCACGCGAAACAGCCCGTCCCAGTTGCTGGCATACGTGCCCATGCCGCTGGTTCCGAACTTGCCCCCCTGGCCGCCGTTCCACGTATCGACGAAGCGAATGAGCTGATCGCGCACCACCGCCGCGTTGACATGATCGCTGGCGCTGCTCCCGGCGATCGACACCGCCTGCGCGTGCATCGGCGCAGGGGCGACGACATCGGGTGTCACCGAGACCTGCGACGCGGTCGACAACATGCGCCGCAGTTCCAATTGTTCGATCCACACACTGCTACGCCGCAGCCTGCTGTTCTGGATTGCAGATGTCATATCGCACCCGCCCAAAGAAGAGCATTGAGATTACCACCGCCGCCCACCATGCTGCCACAAGATTCTGCTTTTAGTGATCTTGCCCGCGCCCTTGCATCATGGGTAAGGTCGCCGCATCGATCTCACTGACGAACAACTCATCCGCCGAATCCGCGCCGGCGACGCCGACGCGTTTGAAACCCTGTACCATCGGTACAAGCAGTGGATCGTGCGTCTCGCTCGGCGCTTCAGCATCGACGACGCCGATGCACTGGACGTGCTTCAGGAAACAAGCCTGTATCTGCTGAGGAAAATCCCGACGCTCCAGCCGACCGGACGCCTAACGACGCTGCTTTATCCCGTTGTCCGGCACATCGCCAAGGAACTGGCGCGTAAGCGCAGACGAGCATCCGGTGTGACGGAGAATGATGATCTTTCAAACTACGCAGCCGCGCCGCAGACGCCGGAACAGATGGAGCTTGCGGCAATCGTTTCCTCTTTGCCGGAAGCGCAGCGCGAGGTGCTCCTGATGCGTTTCGTCGACGACATGCAGCTCGACGAAATCGCAGCCGCTCTTGAGATCCCCGTTGGCACCGTCAAATCCCGCATTCACAACGCCTTAAGCACCCTACGCGCCAGCCCCCGCATTCGCAGCTATTTCGAGCAGCGGTAGGGAGGGAGAATTTTTTCTGAACCTTATCGCCCCGTCGCGCCCTTCAGGGGTAATGGAAGATCAAGACGATTCCATTCCCGGTCGGATGAGAGAGGACCTGGCCGCGCTCTATGGCCGCTCGCCCGCCATGCATGGACGAGTCGACGACGCGATCGTCAATGCAGCCCGCGCGCAGCTCCTGTCGCGGCGCCGCAGGACAACGCTTTACCGCGTCGGGTCGCTTGCGGCCGCCGCCGCTGTCATCCTCTTCGCTCTCCAACTCGGGCTGCTCCGCTCGCACCACGCCGCGCCGCAACCCCTCGCCGTCGCAGCGCAGGACCTGAACCAGGACGGCCGCGTCGACATTCTCGATGCGTTGTACCTTGCCCGCGCTCTGGAGCGCGCGCAGTCTCAGGCAAGTTGGGACTTCAACCGCGACGGCCAAGTCGATCGCAAAGACGCCGACGCCATCGCGGCTAGCGCCGTCCGCCTCGGGAGTGGGGGGGTGCAATGAGACGCATGCTCACCGGCACCGTCGTCCTTTTCCTGGTCTGTTTCGCCAGCGCGCGCGAAAGTGCAACATCGCCAAGCACCACGCCCACCTCATCCTTCGGCTACGTCGATCTCTTCGTCGACTCCGGCGCCAAACCCCTGGCGGCGTATCAGATCGAACTCGTTATCTCGAACAATGCGGCTCAAGTCGTCGGCATTGAAGGGGGGGATGCCGGCGCTTTTTCCGAGCCGCCGTACTACGACCCCGCCGCGATGAGCCAGTCGCGCGTGATCGTCGCAGCCTTCTCAACCCGCACAGAGTTGCCCTCCCACAAGCTTCGCATCGCCCGCGTGCACCTTCAGTTCCACGCGAGCGATCGTCATTACGAAGCAAAGCTGATCACCGCCGCCACAACCGACGGCACACGAATCGACGCCTCCGCGTCCGTCTCCGAAGGAGCCCAGCCATGAAATCCCATCACCTCTTCAAGCGCGTCCTGTTGGCAAGTCTCACGTTGTCGCTGTGTCTCTTGGCCATCGTCATCGGCTGCTCGCAAGCCATCCGCCCGCAGCCGCAGGCCGCCGATCGCTCCATTGATTCCGCATCGCAGCACCACCAGCAAGCACGACCCGCGCCGTCGGCTGTCGCGCCCGCTCCGGCCCCCGCAATCACAGAATCCGTCACCGGCTCCGCGAACTCGCTCACCCCGGAATCCCACAAGGAGTCGCGACCGGACCCAGACACGCTCACCAGCTCACTTGCGCCCGAAGATGAGCTGTGGGTCATTCAAAAGTCGCCCATGACGGCGTGTCCTGCTCCCGAAGACAGCGTCCCCGGCGCCGGCGCTCTCCTCGCCAACACCTCCCAATCCAAAGAACCGCTCCCCATCCCCCTCAAGCACACGGATGTCAAAGCCTCCATCGCCGGCTACATCGCCACCGTCGATGTGACGCAGCAATATCACAACCCCTTCAGCGAAAAGATCGAAGCCGTCTACGTCTTTCCACTCCCCGCCAACGCGGCCGTCAACGACTTCCTCATGACCATCGGCACGCGAAAGATCCGCGGAATCATCCGCGAGCGCGCCGAGGCCGAGAAGATCTATCGCGAAGCGCGCTCGCAGGGTCACGTTGCTTCGCTGCTTACCCAGGAGCGCCCCAACATCTTCACCCAGTCCGTCGCCAACATCGAGCCCGGCAAAGAGATCGATATCAACATCAAGTACTTCCACACACTCAGCTATGCCGACGGCTGGTATGAGTACCACTTCCCGATGGTTGTGGGCCCACGCTTCAACCCGCCGGAAACCCCTGACCCCATTACCCCTAAAGCCCTCGAATCTCCCGTGGGAACACCAGGAACTCAGATTCCATACCTCAAGCCCGCCGAGCGAACGGGTCACGACATCTCCCTCGCCCTGCACGTTGACGCCGGCGTTGCCATCGAGGACCTGCAAAGCATCAATCACCGCGTCGAAAGCAAACGCAACAGCGCCACCTCCGCCGACATCAAGCTCGCCAGCGACGACTCCATTCCCAACAAAGATTTCGTCCTGCGCTACAAGGTCGCCGGTGGAACGCTCAAGTCCGCGCTGATGACCCAGCGCACCGAGAAGGGCGAGAACTACTTTACGCTGATGGTCTATCCCCCGGAATCGCTGAACGATCTTCCTCGCCAGCCGCTGGAGATGGTCTTCACCCTCGATGTTTCCGGCAGCATGGACGGCGCGCCGCTTGAGCAATCCAAGTCGGCAATCCGTTATGCGCTGTCGCACATGCGACCGGATGACACTTTCCAGATCATCCGCTTCGCCAACGGCGCTGAGCGACTTTCGCCACAATCGCTTCCCGCGACCCAGAACAACATCCGTCAGGCACTCACCTTCATCGAATCCACCAGTGCCGGCGGCGGAACGTCGATGATCGAAGGCATTCGCGCTTCGCTCAACTTCCCCCACGACGAGCAGCGACTCCGCTTCGTCTCGTTCCTCACCGACGGTTACATCGGCAATGAAGCCGAGATCCTCCGTGAAGTGCACACCTCCCTCGGCCCCAGCCGAATCTTCAGCTTCGGCGTCGGCTCATCCACCAACCGCTACCTGCTCGACACCATGGCCAGGCTCGGCAAAGGCGCCGTCGCCTATCTCGCCTTGAACGAGAAGGGCGAGGACGTGATGAGCCACTTCTTCGACCGCATCAGCCACCCCGCGCTCACGAACGTCTCCATCGACTGGAACGGCCTGGACGCAACCGACGTCTATCCCTCCAGCGCGCCGGATCTCTTCGTCGGACGCCCGATCATCCTGACCGGCAAACTGAAAGAGGCGAAGGACACCACAATTCGCCTTACCGGTAAAGTCGGCGGGCAGACGAAAGAGATTCAGATTCCCGTGCGCCTCTCTGACTCATCCAACGCCAACCCCGGCGTCACCGCGGTCTGGGCGCGGATGAAAATCGCCCAGCTCTCCGACCGCTCGCTCTACGAGCCGGCGAGCGATCTGCCCGCCCAGATTCGCCAGGTGGCGCTGGATCACAATCTCGTTTCGCAGTTCACGTCGTTCGTAGCCGTTGATTCCTCCAGCCGCACCGCCGGCGATCACGGCACCAGCGTCGCCGTTCCTGTCCCCGTCCCCGCCGGGGTGCGCTACGAAACCACCGTCCGCGAATGAAAGGCCATTATGAAACTCCTTATTGTCCTAGGATTGTGTCTTGCTGCTACGACCGGCTGCGCGAGTTACACCACGCCTGGTGGCGCCGCGAACCTCCACGATTTCGGCGCATCGCCTAAGACGCAAGCGCAGCAGGGCGACGCGTGGATCACATCCGAAATGAACCGCAAGCCGCTCGCATCCTTCCCCGCTTCGGTTGCCGTTGCGCGGGTGCAAGCGCCCGGCTACACCTCTTACAGCGCGCCCACCACCTGGGGCTCCGGCGCCTTTACCGTCGTCACATCCCGTGACGTCGAAACGCCGCAGGAGATGCAGCGCCTCGAGAAGATGCCGCAGCTCCGTGGCATCGCTCCACTGAATCACCTGGTCATCCCGCCCCGGCTCCAGAGCGACGAAGATCTTCGTCAGGCCGCCGCGAAGCTTCGCGCCGACATCCTCCTCGTCTACACGCTCGACACCTGCTTCGAAGAGAAGGATCGCAGCACACCGCTCTCGGTGATCACGCTCGGCGCAACGCCCACCGCCCAGATGCACGTGGCCTGCACCGCATCCGCCGCGCTGCTCGACACCCGCAGCGGTTACATCTACGGCCTGTCCGAAACCACCGAGCGCCGCGACGCCCCTCGCAACGCCTGGACGACCGAAATGGAGATCGACCGCTTCCGCGTCGCCACTGAACAGGCAGCGTTCAACAAGCTCGTCGGCGAGATTCAGCGCACGTGGTCGGGCATCGTAAGAGAGCACGCCACCGCCGCCGCCGATCCGCGCCGCTACGAGACCGAGGGGCAATAACTCAATCCAGCGCCACGTTATCCGCCACGCGCTCCAGGATGCCGCAGCGATCGGCCAGATCCAGCAGCGTGAACCGCCGGCGAATATGCAGCGCCTTCCGAAATGACGCGCGCAATTGAGTGTCGGAAATCCCGATCTCCCTGCTGCGCGTTGGCGCTCCCGCGTCATTCAGCATCCGTCGGACTTCATCAAATAGGATCAATTGCCCTCGCAGCTTCTCTTTCAATGCGGGCCACGCCTCCACCAGGCGCTGAAGTTGTTCCGTCAGCGCCCGCTGGTCGACGTACTTTGCCGCCGCCTCCTGGCGCGCTTTCGCGGCGACTTCTTCAGTCTCGTAAAGTCGGGCGATGTCGCGGTGAATCTCCTCCAGCGAAGGCCACCCCGCCGCCGCACGCTCCACGCTCAGCTTCTCGATCGGCATCTCCAGCAGCGCCTCATACGCTTGCGTCACCGCCAGCGTCGCAATCCCCACCTTAAACCCATGCGAAGCATCCGTTGCATGCTCCATGTCCCACAGATGGCTGAACTGATGCTCCGCCCCCGAAGCCGGCCGCGACGACTGGTGCGCCTGCATCGCAAATCCCCCCATCAGCAATCCTTCCATCAGCAGCTCAATCGCTCGCGGATCACCGCGAGCGACACCGCGCGGATCGGAAAGTGATGCCCGCAGCGGCTTCTGCACCAACTCCCAGCAGAGCGGATCGAGCGCCTCCACCCCCAGCGCATCAGCCAGGATCCAATCCGCCCCCGCCGTCACCTTTGCCAGCAAATCCGCATACCCCGACGCCCCCAGCGAAGCCGGCGCCCGCGCAATGAAATCCAGATCCGCCACTACCCCACGCGGCGCCGGGCACGAAAACGTCTGCTTCGATCCCTCGGAGGTGATCGACGCCCCGAAGGCCGTGTACCCATCCATCGAAGCCGCCGTCGCCACGCACAGGTAAGGCCGTCCCACCCGATGCGCCGCCAGCTTCACCAGATCATTGATCGTCCCCGAACCCACCGAAACAGGAATTGCATTAACCGTCTTCAGGTGGGCTTCCAGCCGCTCAACAAAACGGTGCTCCGCGTACAACGCCTCGTCGCGAAACACAAAAGGCTCCACCGCCAGCCGTTCCAGCGCGCCATGCACCCTCTCCCCCTGCACTCGCCAAGTATCTTTGTCCGCGACAACAATCGCCTTGCGATCCCCAAACAGCTCCCGATAAACCTTGTCCGCGTCATCACTTGCCCCCGCGCGCAGCACCACCCGCTTCGTATCCGTAGCATGCGCCAGTGCTCGATCAATCAACTCTGACATCTTTAGGCGTGGCATGGGCGTCTCGCCCATGCGCCTTTCTCACCCCTTCAAAACCCCATCCACCACCTTCTGCACCATCGCAATCTTCTCATCCGCCGTCTTCTTGTCTGGCGCTTCAGCGATGATCCGCATGATCGGCTCAGTATTGCTCGGCCGCGCGTGCACCCACGCATTGCTCCAATCAATCCGAATCCCATCCTGCGTGTCCACCTTCTCGCTCACAAACTGCTTCTTGATCGCCTCCACCGCCCGATCCGCATCCTCGCGCCGGCACTCAAACTTCGTCTTCACGATCTCATACTTCGGAATCTCCGTCACAAGCTGCGACACCGTCTTCCCCGTCGCCGCCATCAGCCCCAGCACGTACGCCATCCCCACCAGCGAATCCCGCCCCGGCACAATCCGTGGATCGATCACGCCGCCGTTCCCCTCGCCGCCGATGTTCGATCCCTCGCGGATCATCGTGTCCACCACGTTCGCCTCGCCTACAGGTGTGCGCACCACGCGTGATCCCGTCTTCGCCGCGATGTCATCCAGCATCCGGCTGGTCGACAAGTTCGCCACCGTCGGCCCGGGCTTCTTGCTCAAGATAAACTGCGCGCACAGCGCCAGCGAGTATTCCTCGCCGATGTATTGTCCGTTCTCATCCACGATCGCCAGCCGATCCGCATCCGGATCCTGCGCAAAGCCCACGTGCGCCTTCTGCCGCTTCACCTCATCCGCAAGCTGCGTCAGATTCGCCTTCGTCGGTTCCGGTTCATGCGGGAACTGACCGTTCGGCGTGTTGTTCAAATGCACGAGCTGACACCCCAGCTTGTTCAGCAGCGTCGCCGTCGCCACGCAGCCCGCCCCATTCACCGAATCCAGCACCACCTTGTAACGCTTCGTCGAAATCCCCAGCACATCCACCCGATCCAGCACGCGCTTCACGTGCAGCGCGTGCGTTTCGGAATTCCTCATCGCTGGGAAAACCTCCTGCACGCGCACGTAATTCGCCGCCCGCTCGTCAAAAAGTTTCTTCAGCTTCCCCGCCTCATCAGGAGGCAGCGCCACCGCATTCTTGTTCAGGAATTTCAGCCCATTCCACTGGATCGGATTATGCGAAGCGGTCGCGATCATTCCCGCGTCCGCCTTCAGATGCTGCACCATCATCGCCACGCCCGGCGTGGTCACGATGTCCAGATCAATCACTTCAATGCCGGATGCGCTAAGCGCCCCAACCGCCGCATCTCGCACCCACTGCCCGCTCGGCCGCGAATCCCTTCCGAACACCACGCGATGCCGCTGCCCATCCACCGGCGCCGACTGCTTCAAGTACACCGCATACGCGGCCGCCATCTGCATCACGGTAGGGGGGGTCAGCGTCCCGCCCACCGTCCCGCGCAACCCCGAAACACCAATCATCAATGCGTCCATGCTCGCGCATTATTCCCACCGATCCACCACCCGCAAGCCGCCTGACTCGCTTCGGATATTCACCCGCACAGCCACTGCTGCATCCAACCCAGCGCCGCCTTGCGACTCACCACCGGCACATCATGCCCTCCTCCTAAGAGCAGGTTCGCAAACGCATCCGGCTTTCCCATCACGCGCCATACCGCCGCCAACTTCTCACCCATCTCCCCCAGCGCATCGTTCCGCCCATACGTTGGATCCATCATCCCGCTGATGTTCAGAAACGCCCGCGGCGCCATCAACGCCGCCAGCTCGTACAGATCGAACGGCACCTCCCCGCGCTCAAACGGCTCCTTCAACTTCGGCACATACCGATACCACTGATCCCGCGCGAAGTTCATACGCTTCGGATTCTCCGCCCACGTCGGCACGATCCCGCAGCTCGACACCGCCGCCTTCACCCGCTCATCAAACGCGCCCACGAAGATCGCCCCCTGTCCCCCGAGCGAATGCCCAACAACCCCCAGTCGCTGCGCGTCGACTCCGTCGCAGTTGCACAGCACATCCAGCGCGCGCTGCCCGTCCCAGATCGCCTTCCCCACCATCGACCACTCCGGATGCCGCTCATAGAAAGAGTGCGAATCATACGGTTGATCACCTCGCGGCAGGCGCTCGCCCGAGCAACAATGGTCCGGCGAGAGCGTGATAAATCCCTCCAGCGCAAGCATCCGCCCAAAATCCCGCCCCGGCTTCTTCCCCGCCCCAATCTGCGTGTCCTTCGCCTCCTCGCTCGTCCCATGCAGACATAACACCGCCGACCCATATCGACGCTTTTGCTTGGGCGGCGTCAGCAGCCACGCCCGCACCTCCTCCCCCTCCTCCACGTCATAAGCAATTTTGAGCTGTTCGTACGACTCCGCCGAAACCTTCTCCAGCACGCGATGGTGGGGGGGTGGCACTGAGATCGTGGGCGGGGCGCCAATATACTTCAGGACGGTTTTGCGAATTTCCTCCCCGCGTCCAAGCCAATCCCGCGCCGTCCACCCTTCCTCCACGAGATTCCGCATCGCATTGGCCATGGTGATCGCATTCTAATCTTCCTCCGCGCCCAGCGGCATCCATCCTACTGCATGGGACCGAGCAAGATCAGGAAACGGATGACCAGAAAAATGCTTGCAAACCCTGAAGTTACGGGGAATACTGCGGTCGGTGAATGTTCGACCCGGGTGGCTGTCCCAGCAGTTGCCCCCCGTGCGGCTAGGCCGCGGGCGATGTGACGCGCATCAGCGCTTGATTGTGAACACACTCCCCCCACGGAGCCGATACGGCAGAGTCGGGCTTCCCTACCCCCGCGATCCCAGTCGCGGGTCCCATCCGTGCGACGACTCAGCGGTACCGTCGGCAACGCCGTCCTGGCGATGCCCTGGTGAAGAATTCTGACCTGCTCGTGCAAGCCTGGCTCGCGTTCACCCCGGCGAGCCGAATCGATCCGCCGACTTGTTCAGCCGTCGGACCGTCATTTCCGCCGCCTGCTATCGGTCGATTCGGTCGTGCAATCCATCGCACGTTCGAACCGACTAACAGCGGCCAACGGAAAATCTCCCGGCTTCCGAAAGACGCCACAACCCGGTGCGTCTCGCGGAAACCCATTCGCCACGGCCAGCCGATCAAACTTCCCTGTGATCGAGAACGACCTTCTCCCTCCGCACTGATGAGGAATCCTTTCCTCGCGGCCAGGCTGTGCAGGCGCGGACCATCCATGGACACGCACGTACACTTGCTGCGTCGTGACAAATTACGACTATTCAGTTTTGAACTATTGAGACCGATCCTTCCCAGGATATGTCTCGCGGTCCGCCTTGCGGCGCGGCACCGATATGACGAGTCTTCCTCCGAAGACCCGTTACCCGATCTGCCATTCGAAGCCGGGCGTTGTACGAACAACTTCTCGTTGCGGTTCAACATGTTTCCGCTTCATGCCCGAATCCGTTCATCAGCTTATGGCGTTTCACTCGCTCTCTTGGCTAGCAGAGCGATCTCGGAACTCCTTTGTTCGAGGGCCTGTCTTCGGTTTTCCCACTCCGTGCGATTCCAAAGTTCCAGGTGATCGCGAACGCCGATCAAAGTGACTTCTTTACTGACCTGACTGCGCCTCAGCGTCTTCTCCGGGATCAAGACTCTGCCTTGCTTATCCGGTTCCAGACGACTGGCCAGGGCGAAGTTGAGCTGGTCGAAGGCAAGAATGTCTTCGGCCGGTGTCAGCTCCGCCGGTCTGCGTGAGACGAGTTCCTCGTAGTACCGTTCCGGGTAGATCCAGGGAACTCGGTTCACGCCCACAATGAGAAAGAACGCTTCGCCGTCGCGCTCAGGATCGATTTGCCGTCGTACTTCTGAAGGAATAAGGAGCCGATTCTTCTCGTCAACGTTCAGCTCATATTCCCCGTAAAGCAGTAAATGACGCACTTGGGTTCCTGATCCACTTGCACATCAGCGATAGGGAATGTTTACCACATTCTCCCACCCGTGCAACCGATAAATCCAAGCGTGCTGAAGTTTTTTCAAACTTGCTGCTTAATAGCGGGCGCGACTGTTGAAATGGGCAGTTTTTAGCCGACTTTTCCACAATTTTGGTGGATAACTCGGTGGACAAACTGTTCGTTCCGAGTGCATTGCCCTGTCGCACCTTTTTCCACTATTTCCGCTTTTGGGAAACTCCACCACCGGCATCTCTCAGCCCCCACTTCGACCACCACAGCAGCGCGCTGCCAGCCGCGAGAGGCACCAGAACAGGGAGCCACCACGCGAGGGAGATCTGCGCATCATCCATATGCTCGAGCAGCGAAGCCACAGGGCTGATTTGCGCTCGCCAGCGCGACTGCGGCGAGAACTCCCTGTGAAGATAGTCGAGGATCGGCAGCCCGACCGTGAAGACGTTCAACACCGCGACCGCGCACAAATGGGCGCGGGAGGGAAGCGCCACATACCACACCCGCAGCGCGACCAGCCACAGGGCGAGGTAACTCCACCCTGCAAGCAGTGCTCCGGTGGAAGAACCTGAAAAGAGGCCCGCAGCGCACATGAACGGGGCGCAGCTTGCGACCAGCACCAACGTGGCAGACCAAGTTCGCAGCAGAAAGGGAAACAACATTCCCGCGGAGATCAGATCGATCGCCAGCAGCTCGCGCAGGGAAAGCTCTTCAGGTGTGGGCCCGAGCCCCGCCGTCAGCGGCACCCGCGCAGCAGCCAGCATCAGTGCAAAAAGCTGGATGAGAAGCCAGAGGAAAAGCGGCAGGGCGATGGAGGGGGGTGCGGGAGATATCGCCTGTTGGTTCACCGCCGATAGTCCGCTTGGGCTGCTTCTACGCTGGGATAGGTGACCGAATCATCGGCGAAGCGGATGTCGATCCACGGGTGGTTCCCATCGACCCGACCGACCTCCTCATAAATCGCCTGGAGGTATTTTAGCTTGATGGAAGACGGCGCTTCGACCACGAAATCGTCCGCGCTGATCGGCCGGCCCCAGCGCACTGCCGTGGCGTGCTTGGTAATCAGCACGAGCTGCGCTTCCTTCGCGTCCTTCCGGCCGCCGAAGTTCGTCACATCCACCTTCACGATCTCCTGCGCATAAGGCTTATCAAACAGCACCTTCACCATCTCGATCCCGGCTGCCAGGTCTGCCCCTTGCCACTTCAACCCCGGTTCCGCCGGCGGCTGCTTCACGCCTTCGATGATCCGGATCGCCAACTTCTTGTCCTGACCCACGACAATCTTCGGGACTTCCGCAGGGGTATACGCTTCCGGAAGCTTCACGCCGTCACCGTCGACCAGCCAGAAGAAATCACCCCACCGCACCAGCGCCACCGGCGCGCGATAATCGCAGTCGACCTCCAGCGTGTCAGCCGGCTGCTGTCCGTAAACCCGCCGCACCTGCTTGATCGAACGAATCCACGGGTTGGTCTTCAAGATCGTGTACGTGTCCACCAGCATCTGGTGATCAAACGCGGAATGCGCCCCGGCCGGCCGCGCCAGCTTCGCGATCTCACCCGCAAGGAAGTCGCTCATCCAAGCCGGCCGGTTTTTCAGCACAATGCGCGGCGGCGCCTTCGGAAAAATCAGCTTCCGATCCACATATCCACGAAGAAAATAAAACCCCACCGAGATCGACGCCAGCAGCACAAAGATTGCACTGCTGTGGATCACCGCCTTGCGGCGACGGCGACGCGCCTCCGGATCGAGCGGCTTTTTTAGCTTGATCGGCTTAGGTCTGGATGAACGAGCCATTGCGGAACAGACTCCCTCCAAGGCGCAACAAATACCGGCGCCTGAAGGGCTTATCGGACGGATCGGGGGCGGGACTGTAATCCGAGACTGATTCCGCGGGCGCTGTGAAAGCGGGTGACAATGCTGGACCCCCAGCAAATTGAAACAAAAAAAGCCCGCATTGCTGCGGGCTTTGAATCAGAAATTGAAGCAGCCGGACGACATTAGCGCGTTTCCTCACCGGCGTCAGTGAATGCGTCGTTCGCCAACTCTTTCAGCTTCGCTTGATCACGATTGATGAGCGCCAGCTTCTTCGCGAGGCCCGCCATGAGCGAGGCCGTACCCGGCCGAGTCGAATGGAGGCGTGGGGAATTGAACCCCAGTCCCAAGATAACCCAAATGGCAGCTTCTACATGTTTAGTCGGTGTTTTAAATCTCGACTCCCGCGACGAACATCGACATCCTTCGCGAAAGTCCAGCCATCTTTATCTCATCTGCAACCAACGGCCGAGCGTGCAGACCAGCCCGTTTTTTTCAGCCAGCGTTTCACGGACGTTAACGCTGTACCGACGCGCCTAATTACTTAGGCAGCGATTGCGAGCGGGGCGCCGAAGCCGACGCGGCCGCTGACATCACTGTTATTGGCAGTTGATGTTTTGCTCACATTTTAAACAGGCCAAGTGAGCGTCCTGTACATGCGACCACCACCGTAGCCATCCGGTCGAAACCGATCGCCCCCGTTTTCGGGGACCCAACTAAAGCGGGCCTGGTTGTCAAAGATCCTGCTTCAATACTACGTCCAGAGGGTACATCGGTTTGCTTGAACGGGCAACTGAATTACTCCAAAAGCAGCGGGCTCTACAGCGCCCCGTGAATCGTCACAGCATTGTTCTTCACCGACGCGCCGCAGCGTTCCGCGGAATTCTCGCGGTCGCGCCGGTGGCGTCCGACTCACGTGTCCGCTGCCCCGGGTGATCGTCCGTCGCCCGCCGCGCCTGCTGACGTTTGGGAACATTGCTTTTCAGCTTGTCCATCTCGCTTCTCACCACGCGAAGGTCCTGCTCAAACAGCCGGTAGGCTTCGCGCCGCGCCGCTTCATCCGGCGCACGGAGCAGGGATGATGGATGCACCGTCGCGATGATGCACGGCGCCCAGGTGCTGTCGTGGATCGGCTTTCCCCGTCCCTGCGTCACCCGAAAGTCTTTGCCCAGCAGCGCCTGAGCCGCCGTCGCGCCGAGTGCAACAATCACGTCCGGCTTCGTCACTTCCACTTCCGCCTTCAACCAAGGCTTGCACGCCGTCACCTCACGCGCCGAAGGCTTGCTGTGTATCCGCCGCTTCCCCCGCGCCTCAAACTTGAAATGCTTCACCGCGTTGGTGACGTAGACTTCAGAACGATCAATGCCAACCTTTTCCAGGAAGCTGTTGAGCAGATTTCCCGATGGCCCCACGAAAGGCTCCCCCGCCAGATCTTCCTGATCTCCCGGCTGCTCCCCCACGAACATCACCCGCGCATCCTTCGGCCCCTCGCCAAACACCGTCTGTGTCGCGCACTTGTACAGATCACACCCCCGACAAGTCTTCGCCGCCTCGCGCAGCGTGGGCAGCGAGATCTTCGCGGGGAGAAACGGTTCGGCGGTAGGAAACGGCGCAGCACGTCCGGGCATAAGTCCTCCGTGATGAGCCCATGCCCGCAAACGCTACACCACATCATTGCGGAGCCTGCTTGTTCAGGCCGCCTTTGACTGCGAACGCGCCATCGCCATCAGCTCCGCCACCCGCTTCATGTCCTCCAGAAATTGCCGCTTCGACTCCTCTTTCATCGCCTCGTCCGGTATGCGAAGCAGCGCCGAAGGGTGGAACGTCGCAATCGTGAAGCGCGACCATTTGCTCTCAAACACCTTGCCGCGATCCCGTGTGATGCGAAACTGCGGTCCGATCAGCGTCTGCGCCGCCGTCGAACCGAGCATCACCAGCACCGCCGGCTGCACCACGCCAAGCTCCGCCTCCACCCAAGGCTTGCACGCCTGCATCTCCCGCGCGCTCGGCTTGCTGTGAATCCGCCGATGCCCGCGCGGCTCAAACTTGAAGTGCTTCACCGCGTTCGTCACATAAACCTCATCCCGCCGAATCCCCACCTGCATCAGCGCCTCATCAAACACCGCGCCGGCCGGCCCCACGAATGGCCGCCCCTGCAAATCCTCGTTATCCCCTGGCTGCTCGCCCACGAACATCGCCAGCGCATGCTCCGGCCCTTCGCCAAACACCGCCTGCGTCGCGTGGCACCCGATGTCGCACCCCCGGCAAGCCTGCACCGCCTCACGCAGCGTCGGCAGCGAAATCTTCGCCGGCAAATACGCCTCCGCCCCCTCCAGCTTCTTCGACGCCGTCGACACCATCTTCGCCACGCGCTGCGGCGCCTCGGCCAGCAGATCCGGGATCAGCTCTGTCTCCGGCATCGTCGCCCAGTAATTCCGCGGCATCTCCTTCTGCATCGCCTTCAGCTTGATCCGCGCCGGGTTGAAGATGTTGCGATAGTACGTCTTCCAAAGCTCTTCAAGCTCATCGCTGCTCGGCGCAGCAGAGCGCGGCACACCCTCCGTGAACTTCACCTCGTGCCCATCCCAATGCGCCGACTCATCCGGCGTCAGCAGCGACCATCGCATCACACCAAACCGCCTCGCGAAGAACGGCGCCACCATCCGCAGCACCCGATGCTCCGGCTTGTGCCACGCAATGAACTGCTCCACCCCATCCTCTTCCCCCACCTTCCGAAACCGCACAAAAGCCTTCATCTTGTGCGCATCAAAGTGCACCTGCTTGTCCAGCATCAGCATGCGATGCACGTCCGTATCCACCGTCACTTTCAGCAGATCCGCCTCCCCATGCGTCAGCCGCCACAGCACGCGATACAGCAGCGCCCATCGGTCCGTCGCCCGGTGCGCCGCCACCGTCTCCGCCATCCCCACAAAACTCTTCGGCACGCGCACCGGCTCACTGCCACCCTGTGGGATCACCGGCTGCGTTACCTGCTCAAACAGCGACGCCTGTGGGGACTGATCCATGAACAGCACATCCTCCGGCCGCACCGATGCGCCCAGAAGCTGCCGCGCGTAATCACGCCACGTTTCAAACCCGCTCACCTGAATCGTAAACAGCATGATTCAGACTTCTCCCGTCACCGCACTCTGTGCGGCTTCAAAAAGATTGAGTTGCCGATCCTTCACCACCAGCCTTTCCCTTAAGTCCGAACGATCAATCCGCAGCGCCTCCGGATTGTGATCCGCCACGATCACAAATGGCCTGCACCGCTTGAGCGAAACGCGCAGCGTCACCAGGTCCTCCAGCCGAAGCTTGTGATAACGGCGCATCGCGAGAATGCGCTTGACGTTCCGCACCCCCAGCCCCGGAATGCGCAGCAGCGCTTCCCTGGGCGCCCGGTTGAGGTCCACCGGAAAAAACTCCCGGTGCCGCAGCGCCCACGCCAGCTTCGGATCCATCTTCAGATCCAGGTTGGGCGCATCCGCCGTCGTCAGCTCATCAGGTCCAAAGCCGTAGAACCGCATCAACCAGTCCGCCTGATAAAGGCGATGTTCGCGCATGAGTGGGGGGGACATGCCCGGCAGACGCCCGTCCGCATGCGGAATCGGACTGTAAGCCGAGTAGTAGACCCGCCGCAGCTTGTGCTGATCGTACAGCTCATTGGCTGTCGTAATGATCGTCGCATCGGTGCTCGCCGTTGCCCCAACGATGAGTTGCGTGCTTTGCCCCGCGGGCGCATAAACGGGGGCCGCGGCGTGTTCCTTCCGCGCCAGCTTCGACTCCTGCACGCGCACCGCAATCTGCGACATCGCCGTCGTGATGTCTTCCCGCTTCTTCTCCGGCGCAAGCTGCGTCAAATCCGCCTGCGTCGGCAACTCGATGTTCGCACTCAACCGATCCGCATACTTCCCCGCCAGCGCCATCGCCTCTTCGCTCGCGCCCGGCACCGCCTTCAAGTGCAGGTACCCGTTGTAATGATGCACCTCCCGCAGCAGCCGGCCCACCTGGATCAGCAAATCCATCGTGTAGTCCGGCGACTGAATCACACCCGAACTGAGAAACAGCCCCTCAATGTAATTCCGCTTGTAAAAATTCAGCGTCAGCTCGACCACTTCCTCCGGCGTGAACCGCGCCCGAGGTGTGTCGCTGGTAATCCGGTTCACGCAGTACTGACAGTCGTAGATGCAGTAGTTGGTCAGCAGAATCTTCAGCAGCGAAACGCACCGCCCGTCCGGCGTGTAGCTGTGACAAATCCCAATAGATTCCGTCGACCCCACACCCTTCCCGTTCCCCCCGCGTTTCGACCCGCTGCTGGCGCACGATGCATCGTACTTCGCCGCATCCGCAAGCACCGCCAGCTTCCGCCGAATCTCCATCCTCACCTCGCAAAAACGAGGTGGAATGATAGCCTGACAAAAGCCAAACTTCTTTCAAATGCGATGAAAGGCGGATCAACCGCTGACGCCGAGTTTCCCAGACGCGTCGTACGCCTCAATCCCCGCCCTTAAATCAAACCTTGGCTCGTATCCGATGTGCGCCTTTGCCAGCGCCTGATCCGTCTCCGTCCTGTCCTGCGTGAACCCATACGGATTCTCAAAATAGTCCGGCTCCAGGTTCGTCTTCAGCACGCGATTCAGCTCCGCAACCACCTCGTTAAACGACCAGCTCCGCCCCGCGCCTGCGTTGTAGTTGCCGCTTTCCTTTGCCTCCATTGCTTTCAAATTCGCCTGCACCACGTCCGCGATATAGACAAAATCCCGTCGCTGCTCGCCCGCCTTGAAGATCCGCGGCCGCTTCCCCGCCCGCATCTGCTTCGCAAGCTGATGGATCATGCTCGCCAGCTTCCCCTTATGATCCTCGCCCGGCCCATACACGTTGCTGTACCGCAGCCCAACCACCGCATGCGCCAGCTTCGGCGCGTATCGCATCGCCAGCCGCTCCATACACAGCTTGCTGAACGCGTAGATGTTCAACGGGTCCGGCGGCTGCGACTCCCGCATCGGCGTCGGATTGCGCCCGTAAATGCTGCACGAACTCGCCCACACCACCCGCGCCTTCGTCTCCACCGCCCAATCAAGGATCTCGCGAAAACTCTCGACGTTGTTCCGCATCATCAGTTGCTGGTCGCTCGTGCCCGCAGCGCCTTCGGTTGCGATAACGCCGGTAATGCTCGCCTGATGGAAAATCGCATCAAATGGCCCCAGCCGCTGCATCGACTCCACGTCTGTGGGCGACCTCAGCGTCAGCACATCCCCTCTGAAATCAACGAGGTTGCTCCACGAGGCTGAGGTGAAGCTGTCCGCGGCGACAACATCATGCCCCGCCTCCGCCAACCCCTTGGCGACATTAGAACCAATAAATCCTGCCCCACCCGTCACCAGCACCCGCACGGCACGCTCCTTGAAATCAACCCTGTCGATCCTCGGCCGCTAACATGCCGAAGATCGCAACTGAATCAAGAGGTGGCAGGTGGTTACGCCTCATCCGCCACTGACTTCCCTAATACGACAGATCCCACACGCTGTCGCGACACGGGAGCCACTTTGTCTCATACAGGTCCCGCGGCGACACTTGGCGCATCAGCGCTAACTGGCAGAACCACGCGCGTAACTCTTTCACTCTCTTATATTTATGCGACAACGACGAAAATTCTTTATCGCCGTTCCTGTCGAGGCACACGCGTTGTTCTACCCTTCCCGTCGACACGGCGGTGGTATGGCCGGGCCGGCAGATCTTTTCAAACTTGCCCATTCTTCCCCCCGATGTGAGTGATTCTTCCTCCCACAACCCGAAGAATCATTCACCAGCCCCATTCGAGCCGTCCTTGCCCGGGACGGCTTTTTTTTGCGCCCATTTTTGACCATGCTTTTCGCCTCCCCCGGCCGCGCCAACCCCGGAGGGGCTTGCTCAAATCTCCCGTCCCGCTATACTTCCCCGCTCAAATTTCCTGGAGTAATCAATGGCTTTGGATTTCAAACCCGGCTCATCCATCCGGGTCACCATCAAGAAGAGCATCAACCGCGAAGGCGCTAAGAAAACCATCGAACGCCTGTTCATGAAGGACAAGGCGATCCGCCAACCAATCGATGTGCGCAGCGCCAACTTTAAAGAGCAGCCCAAGCGCCGCGGCGGGCAGATCTGGACCAAGCGCCCCAACAAGCTTCACCCGTCCCTCGAGCGCGGCACCGCCGCCACCATCATGGCCACCCCGCAGGCGCTGAAGGACCTCAACAGCGTCGCCGACTTCGTCGAAGTCGCCTCCGCCTGATCTTGAGTGAACTCATTCGAAAAGACCTGGCTGCAAAACAGTCAGGTCTTCTTCTTGCGCTTGAAGTCGCATCGCCCCCGGCTGCAAACAAACGCGTCGCGATCAGCGCCCCTTCTCCCGCCGAGCGATATCCGAAAAAAACTCCGCCATCTGCGCCCGCCGCGTCGGCGGCGCATTCTCCACAAACCGCTTCATGCGCGCCGGCGTCAGCGCATTCGCCCCCGAACTTCCACCCGTCCCCGCATTGCTTGGCGGACGACCCGCCGCCATCCGTGCCCAGAACGGCTGACTCGTCGGCTTCGTCGCCGCCTTACGCTTCGCGATCATCTGATCCACATACGCATCCCGCGCCGCGCCCGGCGGCAGCTTAAAGTACTCATCCATCCGCGCGTTCATCCGCGGCATCACCGCGTTCATGTACGCCGTCTCTTTCACCTCCTCCGGAATCGTCTGATCAAAATACAGCGCCATCACGTGCGGCCGAACCGAATTCACATACGCATCCCGCTCCGAATCCGAAAGCTTCTTGAACCGATCCGTCGCGATGAACTGCACCAGGTCCCCGGGCTTCGAATCCAGCGGCGGCAGTCGCGCGGGCCAGTAGAGGTACGCGGCGTAAGCGCCAGCAACCAGCAGCAGCACCCCGAAGGCGGGAACCAGTGGTGATTTCTTCCGCATGCTAATCCGCTCCCAGATCCGCCACGTGCCAATCCGCAAACAGCGCGTTCGTCGACCCGTTCTGTCCCTTGCGATTGTGGAACGGTTCAAAGTCGTTGAACAGGCGCAGGTGGTTGGCATCGATGTGCCGCTTCTGTCGCGACTCCGCCAGCGCTTCCAGGAACATGTCACCCCCCTGAAACGCGTTCAGCCAGGTGTTGTATTCGTAGCTCGCCCCCTCGCGCTGGAAGTACGTCTCCGCATTGGCCACCAGCCCCGCGCCCAGATAGCGCGGATCGGTGTTCACCTGGTTCTCCGTCCGGTTCTCCTCCCGCGTGATCATGTCCGCCGGGCAACGCCAAACCTTCCGCGAACTCTTCGTGTACGGATCGAACACCTCGACGATGTACTGAAATGTGTTGATCGGCGGCGAGAACGACGGCAGCGGGTTCACCCGCGGAATCCTCCCCTTCGAATCGTTCAAGTACATCTGAAACAGGTTGCCGATGTCCTTGAGCTGCGCCCGGCACGCCGTGCGGCTCGCCGACTTTCGCGCATTCGACAGCGTCGGCAGCAGAATCCCGATCAGGATCGCGATGATCCCGATCACCACGAGCAGCTCCACCAGCGTAAATCCACGACGGCGCATGGCTGGATTGTACAACGGCGCACGCGCCAAAGTATCTTGGCCGCTGTGACGCAGATTCAGGCGATCCATCAGCAGCAGTGGGGGGGCAAGGAACCAGCGCCGCCCGATCGGCGCACGCAGCAGCAGTTCCGTCTGGTCCTCATCGCCCTCGCCATCCTCTCCGCCCTTGTCTTCTGGTACGCCACCCGCTGGGGCATCGGACTCTCCCCCGACTCCGGCTTCTACATCAAGTCCGCCCGCCACATGCTCGGGCGCGAGCACGTCGATCCTGCCCAGACCCGCGAGATGAGCAGCCATTTTCCACCGGCATATCCGCTGCTTCTCGCAGGCCCTTCCATCTTCGGCGCCGACCCCCAGACGATGGCGCGTCCCATCAACCTCCTGCTCTTCGGAGCAAGCGCGATGCTGGTCGCGACGATCGTGCATCAGATCACTCGCGCCAACCTCGCGGCCTTTCTCGCTGGCTTGTTCCTCGTCTTCCTCCCGGATTCCCTGGCCATGTACGCCACCGCGCTGTCGGAAGGACTTTTCATCACCCTGCTCCTCGCGACGTTCCTGTTCCTGAACCAATACGCACGGTCCCCTTCTGTAAATCGCTTGCTTGCGGCGGGAGGATTCGGCGCCTCAATGATACTCGCGCGCTACGCGGGCGTAGCGATCGTTCCGGCCGGGGCGATCTTTATCCTCTGGACATCCCGCACCAGGCGCTTGCAACGCGCGCTGCTCTTTGTCGCCGTCGCGCTGGCGCCGCTGCTCCTGGTCGCGCTGATCAACAAGATCCTCTGGGGCAGCAGCGTCAATCGCACCTCCGCCTTCCACCCGCTCACGACGCACCACGTCCGCGACTTTGCCCTCACGGCCGCTCAATGGCTCCTTCCCCAGCAGCTCTCCAAAACGAAGCTGATCGTCTTCGGCATCTTCATTACCCTCGCGGGCCTCACAGCCGTCGTCCTCGCGCTCAACTCAAGGACGCCTTCCGCAACAATTGCCGCGCTATTCGTCTGCTGCTACCTCGCCACCCTCGCCGCTTCCATCTCTTTCGTTGACTACCACACCCCAGTCGATGAACGCCTTCTGCTCCCCGTAGCCATCGCGCTGATCCCGGTGATGGCACGCGCCGCACAACATCTCCCGAGCCGGCTCGCGCTCAGCATCGCGCTGATCGTCACCGTCGTCACCGCCCGAGGCGTTGGCCACGCCCGCACGCTGCACCGCGACGGCATCGGCTACGCCAGCCCCGCCTGGGAACAGTCCGAGCTTATTCAAGCGATCCACCAGCAGCCGCGCGATCAGGTCATCTATTCCAACGCCGCCGACGTCGTCTACCTCGTCGCCCGCCGCCAAGCCTTCCCCCTTCCCGCCAAAGTCATCCCCACCAGCACGCGCCCCAACCCCGATTTCGAAAACCAGATGATCCAGATGGCACAACAACTCACCCAACACGGCGCAAAGCTCTTCTACTTCAAGCGCTTTGAATCCAAGCGACCCTACTACCCCAGCGAAACCGACCTGCGCGCCCACCGCTTCACCGAATCCGCCCGCTTCAAAGACGGCTCGATCTACACCGTCACCGGCTCCTGACCCTCCGCCACCTCCTCGCGCCAATACGTAGCATGGGCGTCCCGCCCATGCATCCCCCTCTGTCCCTCACCCAAGGCTTTCCACGCGTATCACCGCATCCAGATCCTTATCCAGTGGCCCTCGATCGTTCCCCGAGCCCCCATCCAGCGAATCCTTCTCCCGATCCAGCGACAACATCAGATCCATCCCACCCTGCCCGAGCATCGTATCGCTTCCCGCATCGCCACTGATCACGTCATCCCCGCTTCCCCCCTCCAGGTAATCATTCCCCGCCCCGCCATAAAGCTTGTCCTTCCCCGCGCCCCCGAAAATCCCGTCCGCTCCTCCGCCCCCGACGATCGTATCATTCCCCGCTCCGCCGCTCAGCACATTCGCCCCCTCCGATCCCACGATCCGATCGTTCCCCTTCCCTCCCACCACACACTCAACGCTCACCAATGAATCCGTCTCCCCCTTCCTCACCTTCACCGGCCCCGCTCCCATCAGTGAAACCGTCACCGCCTCCGTCAGCAGCGAAAAATCCACCGTGTCCGATCCCTTCCCGCCCGACAGCACGTTCACGCCATCCCCACCCACCAGCGTATCGTTCCCCGATCCGCCGATGATCGTGTCATCTCCTTCAAATCCATCGAGCCGATTGGCCAGCCCGTTCCCCACGATGTAGTCCGCCTTTGGCCCGCCGATCACATGCTCCACGTCCGTCAGGACATTATCCCGCTCGTTCTTCCCTCCATCGTTTGCCACCCCGTCCAGCGACAAGCGCAACGCCGGCGTGGCGAAATTCAGATCTGAATAATCCGCGGTATCGCTCCCGCTTCCGCCGCCGAAGTAATCCCGCCCGCTCCCGGCCTTCAGCGTGTCGTTCCCGTCGCCGCCATACATCGTGTTGTTCCCCTCGCCTCCCATGATGCTGTCATTGCCAGCCTCTCCAAACAACCTGTCGCTTCCCCCGCCCGCATAAAGCGCATCGTCACCCGCGCCGCCATGCAGCGTGTCATTCCCCGCGCCGCTGCCCAGATAATCGTCTCCGTCCCCACCATCCAGAAGACAACCAGAGTGCGACGAGCTGCTCAGCTTATCCTTCCCCGCCTCTCCGTTCAGCGTCACCGGCACATCAATCCCCACAGTCACCTCATCATCCCCATCCCCCGCCGAACAAATCACTCGCTCGACGCCTTCAAAGTACTCCGTCCCCACCCCCTCCCGCATCACGCCCACCATCGTCTTGCTCAAGCTGAACACCGTGATCTTGTCGGCCTGCTGCGTCCCATCGACCACGAGCGTACCCGTACCCGTCACATGCCCCGTCGACCCCGGGCCGCTGGGATCGATGTTGAACCGAACCACCATCAGCCAGCCGCCGTTTCCAAACGAGCCCGCCATCATCAATTGGTTCCCCACTAGCGTTGCGCCTCGCGCGAATCCGCTTGGCGCTGTATCGCTCACAACAATCTCGGTGAACCAGGTGCCCACGCTGCCAAAGCTTGAATCGGGGATCCCATGAACATCCAGTCGCTCCGCAGCAATGCCATACGAACCATAAGCCCCTTGAATCACCCGATCATCAGGCTGAAGAACCCACCCTCCTCTCGGCCCCGACGGCGTCGAAAGGCTCACCGATGGCTCCGCCCCGTACAGCGGATCCTGCACGCCTGAGGCGTCGTAACGGAAGGTGCCCCACGTCGTGCCGATCACGATCGCTCCCGTCGACTCAACCAGTGTCTCCTCAAACGGAAGCGAATTCGGCGGCGGCGTCACATGCACAGACCCATTTGCGCCAAAGCTCTTATCCACCACCCCCGAAGCGGTCAGCTTCACCAACACCGGCTCGTAATTTCCTCCCACCAACCCCGTCACCAGCACCCCGCCCCCCGGCAGCACATCAACATCCGAAACATTGGGCGCAACCGACCCCACATCCACACGGCCCCCACTCCCGAACGAACCATCCAACACCCCGCTCGAAGTATATCGAACGACTTCGCTGTCGCCTCCCACGATGATGTTCCCGTTCGATAGCAGCTCAACGTCAGCCAGGCTCGCCGAAGTCGCCACCCGCCCATCGCCGCCGCCAAAGCTCGTATCCAACTGCCCCGTCGCGTCCAATCGTATAATCTCCTTCGACGCCACCGCCACAATCTTCTGATCCGGCTGAAGCGCAAGCCTCACCTCGTCCGGACGCGCACCCGACGAAAACCGGTAAAACCCCTGATCCGCGAACGACGTGTCGATGGAGCCATTGGAATTCAGCCGCACGATCGTCCCCGGCGACCCGTTCCCCACCGTCGTATGCCCGGTCACCAGGATCTTCCCGTCACCCTG
The DNA here is from genome assembly GCA_036387255.1 of Tepidisphaeraceae bacterium. Taxonomy (GTDB): domain Bacteria; phylum Planctomycetota; class Phycisphaerae; order Tepidisphaerales; family Tepidisphaeraceae; genus DASVUC01. The sequence goes on along the minus strand of DASVUC010000154.1, from coordinate 2,214 downwards.
CACCACCACGCTCGGCTTCCCCGTCACAAACATCGCCGGCTTCTGATGCCAGAACAGCACCCCGCCCTGCGTCCCAAAGCTTTCATCCACGCTCGCGCCAGAGAGCAGGGTCCGCTTCTCCAACCCCTCCAGCCGCCAGCACGCACTTTGGTCAAACGTCACCGAAAACTCCTCATCTCTAATCTAAAGGATACCCGTTCCCGTTCCCGTTCCTCGTTCACCCCAACATCCTAGGCGGCGAAGCGGAAGCCCGCGGAGAAGGAGCAGATCAGCCGAAAACCCCCGATTGCGCGAAAACGCGCTCCCGCGCGCAGCGCTCTCAAATCTGAAATCTGAAATCTGAAATCTTAAATCTTAAATCTTAAATCCTGAAATCTTAAATCCTGAAATCTCCCCGCCAGTTCTGCATCTCCCCAACCACGTTGCGCCAAAAAACGCCACGGCGCGCAGCGCCACTGAAGAAGTAGAGACATGATCCAATCCGCACGCATCCCGTCCGTGGCACGGCTTTTCAACCCGTGCTCCTCCTCAACGCAGCCCCTCCCTTCCCCAAAAGTGCACAAAAGTGCACAAATCGGAACATTTCCACGGCTCCCCCAGAAAACCACCCACCAACAGCAATACCCCAACCCACCTCCGCCCCCATTCGTCACGCCACCTCAAATCGCTACAATCCCACTCCTCTTTTTCGCTGGAGACCCCATGAACCTCGCCCAAGCCGACGCCAGGATTGCCGAACTGATCGACCTCGAAACGCGCCGCCAGGAATCCACCCTCGAACTGATCGCCAGCGAGAATCACGTCTCCGCGGGCGTACTCGAAGCCGCCGGCTCGCCCCTCACCAACAAGTACGCAGAGGGTTACCCCGGCGCCCGTTACTACGGCGGATGCGAGTACTACGACCAGATCGAGAACATCGCCATCGACCGCGCCAAGCAGATGTTCGGCTGTCGCCACGCCAACGTGCAGTCACACTCCGGCGCCAACGCCAACCTCGCCGCGTTCATGGCGATGATGAAGCCGGGCGATCAGTTCCTCGGCATCCAGCTCGCCAGCGGCGGGCATCTCACCCACGGCATGAAGCTCAACGCCAGCGCCATCTTCTACAAGCCTGACTTCTACGAGCTTGATCCCAAAACAGAGCTGATCGACTTCAACTCCGTCCGCGCCAAGGCGAAAGAGCTTCGCCCCAAGCTCATCGTCTGCGGCTACAGCGCTTATCCCCGAACCATCGACTTCGCCAAGTTCCGCGAAATCGCCGACGAAGTCGGCGCGCTGCTCATGGCCGACGTCGCGCACATCGCGGGGCTCATCGTCGGCGGCGCTCATCCCTCACCCTTCCCCCACGCCCACGTCGTCACCACCACCACCCACAAAACCCTTCGCGGCCCCCGCGGCGGGTTGATCCTCACCAACGATGACGAGCTGGCCAAGGCGATCAACCGCAGCGTCTTCCCGGGCTCCCAAGGCGGGCCGCTCATGCACATCATCGCCGCCAAGGCCGTCGCCTTCGGCGAGGCGCTCAAGCCCGAGTTTAAGGGCTACGCCCAGCAGATCGTCAAGAACGCCAGGACCCTCGCCGCCGCCCTCCAGAAAAAAGGCTACCGTCTCCAGTCCGGCGGCACCGACAACCACCTCATGCTCGTCGACCTCCGTGCCCGCAACGCCGAGTTCACCGGCTCCGACGCCGAGAAAACCCTCGAAGCCGCCGGGATGATCACCAACAAAAACGCCATCTACAACGACCCCCGCCCCCCCAAAGTCACCAGCGGCCTGCGCCTCGGCACCCCAGCCATCACCACCCGAGGCCTCAAAGAAGCCGACATCGAAGCCGTAGCCGACTTCCTCGACCGCGCGTTGCTCGCTAAGGACAACCCGGACACGCTCAAGAAGATCAAGCAGGAAGTCGCCGACTTCTGCAAGAAGTTCCCGATGCCGCATTGAATTTCCTAAGATTGATCCAGCGGCCGCTTGGGCGCCGAGACTTTGTCCATCATCACCACGTCTCCAGGCTGTAGCGTGCGCGCCAGCTCGTGCTGCACGTACGCTTGAACATTGCAAAGCTCCGCGAGCCAACTGGCGCGGAGACGGGGGATTATTAGATTCCCGATCCAAATTTCAGAGTTCAGATCGCTGCGCTTCGGGATGCCGTTTACGCGCAATTCGAGCTTATGAGCGAGGGGTGGCGGTGGGATGGGGGGAAGTGGACGTGGG
>DASVUC010000153.1:0-32223 GCA_036387255.1 Tepidisphaeraceae bacterium | reverse complement strand
TCGCTGCCGACGGCGATTATCCAAGTGTTTACAACAGCTCGCTGCAACTCGTAAAAGCGCTCAACTCCAGTTCCACCGTCCTCAAATTCGACCCCCTCGCCGACATCCTCTACGTCCTCGAAGGCACGCAGGTCGTTAGTTACAATACCAACACCTGGACATCCCTCGGAGGATTCGCGCTCGGCGGAACGTTCAGTTCTGTAATGTCCGACGCCCGCGCCACCCTCGGCGACGACGGCAAATGGATGTTCATCTCACTGACGAATGGCGTCGCCGCCTTCCCGCGCTTCACCCGCCCGGTCATGAGCAGCTTCACCACCAGTCCCACCCTCAATCCAAACGACACCCTTAACGTCAACGTCACCGCCAATAAGCCCACCTCTCGCGACGCCGCCTACCGCGGCACGCTCCACCTCACCTGCACCGATGAAGCCGCGATTTTCACTTCCGATTACACCTTTACCGCCGCGGATTTGGCCGGGCAGCACACTTTCCCGTTCCAGTTCAAAACCGCCGGCCGTCACACCGTCACCGCAACCGACGTTCAAACAGGTTTGCCCACCGCCCTCTATGATATCTTCGTCACCGGCGTGAGCCTCAACAGCGAAGGGGCGCTCTCAGTTATCGGCGGCAGCGCCGCTGACACCGTCAGCGTCACCTCCAGCAACGGCATCGTCACCGTCATCTACAACGGCGTCACGACAACCTATCCCGCAGCCGCCGTTCGCCGCACCGAGATCGTCACCCAAGGCGGCAATGACTCCATCACCATCGGCAACGGCATCCCCACACTCTATCTCGACGCCGGCGCGGGCGCCGACACCATCACCCTGCCCTTGGAAACCAGTCAATCCGAAACACGCTTCGTCGACGGCGGTGCTGACACCGACACCATCACCGTTCAAGGCACCGCTCTCGCGGATGTCTTAACCGTCCGCGCGATGAGCGTCTCCAGCACAGTCGCCAAGCTCGCGCCGCTCAACTTCGAGAAGCTGATTCTCGACGCCAGCGACGGCGACGACATCATCAACGCCTACGACACCGTCAAGCCCAATGCCTACGTCATCCAGGCGGGTAACGGCGACGACAGCATCTTCCTCACCCGCGCCGGCGGCATCGAAATCAGTTCCACCCTCACCACGTACCGTACCGACGTCTTCGGCGGCGCAGGCGCCGATCGTTTGACCTTGCTCTACTCCGACAGCAGCATCGGAAACCGCGCCAACTTCGACGGCGGCTCCGGAATCGATACCCTCAGCGTCGAACACGATCAATACTCGTCGACAATCACCATCCAATCCACCGGCGTCTTCTATTCCACCGCCAGTTGCACCACGACCACCACCGTCGAGCGGGCCGAGCTCGCCGGTTCGCCCGGCAACGACACCTTCAACCTCACTTCCTTTGCTCCCACCTTGTCCATCACCGGCGCGGGCGGAACCGACAACTTCTCCCTCACCGCCGGCAGCGTCACACTCGCCGATGTTGACGCCGGCTCCGGTTCCTTCAACATCAGCGTCGCCTCCAATTCCAACCTCACCCTCAGCAAAACCGTGCACGTCAAGGGCTTCACCGTTGGCGGCACGGTCCGCATGACCGCGGGCAACAATAAGACGCTTTACACCGACACCCTTTCCCTCACATCCACCGCCGCACGCCTTGATCTCAACGACAACGATCTCGTCGTCAACGGCGGAACTTTTGCCACGCTTCAGGCGCTCGTCTTCGCCGGCTACCGCACCAAGCTGGACCCCATCGGCGCCGCCACCGGCATCGTGTCCACCACCGGGCAGACCACCCGGAGTAATCCAATCCTCGCCCTCTTTGACAACGCGTTGCTCCACGCAAGCAAGTGGCCCTTCGGTTCGGACAACACCGTTGCACCCACTGCCATCCTCGGCAAGTACACCTACCTCGGCGACGCAGATCTCAACGGAATGGTCACGCCCGATGATTACGGCGCCATCGACGCCAATCTTGGCGCAACCAACCTCCAACCCGGCAACGCATGGCTCATGGGAGACTTCGACTACAACCGCATGATCACCCCCGACGACTACATCGCCATCGATGCCAACCTCGGCCTCGGCGTTGGAAGTCCTCTGCTCGTCGCATCAGGATCGCCGGCAGCCCCTCTCCCCTTGCCGCTAACCATCAATGCCATCAACGCGATAACCGATCCTGCGCCCATGGGCGGAGCACACCAGCGGGAAAAACAGTCGGCTTGGTCGCTCTAATCCCCACATCGCCAATCTTCTGATCACTAAAGCAACACGAAACGCCCCCGTCGGGCTGATCACGCTCTCATTCTTCCATCACCGCCGAGCGCCCAAATCACCGATTGCGCCAAAACGCCTCCGCGCGCGCAGCGCTCAAAAACAAAATCCCCCTCATTCCCACCCCGCCAGCCACGATTGTTGCGCGATCGCGCGTCTTTTCCCGCAGCGCCGAGGAAGAGATAGAATGATGACAACTGCTGCGCCAACAACTTCTCCCACCACCACACCCGCGCCCACCTTTCGCCTTCTGCCTCCTCCACCTCGCCGCCCTGAAAAGGACCCACTTCACTGCATCAGGGACACATCCCGCATCACTTCCGGACCTTGTTGGACACCATTGGGACCCGGTTTGGACCCGCTCTGGACCCCCTTTTTCCCCCGCTCCTCATCCCACGCCCAAGCGCAATGTCTTCCTCGCCCAAAACTTATGCCACACCACCACGGCCCAAACCCTCGCCTCACATCTTTCTTCAAGCCCCCGCGTCCCACTGCCCGCCAATTCAATGTCGCCTGCCGCGCCGACTCAGACCGCCCGCGCCGCCAAACGCCTCTTCGCCACCCACCCAAGCCCCTGTTGCAGCAGGATCGCAACCAGCAGCAGCGACCCGATGATGATCCGCGGCCATGCTCCCGCCAAGGTTCCCTGGAAGTTGATGATCGACTGGATCAGTCCAATGATGATCACCCCGCAAAACGTCCCGGCCAGGTAACCGCTGCCGCCCTGAAGCAACGTCCCGCCGATGACGACGGCGGTGATGACGTCGAGTTCAGCGCCGATGAAACCCGCGGGATCGCCGCTGCTTTTGGCTATCGTCACCGCAACGCCCGCCGCCGCCGAGCAGAAGCCGGCGATCGCGTACACCAGGATCTTCGTCCGTCCGATCGGGATCCCCATCAGCCGCGCCGCGTTCTCGTCGCCACCAATGCCGTAGATGTTCCGCCCCAGGATCGTGCGGTGCGCCAGCACAATCGCCACCACAAAGAAACACAGCATCGCCATCCCGTGAATCGAGAATTTCACCCCCGGGCCGATGCGCGCCCCCGCCATCGCCCAGTCCATCATCAGCGCGTTCTGGATGCCGATCGTGTTCGCCACATGCTCCGGATTCGCCCACTCCGCCAGCGCAAAAGCCGAGGACCTCAGCAGGAACAGCCCCGCCAGCGTCACCATGAACGCCGGCAGCGCGTAGAAGTGGATCAGCGATCCCATCGCCGCGCCAAAGCAAGCGCCAAAACCCAGCGCGATCGCAATCGCCACCCAGGGCGGCAACTGCTGCCGCTGAATCAGCACCGCCGTCAGCACCGTGACAAACGCGATCATCGATCCCACCGAAAGATCGATCCCGCCGGAAAGAATGACCAGTGTCGCGCCGGATGCTGCGATCCCCAGCCACGCGTTCTCGCGGAGCAGGTCGAGCAGGTTGCGTGCGCTGCCGAAGCCGTCATACGACATCACACCGCCGCTCAGCGTGAGCAACATGATCAGGACCGCCATCGCCGGCGCCAGCAGATCATCGCGCTTGATGTAGCGTCCGATCATGCCGTCACCTTCTCGCTCTGCTGCACGGCGACCGGCGCCATCTGCTCCACCGCGCGCTGCTTCGACGACAGACGCCTGAACTGCGAGCGGAACTGCGACGACTGGAGCAGGCAGACCACGATCACCAGCACCGCCTTCGGGAACGCCAGCAAATTCGGGCTCACGTCCCTCAGCAGCAGCGTCGTCGTCAGCGTCTGGATGAGCAGCGCCCCCAGCAGCGAGCCCGCCAGGAAGAAGCGGCCACCCGTCAGCAGCGTGCCGCCGATCACCACCGCCAGGATCGCGTCCAGTTCCATGTACAAGCCGGTGTTGTACGTGTCCGCCGCCGTCACACCTGCCGCATCCACCAGCCCCGCCAGCGCCGAGCACACGCCCACCACCACGTACGTCAGGGCGATCACCAGCCGCACCGGCAAGCCGATCATGCGAGCGGCGCTGGGGCTGTCGCCAATCGCTTCGACCATCAGCCCCATCGGCGTCTTGCGCGCCAGGCCCCAAACCACCACCAGCACCAGCAGCACGATCCACACCGATACCGGCAGCTTCAGGAACTGCCCCGCCGCGAAGACGCGCAGGTCCATCGACGCGAAATTGAGGATCGGCACCCCTGCGATGATCTGCGCGATGCCCCGCCCCGCCACCATCAGCACCAGGGTTGCCACGATCGGCTGCATGCCGAACAACGTCACCAGCATCCCGTTCCACGCGCCGGCGAGGATCCCCACGCCCAGTGCCGCGGCAACCGCAACCGCCAGAGGCGCCCCATGATTCGACACCACCACCGCCGTCGCCGACGCCATCGCCATCACCGCCCCCACCGACAGGTCCACGCCGCCGGTGGCGATCACCAGCGTCATCCCGATCGCCAGCAGCATCACTCGAGAGCCGTAGAAGAGGATGTCGATGGGGATGCCGAACAGCCGCCCCTGCTTCATCTGGATCTGGAAGAACCCCGGGATCAATACCGCATCCAGGATCAGCAGCAGGATCAGCGGCCCAACCGTCCAGCCGATGCGCTTGAGCGTATCAGACACGAGACACCTCCCCCGCGTCACGCGTACCCTCACCGCCGGAGATGATCCGCATGATCGAGCGCTCGCTGATCTCATCCTCATGCAGCACCGCAACCTGCCTGCGGTCCCGCAGCACCACGACATCGTCCGACACGTCCACCACTTCCTTCAGCTCAGAGCTGATGAACAGCACCGACGCCCCTTCATCGCACAACGCTCTCACCAGCCGCTCGACGTCGGCCTTGGCGCCCACGTCGATGCCGCGCGTCGGCTCATCAAGGATCAGCAGCATCGGCTGCGTCGCCAGCCACCGCGCGATCAGGCACTTCTGCTGGTTCCCGCCCGAGAGCAGGCGAATCGGCTGCTCCAGGTGCGGCGTCTTGATCCCCAGCGCCGCGCGGAACTTCTCGGCAATCTCACACTGCCGCCGCCGCGTCAATGCCCGCCACGCCCCCATCTTCGATTGCAGCGCCAACGCGATGTTCTCGCGCACCGAGAGGTTGGGGAAGATGCCGTCGGTCTTGCGGTCTTCCCCCGTCATGGCGATGCCCAGCTTCATCGCCCGCCGCGGCGAGCGTGGCAGGTTCACCCGCCGCTCGCCCACGCGCATCTCCCCTTCATCCGCCGCATCAGCGCCGAAGCACAGGCGGGCGGTCTCGCTGCGGCCGGAGCCGAGCAGTCCGGCCAGGCCGACGGTCTTGCCCGCGGGGATGTCGAAGCTGACGGGACCGACAACGCCACGCCTGGCCAAGCCGCGGACGCTCACGGCGACCGCTGTGGCGTCTGCGCCGCCGTGCTGCCTGGCCGCGGCGGCTTCGTGCCGCGCGCTCTCCAACTGCTTGCCCAGCATCGTCGCCACCAGGTCCAGCTTGGGAAGCTCCGCCGTCTTCCACTCCCCCACGAACCTGCCGTTGCGCAGGACCGTGATGCGGTCGCTGATCTGGTAGATCTCATCAAGAAAGTGCGAGACGAACACGATCGCCATCCCCTGGCTCTTGAGCTGGTTCAGGATCGCAAACAGCCGCGCCACCTCCTGGCTATCCAGGCTGCTGGTCGGCTCGTCCAGGATCAGCACCTTGGTCGCTGCGCCTCGCCGATCCGGCTCCCCCACCGCCCGGGCGATGGCCACAAGCTGGCGAATGGCGGCCGAGTAATGCCCCAGCGGCCGCGCCACGTCGATCTGCACGCCCAAAGTCGCCAGCGCCGCCTGCGCCCGCCGCTTCACCTCGCGCCAGCGGATCATGCCAAAGCGCGTAGGCAGCTGCCCCAGCGACAGGTTCTCCATCACGCTCCGCTGCGGCACCAGCATCAGCTCCTGGTGCACCGTCCGAATCCCCAGCCGCTCGGCATGCAGCGGATTCGCCGGCTCCACCGCCTGACCGTCCATCAGCAGCGAACCTCCGTCGGCGCGGTACACGCCGTTGATCACCTTGATCAGCGTGCTCTTGCCCGCCCCGTTCTCACCCATCAGCGCATGCACCTCACCCCGACGCAGCGACAGGTTCACTCCGTCCAGCGCCACCACGCCCGCGAAACGCTTCGTGATCTCGCGGGCGGATAAGACAATGCTCGAATCAACACTCATCGCATGAACCCAATTGCCTACCTAAAGCTCCACATCATACGTGCCTGAACCGCCTTTGCGGAAGCTTTAGCTTCACTCTCGCGTGTCATGTTGCGCGGCAGCCCCACGCGCGGGTGAATGACGAACGCCTCGACGCCCCATTTCATGGACTGATCGCTTTGTCGAAGAAGCTCGCGCTCGTCCAGATCGTCGCTCCAGAACCAGAAGGGGAAGAGGGAGACTCCGAAGATGGTGCTCCAACCGGCGAAAGCAGCTAATGTAAAACCATCGGGGCAGCTGCGAGTTGGAGCGAGATCAATGCCAGAGGAATTCGTTAAGGTTGGACACTTGAAAGATGCGGCGGCTTTTCAAGCGCGGCTGCGGGAGCTTGGACTGGGGTTGCCGTGCGACGAGCGCGTGATGAGCGCCGTTGATGGCTCCCCGCTGGCGGAACCCTACGATGTGCCGGGATTCGGTCGCGTTGGGAACCGGTGGTGCATTCATCCCATGGAGGGTTGGGACGGGACAACAACCGGCGAGCCGAGCGAACACACCGTTCGGCGGTGGAGGAACTTTGGGCTCAGCGGCGCCCAACTGATCTGGGGCGGCGAAGCATTTGCGGTACAGGGGGATGGGCGGGCGAACCCAAATCAGCTTGCGCTCGTGGATGGAGACACTGAGCGCGCGCGGCGGGGACTTACGGTGCTTCTGGATGCGGTCACTTCGGCGCATCGTGAAGCGTTTGGAAGTTCTGAGGATCTGCTGGTTGGCCTGCAACTGACGCACAGCGGCAGGTTCTCCCGGCCGCGGGACAAGAAGCGGCTGGAGCCGCGCATTGCGTATCACCACCCGCTGCTGGACGCGAAGTTTGGGATCAAGGCGGATGATGAATCGGTGGTGCTGAGCGACGACGAAATCAAGCGGCTGATCGACAGCTATGTCGTCGCGGCGAAGCTGGCGCAGCAGGTGGGGTTTGGCTTTGTGGACGTGAAGCAATGTCACGGCTACCTGGGGCATGAGTTTCTTTCTGCGCGAGCACGACCCGGTCCGTACGGCGGCAGCTTTGAAAACCGCACGCGGTTTGCCAGAGAGATCATTGGGAGGATCAAAGCAGAATGTCCGCGGATGATGGTAGCGGTAAGACTCAGCGCGTTTGACCTGGCGCCGTTTCGTCCTGATCCAAGCCGCGGCGGCAATGGCAAGCTCGGGCCGGGCATTGCCGAGGATGTCGCGACGCCTTATCTCTGGGGTTTCGGCTGTTCGGAAAGCAATCCGCTGGAGCTGGATTTGACGGAGCCGATTCGATGGATCAACGAGCTGGCGGATATGGGGATTAGGTTGATCAACGCCAGCTGCGGCTCACCTTATTGCAACCCGCACATTCAGAGGCCGGCTATGTTTCCGCCGAGCGACGGCTATCAGCCGCCGGAGGATCCGCTGGTGGGTGTTGCGCGGCAGATCGATGCCGTGCGACAACTGAAGGCGGCGTGCCGCAAGTCTATCTTCGTCGGGACGGGGTACACGTATCTCCAGGAGTATCTGCCCCACGTGGCGCAGGCGGTCGTGCGGGAGAATTGGACAGACTTCGTGGGTTTGGGCAGGCTCGTGCTGAGTTACTGGGATATGCCGTCCGATGTGCTCGCGGGAAAAGGCATGCAGGGGAGGCGGATCTGCCGCACGTTCAGCGACTGTACGACAGCGCCGCGCAACGGCATCATCTCCGGATGCTATCCGCTCGACCCGCATTACAAGGATGCGCCGGAGCATGCTGAGCTGAAGATCGCGAAGACGGAATGGCGGAAGCGGCTCACGGTTGTGAAGCACTAGCGACGCCAGACAGATCATGCAGATCGACACTACTTTGACGCCAACAGATCTCTCCGCCGACGTCACGCGCGTCTTCGAACTCGCGGCGAAGAAGGTTCGGCTGATCGATCAAACGTGGGACACGAAGCGCGGCACGCCTGTCTTTACGGTGGAAGGGGAATACACCTCGCGCGGCTGGACCGAATGGACACAGGGTTTTCAATATGGCTGTCCGCTGCTGGTCTTTGACGCAACAGATGATCGGGAGCTTCTGGAGTTGGGCCGGCGGAAGACGGTTGAGCGGATGGCGCGGCACGTGACGCACATGGGGGTGCACGATCACGGCTTCAACAACCTCTCCACCTACGGGAATCTCAGAAGGCTGATGCGCGAGGGGAAGATTCCGCACGATGAGTGGGAGCTTCGCTTCTACGAGATGGCGATCAAGTGCAGCGGCGCAGTGCAGGCGGCGCGGTGGTCGGGCGTGCGGGTGGAGAAGCCATCAGCACTGTCGGCGAACAGCAGCGCGCTGGGGTATATCTATTCTTTCAACGGGCCGCACTCGCTGTTCGTGGACACGATGCGGACGATTCGCGTCCTGTCGCTGGCGTGGCAACTGGGTCATCACCTCGCTCACGAGAACGATCGGAGCGCTGACCTGCTGAAACGCTCGGTGCTGCACGCGCTGGCGACGAATCAGTTCATCATCTTCCACGGCGAGAGCGGTCATGCGTATGACGTGCGCGGACGGACGGCGCACGAGGCGACCTTCAACCGCAACGATGGCGCGTTTCGATCGCGCGCGACACAGCAGGGATACTCACCGTTCAGCACGTGGACGCGCGGGTTGGCGTGGGCGATGCTGGGGTACGCGGAGCAGTTGGAATTTCTCGCGACCGTGCCGGCCGATCATTTCCAGCAGAGCGTTGGTCTGAGCAAGGCAGACGTGGTGCGCGTTTACGAGAGTGCTTGCGGCGCAACCTGCGAACACTACATCAACGACTGCGCTGCTGCGGATGGCATTGTTTACTGGGACGATGGCGCGCCTGGATTGTCAAAGCTGGGGGACTGGCGCAGCCGCGAGGCGGATCCGTTCAACGATCATGAACCGGTTGATTCGTCCGCGGCCGCGATCGCGGCGCAGGGTTTGTTGCGCTTCGGCCGCTATCGCGGTGAACAAGGCAGCCGATACACGAGCGCCGGGCTCACGGTCGCACGGGCGCTGCTCGGGGAGCCTTATCTCTCGGCGAAGGACGAGCATCAGGGCCTGCTGCTCCACGGCGTATACCATCGCCCCAACGGGTGGGATCACGTGCCGGCCGGGCGGAAGGTGCCTTGCGGCGAGAGCAGCATGTGGGGCGATTATCACCTCCTGGAACTCGCGCTGTATCTCCACCGCGCAACGCGCAATGAAACCTACCTGGCGTTTTTCGACAGGCCGACTGAGAGCGGGCCCCCTTCGTAATCACTCTGCAACGGCATGCGGGTGGCGGTTGGGATCTCAGCGGGGGCGCAGTTTCACCTCAGGGTATGGTCGCGCGTGACAGGCGAGCGGAGCGATCCTGGCATCGTTGGCAAGCGTGCTGGTGCTACGTCTTTAGCTTGCTCCGCAGAACCGTCACGGAATGTGGCGGGAAGGTCGGAGTCGATCCACTCGACGAAGACTTTGGCATTTCCCGCGGCGTCACCTTGGTCGGGTTCTCAAATGAGTTCTCGTCGGAAGGTTTTTCCGACGTGAGCGACACCGCCTTCCAGTCGCCGGCCGCTCCGGTGACGTCCATCTTGGCCTCGACCGGTTGATTGCCCGCGTTAACCACTTTCACAATGACTTCACCCGCTTTGCGATCGATTCCGGCGTTAACGTGCATCGTTCGCGGCGGCGTCTCCGTCGCCTGCTGCACGAGCTTCCCGTTGAGATAACCGCGAACCTTCCCGCCCTTCATCTCGAGCTTCACGTCGTACCATCGTGCCGTCTCGATGGAGCCTCGAATACGCTCGCCGGGAAGGTACGAGCCTTCAAAGCCATGCTCCCGATTTCCCCAACCACCGACGTTCCACCAGTTGTGCTGCGTTGTATCGTGGGAGTGGAAGTTGACGAGGAAACCTTCGCGGCCGCCGATCTTGCGGGCCTTGAATGTAATGGTGTAGTCCGTCCATTTCGAATCTCCCATGAACACGCTCGCGGGCGCTGCGCTGGAGGATTGGCGCAGAGCGCCATCCTGGATCTTCCACTCGCCGCTGGTTATCTCCAACTGACCCATTCCCTTGGCGGGATCGAATTGCCAGAGCAGCTTGCCTTGGGGGTCGGTCGCCTTGATGTCTTTGAACTCAGTCTGCGTGTCCCAGGTGGAGATCCCAAACCTCCCTGACGGCTTCGCATCCTTTGATTCCGGAACAGTCACTTTCGCGGGAACCATCACGTCCGGCCGATTATTCGCGAAGAGCGCCTGGAGGTGATACGACGGCGTGCCATACGTCCGGCTCCCGTCGAAGTTGATCGCATTGGGGTTCCATCGCTTCCAAGCCGGCTCGGCGAACAGCGGCGCATAGGAAGCCATCGTCACGACATCGCTGTTGCGCTCCATCCCCATCATGAATGCCGCCTCCCCCACTGCTGCGGCAAGGTTCCCCAAGCCGCACTCCTGGGTCACCGCGTACTCGCCCACGTACACCTTCGCGCCCTTGCGTTCATATTTGTCATAGTGGGCTGCGTGTGAGAGGAACCAGCCCGGTGTGTTGTAGTAGTGCTCGTCCTTCAGGTCGAACGGCCGGTTGTTTGGCACGCCGCCCCACACGTTGGCGATGAGGTTCATCTTCGGATAGCGCTTCTTGATCGCGTCGTGGAACAGCGCGTAGCGTTCGTTGTAGTTGGGTCCCCCGTTCTCGTTGCCGATCTCGATGTACTTCAAATCAAAGGCTTCGGGGTGACCCGCCGCCACGCGGAGCGCGCCCCATTTGCTGCTCGCGGGGCCGTTGCAGTATTCGATCCCATCCAGCGCGTCCTGCACGAACTCATCCATCTTGTCCATGGGCACGGCATAGTTGTTCAGCTGCCCGTTGCCGTGAGACATCCCGACGTTGATCACAAACAGCGGCTCGGCGCCGATGTCGTCGCAAAACTGGAGGTATTCGAACATGCCCAGGCCGTCGGTGGAGTGGTAGCCCCAGAGATTCCAGTGACCGGGTCGGGCGGCGACATCACCGATCGTTGCTTTCCAGCGGGCCGCGTGTTCGATCTGATCGCCTTCCACAAAACAGCCGCCGGGAAAGCGGACGAATGCGGGCTTCATCGCGGCAACCAGCTCCGCCAGATCTTTCCGCAGACCGTTACGATGGCCCTTGAATGTGTCGCGGGGGAACATGGAGACCATGTCCAGGCGATACGTGCCGGGCTGCTTGAAGAGGATCGCAAAGGTTGCATCCGTCGCATCCGCATCCGGCTTCAGCACCACATCAACTTTCTTCCACTCCGATTGCGGCCGGGGCAAGCTGGCCGAAGCGAGAGTTTTTCCATCCGATGACTCGATCGCGACGCTCGCCTCGCCGTCCGAACCTTGCGACGCATCCGCCCGAAGATAAAGCGATACGAGGTACTCCGCCCCCGCCTTCACCGCGATGCCATGCTTTTGGGCTCTCTGCTCCCCCACCGCTTTCGCGAACCGCTGCGCATACTGCTCATCGCTCTCGCCCCCGTTGCGGGGGGTGCCGACGAAACCGCGGTTGACGATCTTCACCGAACCGCCTGATGGAATGGATTCAACAACCACGCGCAGGCTCGTGGGATTGGTCGCGTTGATGCGCGGCTCATCCCTGTCTAGCGCCCATCTCGACTTGCCATCTCTACCCGTCGCCAGTTCCCATGCCATCGGGATCGAACCCACATCCTCGAAGGAGCGATTCTGGAGCATTTCCGCGTATAGCCCACCGTCGCCGGCGCGGTTGATTTCCTCGAAGAAGATGCCGTAGAGCGTCGGACTGACGGTGATTCCTGGAGCGGTTGCATCGACAGACACTTGTGCGGTCTGCGCCATGGCAAGATGCAACGACAGGAAGACCGACATCATTCCCAACCGAACGGCCAATGCTGTGCTGCCCATCGTCAGCTCTCCGCGAGAAGGTGTCGCTCCTTCTTACGCGGGAATGCACTTAATTAAAATCTGGGAAAATATGGATGGCACGGCCAGTTGGTCTTTCGGCGCTCGAACCGTGCTGCATGCTCACCAGGCTCGCGGAATGGTCATCGTGCTTCGACAGTTCTCTCAGTCGCGACAGCCCGTGCACTGGATTTCGTGATCAGACACGCGATAATCCCCTGCGTGTATCCGCCCGCGCGAAGACGATTTTGAGCAGCGCGCCGCGACGAGCACTCGTAGCTCAATTGGATAGAGCATCGGTCTTCGGAACCGAGGGTTGCAGGTTCGAGTCCTGCCGAGTGCGTTAAGTGCTTCAAATACAAAGGTTTGCGGGGGAGTCCAACGGGGCCATAATAAATTTCGCTTTGGCGCTACCCCTGCGCTACCGCCCACGTCGGCAGCCCCCTTTGGTAGGATCACAGTTCACGAGCGAAAGGATCAGGTGGAACAGGTGCGGGCACTACTTCGAAGACTTCCGGCTTACTCTTTCGCAGCATCCGTTTGGATCGGCTTAGGCGTGTGCGCTTTTGTCTACGCTAGTGCGCAGTCTCGGGTGCTGCTGGGGGCGCTGCTGTGGGCGTCTCTCTTCCCGCTCGTGTGGGGTGCGGTGAGTGACAAGCACGCCAAGCAATCACCCTTGGAGACACTGATCGAAATGGGTGTGGTCGTTGCCTTTCTTCTGATGCTCGCCTTTGTAGTGGCGCTGCTCGGCGGCTTCTTCGTCTCAGTGGGTGACGTGTGGAACCGGCTCAAGGGCTCGTGACCGCTTGCGTCGCCGCCGCCCGTCGGCGTTGATACGCCTCCCGGATCGCCTTCGCCTTCTCCGCCGGCGTCATATACGGATCTTCTCGAATCCATTTCACATCGGTCGTCGTCTCTCGCTTCGCCGCGCTCAGGTCTTCGTAGGCGTCGATGTCCTTCTTGTGCTCGAAGTAGA
The DNA here is from genome assembly GCA_036387255.1 of Tepidisphaeraceae bacterium. Lineage (GTDB taxonomy): Bacteria > Planctomycetota > Phycisphaerae > Tepidisphaerales > Tepidisphaeraceae > DASVUC01. The sequence goes on along the minus strand of DASVUC010000153.1, from coordinate 18,951 downwards.
ACCGATCCTGTTCGCTGCCGGTGAGGCTGCGGTACTGCTTCATCAGCGGCTTTAGCTCCGCCATCCGGTGATCGGCGTCCGCGAACGGTTTGCCGAAGTCCTTGACCGTGCTGGTCGCCTCATCCAATCCGATATCTTTCATAGCCGACGCCGACGCCGCCCATTGCTCCATAATGTCGTCGTGAGCCTGAAGGATGCGATAGGCTTCATCGCCAATGCGGTGGTGCAGTTCATCCCGCATCTTCTGTGCAGCGCCTTCGTCCTTTGCTTCCAGCCGATCCTGGCTGAGGTACTCGCGCGCCCGCAGCTTCATCGCCAGATTGGCCTTGTCGTTGACTCCCACCGCCTTCATCAGGTGCGGTGTGGGGTCTTGGTCTTTGGCAATGGCGTCCATCGCGAGCTTCATCTGCTGGCGGTACACCACCTTGCTTTCCGCCTCTTCCTGCCCGGCCAGATGCTTCGACGGCGGATACGCGTCATAGCGCCATCGCCAGTAGCCACGCGAGGCAACCTCCAGCCGCTGTGCATCGGTGCCAAGCCCAAAGGCAGCGCCGACGGTTGCAGCCACACGTTGCACGGGCACAAGCCGGCTAAGCAGCTTTGCGATTCGCTCGCTCGCCGTAAGGTCTCGATACGCGCCTGAAGCCGAGAACGCACGGGCCGCTTCGTCGATGATGAATACGGGCAGCGCCATACGCATCGCGTCCTCTGTGCCGTTGCCGTGTTCAGACACTTGACGGATCACGGCGCCGTAGGGGCCGGCAAACATGGTGTAGGCCCAGGACTCAAGCATGAACCGCTTGGGATGATCCTTCGCTTCGTTCCATGCGATCTTCAGCCCCAGCGTGCCGCCCGTCGCCAGCGCCAGCAGGAAGGCAGCAGCCGCACCCGATGCCGCCGTGCCAAGCTGGTAGCGGAGGAACTTCTTGTTTGCGGCGTACATCAGCCGCGGGTTGCCAGAGCGCATCGCCTTGGCGTAAGCCTCCGCCTGTTTCACGAACGACCGCACCTTCATCTGCGCGTACGATTGGAATCGAATCATGAAGCGATAGAGCCGGTTGTGGCTTAGGCGTGTCTGCTCCGCTGGCCCCATCGGAGAACCCACCAGCTTCGTTGGAGCCTGACGGACGACACGGTTGTACTCCGCCTGCGTTCCCTTGCCCCATGCGAGACGACGTGCCGCCGCCGGTGTCCAGCCGAAGGCGATCAGATCGTAGACATCTTCGGCGGTGCCTTTGCCCGCTTGCATCCGCTCCGCCTTCTCCATCGCGATCGCTGCCGCGAGCTTCTCCTGTAGCTCGTTGATTCCCCGATGCCCCAGCCACCGCCCCGAGAGGTTGCGGATGATGCGGATGGTCGATTCGATGCTGCGACCGCGCTGGAGGGACAGGTCGGTTACGTCCCGCGTGATAGCGCCCAGGTGCTCCAGCGCCGCGACAGTCGCCATGGGGTGCCGCGTCAGCCGCCACAGGGCGTGCAGCAGGTCGCCGTCGCTGCTGAACGCCTGCATGTTGCCCAGCACTTCAGGCACGTTTTGAATCGCCGACATCGAGAGCAGCCCCGCCTCCGCCAGTGACCGCAGATTCGCGAAGCCCCTCGCCCACTTTGCTGCGTTGCTAGCCGGATCGACAATGGGCGTGGTGACCGGCGCACCGTTGAGTGCCCGAAGCAATTCCACCAGCGGCTGCGCCGTCCCATTCTCCTTGATGAACTGCTTACGCAGCACCTCGATGTCGTTGCCCTTGTCCGTGGCCTGCCCGAAGTGCTTCACGAAACCAACACGTGTCGCCGTCATTTCCGCCAGCCGCTTCGCGTAGCTGAAGGGATGCGTGAACAGGAGGGGGATCTCGCTATCGCCGACGTACAGGTGCGACGGCACGAGGGGAAATTGACGGGTGAACTCCGCGTTGATGCGGCGGAAGGCCGCTTCCGGCCCCTCGCCCAGCAGCTCATCCCGGTTCTGCTCGAACGCCGCCTCCACCTGATTTGCGGGAACGCCATTCAGATCCGCAATCGCGTCAATCCACGGTTGCCATCCCTTGGAGCGCGGGCCCTGCATGATGATGCCCATCGCATCCGGTGTCAGGTGGCGCACGAAGACCTTGCCGCCGGGGATGTACCTAAAGACGCTCCAGTTCCCCTTGGCATCCTTCTGTTGCACTCCGCTGAGGTGCAGCATCTGCCCCGTCGCATCGGTGAGATTGCGAATCGCATCAACAATCGCCTTCTCCGCTGGCGTCGCCGGCGTCACGCGTCCTTCAATCACGTCGACAATGCGAGCGGTGCCGTAGTCCTTCCCGCGTGGACGGTCTACCCGCTGGAGCGTGACGTTCGCCTTGTGCAGGCTCGGAGACGTGCCAGCGCCCGCAAGTTTCAGCGCCCGAGCGAGAGGGGCGGAAAGCTTGCCCAGCGCCGCCTTCGCCGTGTTGATGGCACGCTCGGCACGATTTGCCGCGTCCTTCGCCGTCGGCGTGTTCAGCACGCGGACACGATCCACCATGTCACGCACGGCCCAATTGATACCCGCCGATGCGACCTCGCCCGACGCCTTGAGCGTCGTCACGATCGGTGTGGTGATGGGCGAGAAGAGACGGACATTGACGAACCCACCACGCGACGGGATGCGTCCCTGGCGAGCTTGCTGCCCACTGCTCTTCATCCCCTCCACCTGCTGGTTGAGGGAGGGCAGGCCCATGATGGCGCGAGCGGCTTCCTTCTCCTTAATCGCCGCCAGTCCGAACTGGTCATGAGCCACGCGCAGCACCTGCATTGCACGCTTGGGATTGCCTTCGACCGTCAATCGCATCCGGTTGCCGGATGACACAAATTCATCGGGTGCCGCTGCCGCAAGAAGCTTTTCGTTCAGCGTGAACTTGGCCCCGCGTGACTTGCTTTTGGGCGCTTCGAGCACCAGCCGTCCACCGGGAGCGAGAAAGGCGACCAGCCCCTGATCCGAAGAATGGGCCTCGTGGCCCTCTTCCATGAATCGCATCACGTTTTCGGCGCTGTCGAACTTGACCGGGTCACGGTCGAGGAACTGATCCAGGGCGAACTTCTTGGGCAGCAGGATCCCCTGCTTGCTGCCGGCGTCGCGAGCGGTGTAGTTGACGATCTGCCCACCCTGCACCTTATCGTAAGCCGCCAGCAGGTTGCCCGTCGCGATGAACCGGGTCTCGCGGCTCTTGCTGGCGGCATGGTCGAACTTGGGTAGCGCGTCCACCAGTCGCTCGAAGGTCGGCTCGATGACATAACCCTTATCGCCGCCCCGGTACTCGCTCATCGCGGAGATCGGGACGTTAATCTGACGGGCCGCGTCGGCGACGGCAATGTGCATGACCCATGAACCCGCGGCGGAGGGATTCTTGGGCTTGCCCCGCTGCTCGAACTTCAGCACCACGCCGTCCAGTTCATCTCCCCCAGGCGTATTGACAATGACCGGCGTGCCGGGCGGCATCCGATCCATGTAGCCGGTGACGGTGCTGAGGCTGCGCTCGATGTCGTTCTGGATGCGGAGGGCGGTGTCGGCGTTGTCCACCTTTGCCAGCCGCTGCTGCTTGTACTTCTCTGTCGCCTCATCGAGCTTCTGCATCTCCTGCCGCGCCCAATCCTGAGCGGCTTTGCGCACCTGCCCGTCATTCTCTGCCTTCACGAACTCCCGCACCTTCTGGCCTACCTGCTCACTCGTCAGCGGCTTGCCCACCAGCTTCATATCCACTTCTTCCAGATGCGCAGGCCCAGCGAAGGGGCTGGTGGCGTTAGGATCGCCGTCGAACAGCGGCATGGAGCGGAGCGTCACCGCGTCGAGATCGAGCGTCTTGGCGACGAGCGGGTTCTCGCCGATGGCGTCCAGCTCCGCGAGCTTGGCGGAATACCGATCCACCACGTCTTTCCAAAAGCGTTGCTGTTCTGACACCGGAAGCAGCGCCACGCGTCCACTCACCTTCGCCGCAGCGCCTTCCGGCTCATAGGCTCCGCTGGCCTTGCGTGGTAGCGGATCGCCCAGCGTCTCGGCGAGATCCTCATTCTCCGCCAGGTACTCTGCGACCACTTCATCGCCCACTTCGTTGATAACGTCCGGCACGTCGAAGTTGACGGCTCCGGTGCGGTCGGCGGTGACGTTGGCGTTGAGGCTCGCCAGCTTCTTCACCAGCACCGCGGCGGGTCGGTTCTCGGCGGGTGCATTGCTCAGCAGCAGCGTGTACGCGGGCGGCATGATCTGCCCCGTGCGGTGGACGCGACCGAGCATCTGCATAAACGTGTCGATGTTCTTCGCCGGCTGGCCGATGATCATGTGCCGCCGGCGCGTGTCTTTGAAATCAGGATGGGCGTGGATGCTCAGGCCCGTGGAGCCCGCGCGATTGATAATCAGCACGTCGAGCGTGCCGTCATTGAACGCCTTGACGGCGCGGACGCGACCGGCAGGGCCAATGTCGTCGTCGGGACGTTCGGAGAGGGTTGCACCCTGATCGTCGTAGACGAGGCGCTGCTTGCGCCCGGTGATCTCGCCCACCTTCAGCCCGGCCTTCTCCAGCAGTTGCGTGAGTCGGTCGATGGGTGACACCGGCAGGTCGATATTGGCGGCATCGATCTGCTTCTTGGCCCGGTTGTACGCTGCCAGCGCCTCCGGCCCCAGCTCCTCATCGGTGATGTAGTGCCGGCGGGAGTCGCCGTTCTCGTCGGTGATGATGACTTCGCGGCTGCGCTCCAGATACCGCCGCATGAGGTCTTTGAACGTGAGGGGCACGGGGTCGCCAGGGCGCAGGGCCTTGTCCTGCACGTACTGCTTCAGCGCCGCCTCCATTGTGTTGTCCACCGCAACCACCGGCTTCTCGCCTTTGCGGGCAGCGGCAATCGCGGCTTCCGCCATGCGGTCGGTCTTGAGCGTGAACAGCATCTGATCGACGAGGTTCCAGAGGATCGAGGTGAAGCTGGTCGATTGAATCCCCGCCTCGCCTGTGGATGTGTCGTTGCCGTAACGCTCGCCGCCGCTGGTGACATCATCCTCAAGCTCTTCAACCGCTCCGCCCTTGGCGAGGTCAAAGTCACGGATGGCGCGAAAGATCCCGGATACCGTGTCGGCTCGATCCAAACCCACGTCCACCGTTTCAGGGCGAAACTCCACGCCTTGGAAGGAACGCTCATTGCGAATGTACTGTCCCGCCTCTGCAAGCATCGAGGCAACCGCCTGCTGGAGCGGCACGCCGCCCTTGGCAATCGCATCGGGCAAGGCGCTGGGGTTGGACACCGCCAGTCGCATGTCCGTGCGGGCGTACAAATCCATCACCGATGGGCGCTTGGCGTAGGTCGCCGAGGAATACATGACACCGGGGGCGTCGGCGATCAGTGCTCGCACGAACCCGGCACGTCCCCCAACATCCTCCTCGCCTTTCTTCTTCCACCCTGTCTTGCGGGTGCCTCCGGCTTCATGCGACTCGTCGAGGATGAAGAACCCGCGGCTCTTGATGTTGCGCAGGGCTTCCTGCCGCCACGTCGCATTGCCGGCCACGCTCTGAAGCTGGCTGTAGGTGGTGAAGATGGCGTCGAAGTTCTTCTGCTCCCCCTTTACCGCAGCCGTCAGCCCATTACCTTCGAGGAAGTTAGCGACCGCGCGCAGGACAACGTTGCGATGGTCGCCGGCGGTACTGAGCGTACGACCATCAGGAAGCGGTAGCTTGTACTTCCCCGACAAATCGTTCGTCGGCAGAATCTCAAACGGCTTCTTCTCGGTATTCAGCCCAATGTCGGACAGGTCGCGCACGAGGTCAGAGAACAGGTTGGGTGCCTGCGTAATGAAGATCGGCAGCAGTCCCTGCTTCTGTGCGTACCGGATCATCGCGGCCGCGACCCGGCCCTTCCCGACACCCGTCTGTGAGCCATTGATGACGGCAGCACCCTTCTTGTGGTTGTGGATGCCGAGTGCGATGGCGTCGATCTGCTCCGCCCCGAAGTAGTCGCCCAGCTTCTCCACCGGGTACCCGAGTTCTTTGGCGACAAAGGCGTCGATCTCACCGCGATCCTGCTCCACGGAGCGCAGCGCCTGCTGTGTCGCCCGCTGCATGTTCTTTGGAATGAGCGTGCCGAGGCCGTCCGACTTGCTGCCGGGCTTGTAGGGGACTTGATACTCGGTAGCAGCGTCCGGCTTGGCGGTTACTCGCCGCCGCCCGTCGTCGGCAGGAGAAGGCCCAGCCATCCCTCCAGCGTCGTGTCCTTCAGCGCTTGCATCGCCCGAGGCTCCGCCGTCACTGGCTGCGGGAAGTCGCTCAGGCTCACGCCCGCCATCTCCCCCAGGTGTTCCTCCACCTCCACGCTGTGGGCGAGCTGGTCGGCCAGGCGTTTGTTGCTGTGGTTCCACGGGAAGTGTCTGCCCACCCGCTCCCAAAACATCTGATCCACCAGACGAATCACGTCCGCCGGATCCCCGTGTTCCTGCATGAGCCAGTCCAGCCGGCTTTTCAGCCGCCCCAGATAGTTGTCCCACGTCAGTTGCTGGTCGTTGGGCAGGAGCGGCACCACCGTCACTTCGAGCAGGCGGCTTTGCGGTGGGCTCCACGCTCGAAGCCACTTGCGGACGGGAGGGTCTAACGTCGGTTCGGGGGATGACATTGTTGAGCTCCTGCCAAGACTGATAGGTCTGTGGCACTTGCTGCCACGGGGATTGTCGCGTCGCCTTGCCTCTGCCGTCAATCACAATCACGTCTACGGGAAACCCAGCGCCCTGCCGGGCGTACAGGTCGCCACTGACTGTGAAGTGATCGACCACGTTGTAGTTCTCGTAGAGGTGCCGATAGAAGGGCCGCGAACCCTTGGCCAGGTACGCCTTGCGCTTCTCCAGATCGGTTTTCGCATCGTGGCCTTTGGTGCCGAGGATCAGCACCGCCCGCCCGTTGTCCTTCATCGCCTGAAGCGATTGCAGGCTAATGGCGTGGTCGATCTCGCCGGTATTCACGCCGTCAACCGTCCACATCTTCTTCTGCAATCCCTGCTCGGTGTTTTCCCGCACCGCACCAAAAGGCGGGTTGGCGATCACCGCATCCACCTTCTCGGGCGGAAGATGCGTCGTCGCGTCGTTCTGCGACGCCTTGAACCCCTGCGCCTGCAATGCGGCGGCACGCTCGGGATTCAACTCGTTGGCGTGAACGCGAGCGGGATTAGCGCCGGTGATGAGCATCCCATTCCCCGCCGTGGGCTCGTAGACGCTCGTGCTGCGGTCGATGCCCGCCAGCTTCTGTGCAGCCCACGCCAGCGGCGCGGGTGTCGAGTAAGCCTGCTGGGCGATGCTGGTGCTCGTGCGGACGGAAAGGTTCGGCTGACGGTTGTACAGGTCAACCAGCTTCTCAAAGGCCTCTCCCGGTTCTTTAGATTTTTGGATGATGTTGCGCACGGAGCGCGTGACGCCGATCTCCACCGCTTCGTCCACATGCTTGGCGGCGGGCGTGCCCGGCTTCACCTGCTCGCGGAGAAGCTGGGATGCTTCAGCACGCGCCTCGTTGATGGTGGGATAGCCCTTGCCGCCGTCGAATTGCTCGGCGAAGTGCTCACCGAGGGCGCTGCGGTTAGGCGCGTGGATCGTACCGTAGTCTCGTCGAACTTCGGGGCTTTGGCTCGGTGCCTTCGGTTCTTCCGCCAGCGACGGTAGCGGCGAGTCATCCGCTGGTTTCGCAGCGTCACCTCTGCGATAGGCGGGAGCCTCCACCTTCTGGTGAAACTCTTCTTCCGTATCGAACGCGCCCGGATTGGTCTCAATGCCTCGCAACCCTTGAGCGGCGTGCGTCAGCTCATGCGCCAAACTGGAAACCTTCAGAGGCTGGCTCGGATCAATCCGAAGGATTCCCGTCGCGGGATTGAAGCTGGCAGACCTTGTTGGGTTGGATGTGTCGAGGGGATGGATGCCTTTTACCGCTGCCGCGATCTTGGGATAGCGCGCGCTCATTCGGGTCCAAGCCTCTTGCACCACGGATGCGGGAACGTCTTCGTGCAGTGGGGGAAGCGGGAGGGGCTCTGCTTTCGGTTTACGCAATGGCGTCGGCGGAGCACCAGCCGAGGGAGCATCCCCATCTTCCAGCACTTGGGCGCCGGGCGGGAGAGTGACAGGTGTCGCAGTTGCCTGCGGTGGCGATTGGAGTTGTTTAGGCCCCGCTGCCGCCGTTGGAGTGGCCGGCGATTGGGATGCGGCGGGGAATGGAGAGGGCTTGGTGACTTCGACGATGGGATTGCCGACGTGGATCTTGCCGTTGGGAAACTGCTCCACCGGCGTTAACCCAACTTCGGGCGTGGTTTGAAAGCTGACGCCCCGGACACTGCCGGTCGTGAGCACGGAGGGTGCGTCCTTCTGATCCACATAAACGGTCGACTGGCTCGGCTCCTTCAGGCCCACGTCGCCGGGGTGCTCAGGGTGCGGTGACTTGTTCCGCTGCGTGCGCGTGCCATCGACGACGTAGGTGGAGCCTTTGGCGGTCGTGAAGCCAGTAACGCCATTGCCAGCGGGCAGCGGGTTCTGAAGCGGTGTCGCAACCGGACGCGCCGGCGGAGCCGCGGGGGCGGGAGGTGGAGCGGTCGGCGTGGGCGGTGGAGACGCGATTGGTGCTGGTGACGGCGGCGCTGTCGCCTGGGCAGGTGCAGGAGGCGGCTGCGCGGGCGCGGTGGGTGCTGGAGGCGGCTGCACGGTCTGCGTCTGCTGCTGAGGTTCAGGTTGTGCCTGAGGCTGCGGACGCGACGGCGCGGGCGATGCATTGCTGCCGAACTTCTTCAGCAGCCACTCCTGCGCTTCACTGATCCTCGTAAATGCTTCCTGACTGCCGCCACGATCGGGATGCGCCTTGATGGATGACTTGATCCATGCTCGGTGAATCTGCCCCGGCGTGTACTGCTGGAGCGGATCGAGCCCGAGTGCGGCATAAGCATCCGCATCCGTCTTCACATGAAAGTTATTCCGCGCCGCCTGCGCCGCCGCACGCGCATCCTGCTCCACTCGCGCCCGCCCGAGTGCATCCGTCGCACCTTTCCACCGCCGCGCGAAGTAATCAGAGAGACGCTGCCCGGATGCCAGCCCGTTGAACAATTCACCGGCGAGGTGCCAGCCCACGCCGACGCCGGCGTTGGTCACACCAGCGACCGCCGCCTCTGTTGGACTGATCGGCCTGCCCGTCGCTCCATGCTGAACTGTCTGAGCAGCGACGTTGGTTGCCGTGCCCAGCACACCCATCTTCACCGCCGTATCCACCAGGTGCTTCGCCAGCGCCTTCTGACCGCCAGCGCCAGCGGGATTGCCCCGGAAGAGGAAGCCCGTCCCCCCGCCGATGACAGCGCCACCCTTCGCCGCCCAATCCGCCACCTTCGAAGCCTGCTCGGGCGAGTGCCCACGCGCCCGCATCTCCTCGTAAACGGCATCGTACGTCTCGCCAGCGCCCTGCAACGCACCGACAACCGGGGCGAACGGGCCCGACGCAATCATGGGCGCAGCGCCCGCGACGCCTTCGGTGATGGCTCGGCCTACTGGATTCTTCGGCATCGCCATCTCGGCGTGCGTCCGCATCTGGTGAATCGCCTCATCCACCGCCGGCGACGGCGGAGCGGGCGGAGGAACGTCGTTGGGAACAACTTCAGAATGTTCGTCCAGATGCTGCTTGGCGACCTGCTGGTTGAAGTCCTGTGCCGACTGATCGATCCACGCGCCGACGCGCTGTACACCACGGGCGAGTCTTGCCCCCACCTTCAGGCCGACCGCCACATCGGGAGCGGATCGGCCTTGCTTCGCCGCCTGCTCCGTCTGGTCGTACCAGCCCTGGTGCCCGCCGTTGGGAAGCTCCTGCGGGTTCAACACGTTCGTCGGGTTCGGGGTGGATTGCTGTGTGGTGCCGGTGAAGTAGTCGCGAACCAGCCGCTTCACGGTTTCCACAACCGGCATGGGCGATTCTGAGTGCAACGGGGCCGTTAATCCCCCGCCGTCGGTGATGGAGGTATCCGGCAAGAAGGCTGCGGGCGCGAGCGGCGCCTGCGTCGTTGGTGTCGGCCCGATCATCCAAGCTTCCGGCGGTGGAACGTCACTGGTCAGTCCAGCAGCCTGAGCGAAATTGGGCGCAGGCGGAGGAACAGGAGCGGGTGTTGCGGGTGCCGAATCACCATCTTCAAGCACCACAGCGCCACCCGGCAGGGACGGTGCAGTCGTCGCCATTGCCGGCAATCGCGGCGCAGGGGCAGGAGCCGGCGAGGCTGAGGGCGCGGGTGCATCCCCATCTTCCAGCACCGTCACCCCAGAGGGCATGACGGGAGCGCGGGTCGCCGGCAACGGGGTTTTTGGCGTGGGTGCGGCAGCCGGTGCGTCGCCATCCTCGAGGATCTGCACGTCGGCTAAGCTCACTGGCCCACCTCCCGAACCACTGAGCCGTCGGCCTTATTCATGATGACGATCCGCCCGTTGGGGAGCTTTGCCTTCACCTGCCCAGGGCCCGGTCGATGAAGAGACTGATCGCCGCTCGCTGGCTGCGTCGCCGCTGGCTGCGTGGAAGGCTGAACCGCCGCTGCGTTGCTACGCGGTAGCGGCGCGCGGCTGGGTACGGGAAGTGTTGGCGTGGGAGACGGCGATGAGGGCAGGCCCGGCCCGAGCGGTACGCCGATCCTCTGCCCGTTCGCATCAACCACGATGCGCTGCCCCTGCGGGTTCTGGTAGATGCCGCCGCGTCCGTCTCGCGGTTCAACCGTCGGCGACCACTGCGGCGTCGGGGACGGAGGAGCCTGCGGCAGAAGCGTGCCGTCATTGTGCCACTGATCGAGCAGGCCGTTAACCACTTCAGGCGAGTAGCCGTACTTTCCCATCGTCCCGACGAACTGAGTGCGAGTGTCGCCGATTGCCTGATTGGGGTTCGCGTCGAGGTGGTTGTGCCACATCTGCTGCGCCGTCGCCGGATCGAGGGTAATCCCCTCGGGGCCCGCCGCCGTGCCAGGACTGCCCGGTGCCGCGATGCCCGGCGGAAGCGGCGTCGGTGCCGAGTGGGTGATGCCTGCACCCGGTTGGCCGGGAAGCAGCCCGCCGCCATAGTAGCTGTTGGTGCCGGACTGCTGCGTCAGGAACGCGTCACGATCCTGCGTCGCCTTGTCGAGCTTCGCCTTGGCGTCAGCAACAAGCTTCGGGTCGGGGTGCCGGGTGCGCTGAACGGTCGTAAATGCCTGCTGAGCGATGGCCACATTCTTATCGTGCTGGGCCGACTGCACCTTGATCTGATCGGGCGTGTAGGTCGCAGGTGAAGGGACAGGGCGCTGATAATTCGCGTTCGCCGGTGCAGACGGATAAGGCGTGGGAGCCATCGGTGCCGCATGTCGTCCCACAGCGCCAGCGGCAGCGCCGCCAGGAGCGGGAAGCGTTGGCGTTGGCGAGGGTGCGCTGTTCCATCCCGCCATGTTCGGGGCGAGGGGCACGGGTGCAGCGCCGCCGGCGACGGCGTTGGTGTTGTGCCGGTACGCGCCCGCGAGCTTCCGCGCCGTTGCGTCATCGACGCCGTTCAGTTTCGCCGTGGCGAATGTGCCTGCGACCCCGCTATCCGTCGCCTTCTGCTGGCGCGTCCGGTCGAGTGACGCTGCGAAGTTCGCCCGCTGCTCGGGGCGGTCATTCCACGCCACCGACGGTGCACCCATCCGTGCCGCGAGGGAACCCGGCTGAACGTCGTCCAGAACCGCCTGATTTACCATTGGTGACGGCGCGCCGTAGGGATGAGGCCCTGGCACACGAGGCGCGTGGTAGTCCGAGACATCGTAAGTGAAGCCCACACCCGCACCTGGTGCAGGAGCGCTCCCCACCCTCTCGTAGGAGTTCGTCTGCGGGTTGTACACCCTGTGCAAGCTGCCACTGAAAACGCCATAAGAAACGCCCATGAGATTACTCCGGTTGGTCTGTCTGGTTATTCGTAGCTCACGCTGAGGCCCGCACTTTCCTTGCCGGGCGAATCTCCCTCAGCGCCTCCCGAATCTCCTGCACCTGTTCGTCGCTGAAGTGTTCGGTCTCGTTGATGGTGAAGGCGGGCACGATCCGCAATTGCGAGATCGCGCGGTTGATGGTGTCGTAGCTCGCCCCGAGCAGCACCGACATCCGCGCCTTAGTCACGAATGATCCCGTAAGTGTTCCGACCATGCCCCATTCATAGCCGGTGCCTCACGTGCCTTTTCCACGTGGTGGAAGGGTGCCGCATTACTTGTAGGAATTTCTTCCGCCCCATGGTGAATCTGCCCTGCATCGCAGGCATAAGCCCACCAAGAGTGCTGGCTTCTCTCAAATGATCTTATTTGCAGATGACCCTCCCCGGCAGTTACCATACTTCTCTCACATCAGGAAGAGGGCTATATGCGTTGGAAAATTAAAAGTGTCGTGGCAGTCTCATTGTTGATGCATTGGGTCAGTGGCTTCGCCTCTGGCGCGATGGTGGGCTGGTACACGAAGCTGGAGGAGACGTATTTCGGTGGCCAACCTGGAGTCATCACAGTCGGAACGACGGACGCGATCTCAACGCGATCATCATCGAACCACGTGCACGCCCACGACAACATCATCAGCTTCAGCCTGGTCGGTATTCCATATTCGTATCCGATACCTGCCTTTTCCTCTTCAACAGGGGAGATTAGCGACGTGTACACGCTCCACGGTGAGCCCGGAACGACGGTAGCGGTAGACATCAATATCACACCCGTCTCCCATGACCCCATCACACCGTTTGGCGATGAAATATGGACAACTGAAGCCTCAATTTTCATCGGCGGTTCAAGCACTCCCGCGCTTTCGAAGGCTTACTATCACGAACCCCGAAATACCGTCTTTCAGCGGTTGCAGGCACTGACCCTCACCTATCCCGTGTTGTGGACGGTCGGGCAGGAGCAAGAGTTGAAATTTCAGGTAAAGGGCGTCGCCGGGCACTTCGGGCGAGGAACCGCTGCGACGAGAGTGACCTTCGGTGTTCCAAGCGGTTACTCAGTCAGCTCATTACTCGTGACGACCATTCCGGAACCTGGAACGGTAATAGCCCTCGCAGTATTGCCGCCCCTGATCTACATGCGTCGGCGGCGAACATTGGATGCTACTCCGCAACCACGATGAATCGATGGTCGCAGCCGAGGCATCGGCTGTACCGCATGATCGAGCCGTCCCCTTGGCTTAGCGTCTTGTAAACCCGATGAGTCGTCCCTGAGCACAGGGGACACCGCACGAGAGGGATGTACACATAACGCGACTCATCCCCGGCTGGCGGTTGTCGCCTACGTTGAGGTTGTGCCGATGGTTCAGCCATTGCCCTTCAACTGCGCCAGCAGCGCCGATAGCTCCGCTTCCAAGGCTTGAGGGTTGCCCCGCCGGCTGCGGCGGCATTGCCGCTTGTCCGGTGATCGCTTGCGGATGAAGGGAAAGCACTTCTGGGGCACGCCGTCGTCGATCTGGTTGCGCGCATCCATCGCCAGCATCAGCTTCGCCAGCTTGATCATGCGACTCATCTCACGCGGTGACTGCGTTTCCCGCATCCGTTGCGTACGGTGAGCAATGGCATCCCCAAGCTGCGCCCCGATCTGGTCTCGGATTGGCTGCGGTACGTCCCAGCCATTCAGCACACTGCGATAAACCAAATTCAGGTCACTTGGCCGGCGTAGGTCGATGCTCGTTTCCAGCATCCGCCGCACGTTTTCCCCCCAGCCCCCCCGGCACTTTGCCGTGGATCGGTTCCCTTGGCCACATTCTATCAGGTTATTCGTCATCGCGCGCCTCCATGTTCTCGGCGGTATCGCCGATGTGTTGATTCAGAAGGAACACCTTGCTGGGCCTGCCGCCCTTCGGCCCGGCCTTCCTGTTGATCCACGAGCCCATGCCGGCGGATGCCATTGAGCCAAGCAGCGCCTCGGCAGCGTGGACACGCCGGAAGCGCCAGATGTGCCGGGCCAACGCACGGGCGGTAACACTGCCGCCAAGGCGATGGATCACCTTCGCCGTCTCGGCCCGCCGCTCCTCAAGGGAAAGAACCTTTGCCTGCCTCATGCAACCCTCCGTGACTGTTTCATTTCACCTAAATGAAAACCGTCAGGTTCTCCTGTTTGGAATAACCGTTTCGCGGTGTATCGATGCGCCCATTGATAACCATTGATGTCAGTGGGCCCCCATTTCGCCGCTGTTGCAGTTGTGCCGATGGAACTACGCAAAGACATCTACCTCCGGTGAGACGTGGGATAGTCGCTGCTTCGTCGCCAGGGGCAGGTTCTTCACCCGTTGGTATGCCCCGGCGAAGTCGAGCGAGACGACGGCGGGCGAGCCGTCCTTGTTCTTGGCGACAAGGGTTTCGACGATGCCGGTGTTCACGTAGTTGGGTTCGGAATAGCGGTACCAATCCTCCCTGTGCAGGAGCATGATTAAGTCCCCGTCCTGCTCCAGCGTGCCGCTGTCCCGCAGGTCACGCAGCACCGGCCTGCGGTTTTGCGCCTGAGTTGCATCCCCCCCGCGGTTGAGCTGTGCCGCGACCACGCCAGCCACGTTGAGCTTCCGAAAGAGCATCTTCAGGTGCCGTGAGATGCCGCTGACTTCCTGATTGCGGTTGACCTGTCCCCCCTTGGCGATCTCCCCGTCAATCAGGTGCAGATGGTCTACCCCGATCACTTCGCACTCATGCTCCAGCGCCAGCCGGTGCATCGTGGCGCTAATGTCGGAGAGATTGAACGCGGTGTCGCAGACGTGCAGCGGCAGCGTGCCGAGTTTCGCCACTGCATCCATGAGCGCCTTGTTCTCCTCTTGGGTGAGAGGCTTCCGCTCGATGATCTTGTTGTTCTCCACCCCGGAGAGATTGGAAAGAATATTGGCCGCGATCTTGTCGTCGTCCTCTTCAATCGCGACCAGGCCCACCTTCACGCCACGCATGGCCAGGTTAAGCAGGATCTGCCGCAGAAGCGTGCTTTTGCCCATGCTGGCCTTCGCCCCAACGATAGTGAACCTGCCCTTGCGGACGCCCCCGATCTTCTCGTCAAGGTCACTGATGCCGGTAGGGATGATGCGGACGCGGGTGGAGTCGCGGCTGTCGATGAACTTCGCGGCCAAGTCTTCGCCGGTCTCGATGTCATGCGTCTGACCGGCCGCACCGATGTCAGTAAGTTTTGCCGCTGCCTTCATCGCCAAGCTGCTGGGCGTATCGCCAAGAGGTGCGTAGGCGCTGCGTGCGAGGTCGTCGCTGGCGGCGATAAGCTGGCGACGCACGAAGGCGTCCCGAACTAGCTTGGCGTAATGCGGCCCGTGCAGGTAGCTCGGAACGGCATGGGCGATCTTCGCGAGGTACTGAATCCCGCCGACTTCCTCAAGCAATTGCCGCCGTTCCAATTCCGCCCGCACCAGAACGAAGTCCAGCCCATCCCCCTCACCCTGATCGGCGAGGTGGGTGATGACTTCGAAGATGATTTGATGATCGACCTGAAAGAAGGCGTCCTTGTGGAGCAGCGCCCGGATGCGGGAGAAGAGCTTGCGATCCTCCCCGCAGAGCATGAGCGAGGCTAAGGCGCACATCTCCGCCTCCACGTCATGTGGCGGCATCTGCGTTGAGAGCGTGAGGGTTGGTTGGTCGATGAGTGTCATGGGATGTTGAAGGTGCGGTTGAGGGGTTGAGCGGGTGTGGCGACGGCGCGCGGGGTGCCGTTGGTGCTGTAGCGGCTGAAGTTCTTGATGAACCAGGGCAGCGGATGCTTTGCCTCCACAACCGGAATGTCTCGGTTGGCGAAGAAGCGGCTGAGTGACGCAGCAACCTTCTCTTCGCTGTTGGCTTCTCCGATGAGGCGGTGGAGGTTGATGTACTGCTCTCTGGTGACGGTCGGGGGAACCCCATCCGGGTACGTGTCACTCCAGAGCTTGCGATACAGTTCCCCCAGTCGCGCCTGAGCGGTATTGGCCTCTTTCCCCTTGGACGAACGGGATATATCTGAAGAGGGAGATGAAGACGAAGAGCTATCCGATGGCTTTGGCTGCTTGCTATGGCCTTGCCTTGGCTTGGCTATAGCTTGGCCATCGTTTCCTTTCCCCTTGTCGTAGCGGGCTTTAGCGCCAGCCTTGCCCGCGTCCGACATCTTTTGCCGGTATTCCGCCTGCTTCTGGCGCTCCTCTTCCAGCCGGAGATTGATCAGCCGATCAGCGCTGTCGTTGGCTTTGACAAAGCAAGGCTGCACGCCTGGCCATAGCTCGGCTATGCCTTGGCTATCGATGCCGCAGAGCCGGGCCAGCTTCTTCAGGTCAGAGGGGATTGAGCCCTCCTGCCAGCAGAAGCAGAGGAGCGTAATGTACACGCCCCTCTCGGCTGGGCCCATCAGCATGACATTCTCATCGGAGAGGAAGTCGCTGACATAGAATTGAAACGCTGGGGCGCGGTTCATCACTCAACCTCCGTGTCATCCGGCAGCTTCGCTCCACCCAAGTCGCCGGGTGAAGACGCGGCCTCCCAAACCTTCCCGGGTGCCGGCAGGTCATCGAGTGGCGGGTCGCACTTCACCCACACAATGGAACGCTCGCGGCGTATCCCGCTGTTCTTCACGAGCCCCGCGTCCATCAGCTCAACTCTGCGAGGTGCGGCGGAATAACGCGAAGTCGCATCATCGAGCGGCAAGCCGCGTTGAGCGGCGAGCAGGCGACCGAGTTCCTTGTCGGTCAAACCGTTCTCGCCGGCGTCGGTGATCCACTGGTAGACCTGACGCCTTAATTCCCCTGCAATGTGCGACATCCGCTCGGCGGCGAGCGCCTCGGTGTCTGTGTGGTGCTTGTGAAGCGACACGGCGGGAGAGGACACGCGGTACTGCTCGAACAAGGTGAGATGTGGTGTTGTACTGCTCATAAATTCACCCCGCGGAGATAGCGTTGGGTGGCAACATCGAACTGCATCTGGTCGTACTGTTCTGGCCGAGCGTCCCACCCGCAGCGGCTAGAGAGAACGGCTTTGGCGTGTGAGTAATGCGCCCAAGCGCGCGGCCCAGTGCCGCCGGGAGCCTGTTGAATCAGCCGATCCACCGTCGCCTTCACATCGGGACGGAGTTGGAAAGGCGTTGCTTTTTTTGCTTGGGATGCAGAGAATTGGCTGTTGTAAGTTGGTCTCATTCGTAAACCGACGCCGCCGGCCTGGTACGCTGGTGGCGTCGCCTTTTAGGGGTCAGTTGGTTCCATTCGTCGGGGTTCTGAAGTTGCTTGAGGTGTCGAGCGCCTCCTTTCTGCTGATGCAGCACAGCGGGCCGCGTCGATCCTGGCGTCGCAGAACACGCACCCGTGCAGGTGCAACTTCCCATCCACGATTGCTTGCGGATCGGGTGCTTCGTTGGCCGGCTGGGAGTTGACGGTGGAGTCGTGGCTCATTCCGCCTCCCCATGGTTCACCATGTGCGACTCAACGAAGGCTTCAAGGTCGCGCGGTCGATAGCGGATGCTTCGCCCGAACCGGCAGAAGCTCGGCCCCTTGCCGACGAGCCGCCATTTGGCGAGCGTTTGTTTTTGAAGCCCCAAGAATTTCGCCGCCGCGTCTTCATCCACCATTCCCACGGCGGAGAGTGGATTGGCCTTGTCCCCATACGTACTGGGGGTATACTGTTGGGCTGAAGAAGCGGCAGGTCGCCGGAGGACAGTTTCCGCCTCTCGGTCGATGGAACCCACCGCTTCTTCTGAACGTCGTTCCCGCGACGTTCGCCCAAGTGAGGAAGTCGGGTCAGAGCACGGGCGATTGCCTCTTTGGCTCCTGACCTGGGCGGTTATTTCGCCACCCGTTGCAACTCCTCGTGCGTGTATCGAGTTAGTTTTGTCCGATGTGGTATAAGATTGGGTTGAAGAGGCCACCGGCGTACGGACGACAGTTTGCGCGTCCGAAACCTTGCAACCGTTGACCTCTTCCGTGCATTTGCGAGATGCACGTTTCCCAACCGTGTTTGAGGCGCAGCCCGAGCCCTTACAAGGGCCTCGCGACTCAGCGGGTGTCAGCCCGCCGCCGTTCCCGGCAACCTCGGTGTGTATCGTGTTCTTAGGCATGGGCCACCTCGTGGCCCTCTGCCTGCTTGTTCTGTGGAAGCTTTCCCGCCCTTCGCAACACCATTGCGATAACGTCCAGATAGCTGCGCGGAATCATCCGCCGGCCACCGATGATCGGTGCGATATCATCCCGCAGCAGTCGGTCGTAGAACGCGTTGGTGATGTCTCGCGGATTCGCCCCCAGCTCGCGAGCGGCATCAGAAACCGTCAATTGCTCCGACATTCAAGCCTCCTGTAGTGGCGGTCGCCGTCGTGGCGTCCGACAAAGGCTCAGGAGGATCGGAGTTGTTACAGTTGTAACAGGCGGTGTTGCAGTTGGTGTAACATTCAGTGTTACACCGCGAGAATCACCGAATTTCCCAGCAGACGGGGGGTTGTGGATCGTAGATACACTCTGTTCCTACGTGGCAAAACTTTTTCAGGTGCATCTGGAACTGCGGCATCCGCTGTCCCGCATCTTCCAAAAATTCCCCGAAGCCCCTGACTACGGTGACACGAGCTGATTGCTGCCCCCCGTGCTTCTTCTTTGAAATTCGAGAGCCATTCTTGAGGTAGCTACCGTGCTTGAGATCCTTCTTCGCACGCTCAACAGTTGCCTGTATTGTCGCCAGTTGCTGGGCGTCCTCCGCGGCTTTTCGGGTAAGACCCTCCTGTTTTGCCTTTTCAATGTCGGCGATCAGTTGCTTGCATGTGCGCTCCATATCTTTGATACCTACATCGTCCACATCTACGTCGCTTCCCATGTGCACATTCGCTTCAGGCGCATCTTTACCGAGTGAGGCGGCGGGCGTCACAGTCCTTCCAGGGGATTGAAGCAGGTAGACCACTGCTTTAGTGCCTGCCACATCACGAAACACGTCGCGCTCCACGGCTCCATTGCCATCGCAGAAGGTAAATTCCCATCCTGCGGAACGGCGGGTGATTGTGTACTGCGGCCCGGTGGCATCAGGCACCGAG
>DASVUC010000152.1:0-8045 GCA_036387255.1 Tepidisphaeraceae bacterium | reverse complement strand
GGATGCACTTCTGGCTGAATATTTTGCTGACGATCCTCGGCTACGTGCCGGGGATCATTCATGCGCTGTATGTGATCCTCAGCAAGTGAGGCGCGTCACATGACGACGGCGGTGGATTGCGAAGAGGCGATCACTTCTTCGGCGGTGACTTCCTGGTTGCGCTGGTGGCTGAGGTAGATGCCTTCAGAGATGAGCATGGTGTTCAGCGCGAGCTCCGCGGTCGGAAGCAGATCGACCTTTCCCTGAAGCGCGTTGATCCAGTGGTGCTGCGGGCTCGAATACAGATCCCAATCGCCCTGCACGTTGCTCCAGCGGAACCTGGCGGCTTCGAGATCCGTGGACGCGTTGAGGTTGAGATGACCTGCGGAGCGGAAGAAGCCGAACGGATCCAGCTTGACGCCTCCCTTGGTGCCGACGACGTAGGAGCTTTCGAAGTTGTCGAGGTGGATGGCCCACGATTCGATCAGGTCCAGCGTCATGTCGTTGGCGAACCGCACCAGCCCGATGCCGAGTTCCTCCACGTCGTAGTTCGAGCGATCGCGGCGCTGCTCGTCCATCGCGGTCTTCTGGTAAGTTTTACCGCTGATGCGATAGACGACCGGGTTGCCGAGGAGGTAGAGGATCTGCGAGATGTGGTAGACGCCCATGTCGTACAGCGCGCCGCCGGCAGAGTTTTTCTTTTGCACGAACGTGGGCGTGCCGTAGCCATCCACGAAGGGCCGGCCGCGTCGGCGGAAGCCGGATGAGCGGGCGAAGTAGAGTTCTCCCAATTCTCCCATTTCGATGAGTTCTTTGGCGGCGCGGGTCTCGGGCGCGAACAGAGTGGAAAGTTGTATGGACAGTTTCTTTCCCGTTTCTTTCGCAGTCTGAACCATGGCGGCGGCGTCGCGGTGGCTGCCGGCCATCGGCTTCTCGCAGTAGACGTGGAAGCCGGCGCGCAGCGCGGCTTCAGTGGCGGGGCGGTGAAAGTTGTTGTGCAGACAAACATCGATGGCGTCGAGGTCATCGCGCTCGAGGAGCTTCTTGTAGTCCGTATACGTGTGCGGCACGTTGAACTGCTTCGCCACCTCGCTCACGCACGCCTGTGAGATGTCGCACAAGGCCACCACCTGGACCTGGTCCGTCATCTTCGCATAGTTGTTGAGGTGAATGCGTGCGATCTGCCCGCAGCCGATGAAGCCGATTTTGATCTTGTCAGCCATTTTCCGTCATTGAAACAGAAGCGGCTCTCATGGCAAGATGAGATTTTCCGGCGGCGCGACTGTCGCTGCTCAGAGGAAGGATTCCGTGGCTAAAAATGCAATCGTGTTCGGCGTGCTCATGGTGCTGCTGGGGATTGGTGCTTTCGTTGGGACGGGAAGCACGCACAAGACCGCGCTGATCCCCGCGTACTTCGGGGCGGCCATCCTGTTGTGCGGGGTGATCGCCACCAAACCTGCGGCGCGCATGCACGCCATGCACGGGGCGGCGATGGTGGCGACGATCGGTGTGATTGGATCAATTGTAATGGTGGCCAAGGGCATCACCTCTGCCGCGCGGAGCGGCGCGCTGGCGCGGCCGGTGGCGTTCTGGTGCCAGGTGATCATGCTGATCCTGTGCGCCGTGTTTGTCGCGATGTGCATCAAGTCCTTCCGCGACGCGAGAAGAAACCGAGTGGCTGATGCGCACTGAGATGTTGCGGCGGCTTCTGGCCGGCGGAGTCGACACGGTTCTGATGGACTTAGATGGGACGGTCTACCACATCGATCATCCGGTCCCGGGGGCAATTGATTTTCTGCGGATGCTGGACGAGGAGGGAGTGCGCTTCGCCTGTCTGACCAACAGCGGGTCGAGCCCGCGGCGGGTGCGCGAGCGCCTATCCGGCATGGGCGTCGATGTGCGGGAGAGCCAGATTTACACTGCCGGCGCAGCGGCGGTTGATTACGTAATGGAGACCTTCGGCCCGCGCCCGCGCGTCTTCAACCTCGCAACCAACGGCGTCAGCGAGATGCTCCAAGAATGCGCGGCATTTATCCAGAAAGCAGGCGAGACGTGCGATGTGGTGATCGCCGGCGATCCCACCAGCTCACAAGCGCCTCCCGAGCGTCAGCAGATCGCGCTGGAACTGTTGCGGGACGGCGCGAAGCTCGTCGGCATCTGCGCCGATCGCGTATATCCCAGCAAGCGCGGCATCGAGATCGGGGGCGGCGCGTTCTGCTCCATGCTCAGCTTCGCCGCAGGGGGTATCGAAACAACTTTTGTCGGTAAGCCGCAGCCGGTCTTCTTTCACGAACTCTGCGAGCGGCTGAAGGTGAAGCCGAGCGAATGCGTGATGATCGGCGACAACCTTGAAGGCGATATCGGTGGAGCCAAGGGCGTGGGAATGAAAGCAGTGCTGGTGCTGACGGGAGTCGCGCGGGCGCAGGATGTTGAGCGGGTGGAACCAGCGCGCCGGCCGGACCTGGTGATCGACAGCGTCGCCGATCTGTTGAAGTAGTCACTTTACCAGCGAAATGGTGCTCTTGTTGCCCAGCAGCGAGACGTCATAGTGAATCCCGGATGAGCCGGTCATGTCGATGCTCTTGGCGACGACTGAGCCGTAGAGATCACCGCTGCCGCTGATCGTCAGAGGGCTTTGCGGGGCATAGATCGTGGCATAAAGATCTGAGTTGGAGCTGATGACGATGGTGCCCGGCGCAGTGCCGTTGCTGGGGTTGGGGATCATCACCAGCTTCAGGTTCTTGGGCAGATTCGAAGCGGTGGAGGCTTTCCCGGAAAGATTGACGGAGCCATAAATGTAAAACGTCACAGGGCCCTGAAGGTTGATGGTGCCGCTGACGTTGAAGTTGTTGACAACGTAGTTCCCGGCGGGGATGGGATAGGTCTTGCTGCTGCCGACGGACACGCTGGTGGAGCTGAGCACACCGTTGGGGAGAAGATTGTTGTCGTTGTTGGAGTTGTTGTAGGGGCTGGCGTCGCCGTTCGCATAAGAGAGGACGGTGGTGAGCGGCGTGGTGGAGCCGTAGACATTGGCAGCGCCGTACACCTGTTTCCCGATGCCGGGGTGCGCGTTGCCGTGGATGGAGGAGCTGCCGGAGAGGGTGATGTCGCCGTTGGAGACAATGTTGCCGGCGTTACCGGAAGAGGAGCCGCTGGTGGACCAGTAGCTGTCGGAGGCGTTGCCGCTCATCTTGATGTAGTTGAGCCCAACGACGCCATACACCGAAGGAACCTGGCAGGCAGTTGCGGAAGCTCGCACCCGGCAGGAATTGATCCCCGCCACCCGGGTGAAGAACAGCGGCACGTCGCGATACGTGTTGATCTGGATCGCGTTGGCGTACTGCTGGTTTGAGCCGGAGAGTGTGGTGAAGGTTCGCTTCACTTCGTCCCAGGTGCCAAAGACGATGTCGTTGACACCGGCTCCACCGCTGGTGTCCAGGATCAAAGGCGTACCGTCCACGGAATTGGACGATGCATAAGCTGCGGCAAGATCGCGCGCGGTGGTCCAGCTTCCGAGCGCTTCGGCGCCGGCATGAGCGGCAGCGTCGGTGGCGCGCACCAGCTCAGCCTTGGCAAGCTGCACGCGCCCGAAGTCGGCGGCGAGAGAGCACATCAAGGTAATCACGCCGAGCAACGCCGCGACGTACACCAGGGCCAACCCTCTTTTGCCATGCGATCTCATGCTATCTTCATCGAATACATTTCCCATGCGATTTGACCGAAATATTCGCGCCCCAAACGTCGCGGCCGATAATGTCGCGTCCTCTCGCAAGCGAACTGATTTTTGGCAATCCTGCGCGGGCTGATAAGCAAGAAGTTCGCCCGGATCGTCAATCCGGGCGAACTTTAATGAGCTGCTGCTGCGAGTTCCCGACCTTATTTGACGAGCGCGATCCGGCCGTTGTTCGCCAGCGACAGGTCGTAGTGCAGCGCGCCGTTGCCGCTCATGCTGAGCGACTTGCCGACGATCGACCCGTAGATGTCGCCGCCGCCGGTGACGCTCACAGGGCTCAACGGGGCGTAGATGTCGGCATACAGGGCGGTATCGCCGCTGATGCTCAGTGAGCCGGGCATCGAGCCATCGGCTGCGGTCACCATCACAATCTTCAAGTTGCCCGGAAGGTTGCCGGCGACAACCGCCTTACCCGCCATCGAGAACGAGCCGTAGCAGTAGATTGTGACCGGCCCGGTGATGTTGATCGTCGACTGCGCGGTGGTCCAGAAGTTCTTGAAGTAGTAGTTGCCCGCGGGAAAGGTGGCGCTCTGGCTGTTGGTGAGCGAGAAGTTGCCGTTGGAGACAGCGGTCATCGGCGTGATGCGGAAGTTGTCGTTGTTCGTGCGGATCGAGCCGGGGTTGATGGGCGAGAAGTTCAGCGGAGCACCCAGGGGCGAGGTGTTTCCGGAGACGTGGTCGGCGCCGGTGATGTTCTTGCCCACGCCCGGGTGCGCGTCACCGTGCACCATCGAGTTACCGGTAAGGGTAATGTCGCCGTTGGAGGCGATGGAGCCAAGGTACGGGGGCACGCTGCCACCGTTGGAGATGTAGCTGTCGGTGGCGTTACCGCTCATCTTGATGAAGTCGATACCGACGGCAGCGTATTGGATGGGGCTGGCGACTGCGACGGCGCTGGAGTGGATGTCGCAGGCGATGCGGCCGAACATCCGGAGGAACGGGGTATCGATCCCGGTGCCGCGGGCGGCAACGCGCTTGGCGTTGATGCGGACGGAGTTGGCGCCGGTCTGCGCCGCGCCGGTCAGGGGCGTGAACTGACGGGAAGCGGCATTCCACCGGCCGAATTCGATGTCATTGGCCGGGTCGAGCGTCAGGCCCGCGCCATCTACTTTATTGGACGCAGCGATGCTGATCGCGGCAGACTGCGAACGAGCGAGTCCGTTCTTCAGCTCACCCGCGCCCGCAAGGGCGGCGGCGTCGGCAGCCGATTGAAGCTGCGTCTTGGCGAGCTGCACCCGCCCATAATCCACCGCGAAGGAGCAGAACAGAAGCATGACGCTCATGAAGATGATCGCATAGACGAGACCAACGCCGGATCGGGATCTGCTGTTCATGTGCTGCGGGTTCCTCAAAAGAAAACGAGTAGCAACACTGTGCCCCGACTTGACTCAACCGGCCAACGAATCGTATGTCATGTGGACCCGAGATCAGCTTCAAAGCGTTCGGGTTGTGCGGGAGATGTGGGCGGGAAGCGTCAAATAAAGGACGGCGGGGGAAGAGAATTTTCCACCGGGTCGATTTTAACTTCAGACTTAGCTGCTCGCGTTTAGATCTTCACCTGCGGCAAGCGCTGCTTGTGCCAGGCCTGCTTGCTCTTGAGTGTTGACGCAAGGTCCGCCAGGGTCGTCGTGGTCATATAATCTTTGAGCCGCTGACGGATCGGCTTGTACAGATCGTGCTGCGGGCAGGGCATGTCATCGTTGCAGCGTTCCAGCCCTACAACGCAACCGTCCAGCGGCTTGGCGCCTTCGATTGCTTCCACGATGTCCATCAGTGTGATTTCGTGTGCCGGCCGCGCCAGCGCAAATCCACCGCCGCGCCCCTTGGCACTGGTCAGCAACTTCGCCCGCACCAATCTTTGGAAGATCTTCGCCATGAAATCGCGCGGCAGGCTCGTCCCCGCCACGAGTTGATCGAGCAGCATGGTGCTGCCGTTGGTCCGACCGGCAAGTTCGCTCAAGCCGCGGATGGCGTATTCGGTGGTGTTGCTGAAGATCATGCGGGAGACACCCTGAAATGTATTCAGATTAGTGTATCCGAAAATCCTCCAAATCTTCAACACGATGAGCAGCCAGGGACCGCGTCTCGATTAACCGTGCAGCGCTGCTAAACTCCGGCCCATGTTGTTGCGCGTGACCAGTCTTTTGTTCGTGTTATTGACGGCGTCGTGCACTTACGTGAACGAGCCGCTCAATCCACCCGACGTCGCGCTGGAGACGCGCGCCAAGAACCGCACCCGGGCCGCGTTTGATCTCGCTCCAACCACGCGGCCCGGCGGCGCGACCACAGCACCGGCCGGCGACGGCTATTTCGTCGGCCTCGCCATCTCCGGCGGCGGGCTGCGCTCGGCAAATTTCTCGGCCGCCGTGATGTTTCAGCTCCAGACGCTCGGCCTGCTCGATCGCGTCGACTACATCTCGTCCGTCTCCGGCGGATCACTCACGGCGGCGTACTATTGCCTGAAGGATGACGCGCACTGGAACCCTGGCGAGGTGCAGAAAAAGCTCACTCACCATTTCGCCACCGACGGCTGGATCCAACTGCTCTTGCCCTGGAATCTGCTGACGGTTGCTTTCACCAATTACGACCGCTCCGATATTCTCGCCAAGCGGTTTCAGGAGGTGCTCTTCAGCGACGGCAAGCGCCCGCTGACATTCAGCGATCTCCGGCCCGACCGTCCGCGTCTGCTCATCAACGCCACCGACCTGCAATCCGGCAAGCCCTTCGTCTTCTCGAATCAGTCATTCGATGAATTGAACTCCAACCTGGGAAGTTATCCGATTGCCTATGCGGTCACCGCAAGCGCTGCCGTGCCCGTGCTGCTGCACCAGGTGACCCTGCGCGACTTCACCACGATCTTCGAACAGTACCGGCACCTCATCGACGGCATGGTGAACGACAACCTTGGCGTGCGCTCGCTGGTGGATGTGTACCGCCAGCAGCTTCGCACCGGCGGAAACGAAACCTACCGCAACGGCGCCGTGTTCATCGTGATCGACGCCAAGACCGAATACACCGCCAAGATTGACGAGCACGGCGACACCTCGCCGCTCGACACGCTACGCTTCTCGACAGGCCTGGCGACCACCGCGCTGGTCAACCGGGCCTCCAGCGCCACGCTGGCGGAGCTCATCCTCGAATCCTCGCCCGATAACGTCAGCACCCAGAAGCTTCGCCAGGAGCGCGATGAGCTGATCAATAACGGCTACGTGCGCTTCGAAAACATCGAGGGCCGGCCGGTGCACGTCGTCCACATCGCGCTCTCGCGCGTACGCGAGCTGCGCAACCTCCCCTCCATCGATTTCTCAGAATCGGTCAATTCCATCGAGACCTACTTCAACATCAGCCACAACCAGGCCTACCAGCTTTATCAGGCGGCGGACTTGCTGGTGAACTCGAAGTTTCGCGAGCAGCTTCGACAGATCGCCGCCGAGCTGCGCAGCGCGCGGCGCGTCCGATAACGCCATGGCTTCTCCACGTCCAGAGCGCTTTCCTGCTTCTCGCCGGCGGGCGAGAAAAAGAGAAATGGGCTGTCTTGCACTTTTCCGATAGTTGCAACATCAAGCCAACGCGCGTTTTACTGTATCTTCAACTAACTCACTTCGCGCTTGGAAGCAGGAGAACCCACATGCGACTTCATTCAATCCTATCACTGACGTTGATCGCTCTGATGCTCGGCGGATGCCACAATCGACGCCGACCCGTGGCGGCGGATCCATCCGCGCCAGCGACGGCCGGCGTTCTGGCGCAGGTGCGCAGCCACGCCCGTCTCGCCGATCCGTCGGCCAAGGTCGGCCTTGTCACCGAGGCCGACGCCAAAAACATGCTTGTCGCCGTCGGCGACATCAACGCTTCAGACTTCCAGACCGGTCAGAACGTGTCGTTCGTCGACTCGCGCGAGAACCCGCTCACCAGCGGCACGATCATCCGCATCTTGTCGGGCAGCATTCATGTCCGCTACGACCGGCCCACCGCCGGCCGCCGCCCGCCGCGCCAGGGCGACATCATGATCCAGTTCAAACCCGCCTTCTGAGCGGCACGTACTACAACATGGTGGCGGAGCGAATGGTGCCGGAACGCCACGACTGGCGCTCCTGCTTCGCACCTTACCTTCACAAGATTGCCTCAGCCCCGACTCATCCTCGCTAGCGCCTCGCCCCGCCGCCAGCAGCTTCTCCGCGAAGCCGGCTACGACTTCGTCATCGATCCCGCCGACATTGAAGAGACGTTTCCCACGGGCATGATGCCCTCGGATGTCGCCCGGCACCTCGCCGAGAGCAAGTGCAAGCTCATCGCCAACCGCTACCCGGACGCTGTCGTGCTCGCGGCCGAC
>DASVUC010000151.1:0-29211 GCA_036387255.1 Tepidisphaeraceae bacterium | reverse complement strand
ATCTTTGGCGCGTGGTGGCTGGCAGGTTTTCTGCCGGTCGCGTTTGTGCTGGCGGTAGGATCGTTCGAGATCTTCAAGAAGCCTGCTGATGGGGACCTCGGGGCGGATCGGATCATTGGCCGGGCGCTGCTCGTGCTGCCGATCCTTTCGCTGTTGGCTCACTTGTGTCTGGCGAACTGGGTTTACAAGGTGACGTTCCAGCCGGCAAACCTCTCACCTCTGCTGCTGGGGGTTGCGGTGGCGGCGGCTCGGTTTGATCGGCACGTTTCAACGCTGGCGACGCGGATGCGCCTCTCGATGGCGCTGCCTTTTGCCGCGGTCGCACTGGCGGCGATCGATTTCTCCAAGGACAAGGGCGCTGGCGTGAGTTTGACGGCAGTCTCGCCGCTGCGGCTGGTGCTGATTGCTTCGGCGCTGGTTTACTTCGATGCGCTGATGCTGTTTCGCGCGATGCATTTTGCTGTAGCTGGGCTGTTCTGTCTTGCGTCGGCGGGAATGGGGCACAGCGTGTCGGCGATCAATGAGAACTCCGTGGCGGCATCGCGGTGGTGGTGGCTTGGAATGCGCAAGCTGATCCCATCCACCGTAAAACAGTGGGGCATGGCGTCGGTGGCGGCGTCGTTCCTGCTGCTGGTCGCGGGGGCGATGGTGAGCTTGCTGCGGAAGGAGCAGAAGGAGCTAGAGGAGGTGGCAGGGGAGAACTGAAGACGATGGCGCACCCCGGGCCGCCGGCATGGCAAGATGCCCCCGCTTCTTAAAGAGAACAGGAGGAGCGCTGGGGCGCTCCTCCTGTTTTGTTGGCCTGGGGGTCGAGTGCCAAGTTGCTTTGGTTAAAGAGGAACTCCTGTTGGCTCGACCTTGTATCGTGTTCGGAGGCACCTTCCCGCGGCGGAGCCGCTGGGCTCCGGTTCGCGAGGGGATCGTTTTGGGTCAGGCGAAGTCACCTCCACCGCCGGAGTCGCCGCCTCCGCCGAAATCGCCACCGCCGCCACCGGCGTCACCACCTCCACCGAAATCACCGCCGCCACCGATGTCCTGGTAGCCGCCGGATTCGGAGGAGAAGTCGCTGGGGCCGGAGCTGAACATTCCGCCACCACCGGTGTTGGGATCAGTGGGCGCTTGCGCCGCGCCGTGGTCGTGGTGCTGACCGAAGACGCGGTTGCCGAGCCAGCCACCGAGCAGGCCGCCGAGGATACCGCCACCGACGCCGCGGCCGAATCCACCGCCACCGCCGTAGCCGCCGCCGTAACCACCGTAGCCGGGGCCACCGCCGTAGCCGTAATCACCCTGCTGTCCGGGCATAGGCGGGGGCTGGTTCCCGTAGCCGCGCTGCGGGTAGCTGGTGTTGTGCCGGCTGATAAAACGGCGGATCAGCGTCAGGCCCAGAAAGATGATCGCGCCCCAGAGGATGATCTTGCCGAAGTTGAAGCCGTGGGAGACGGGGCGGCCCGCCGGGACAGGGGCGTTGCTGTTGTTGCGGACAGGCCCAGCCGAAGTCGGCGCCGCGGGCGCGGAGGCTTTGTTCTGCGTCATCGCCGTTGCAAAGATATTCACGGCGCTGAGCAGGCCCTGGTCGTAGCGCTGTGCCTTGAAGTTGGTGAGCAAGGCATCTCGCAACTGGTCACGATTACTGGCGGTGAATGCCTGCCGCCGTGTCTCTTCACCCACATCGACCTGGAGGTGCCCGGGGTTTCGGGTGATGACGACGACGGCGCCCTTCACGCCCTCGGAACGAGCGCGATCGTACGCCCAGCGGCGATAGAGCTCGTCCTTCCCGAGCGATGCGTACTTGCTGCGTACGTCGTTCGGGATCGCGTCGTAGGTCTCAATTTGAAGATCGCGCCCATACTGCTGTTTCACTTGAGCCAATTGCTGGTTGGCCTGATCGACTGCGCCGCGTGAAAAGAATCCGCCGTTGTCGACGACTGCGGCCAGCGCCAGCGAGGGCGCGAGCAGCGCCAGCACGAGTGCCAATCTGATGAATCCGCTGCGTTTCATGACCATTCTCCTGATGTTGATCGTGCAATGGCCGTACCAACTAATGCACTGAAATGGTACGCACATTCTCGCCGATAGCTGTTAGATGTACGTGCAACGTTTGTAACGGCAGCAGAGCCTGCACGCGCTGGGGCCATTCCACGATCACCAGGCCGTTTTGCTCCAGAAGCTCCGTAAAGCCAATAGCTTCGAAGTCTTCAGGACCGCTGACGCGATAGGCGTCCAGGTGGAAAATCCTGAGGAGAGTGTCGTAGACGTTAAGTAGGACGAACGTCGGGGAGGAGACCAGATTGGCGTTGCCGCCCAGACCCTGAACGAGGCCGCGGACGAAGTGGGTTTTGCCCGTGCCCATTTCGCCATGAAGCGCGATGACGGTGCCGGGGGAGAGCGCAGGTGCGAGATGGGCGGCGAACTGTTCCGTCTCTTCAACCGATTGAGCCTCAAAGACGCGTGGGGTGGGACGTGTCATAGCTTGTGCTCCCAGCCTTTTGGGGCGAGCGGGATCAAGCCGTCGATTGTTTGAAGTTGTATGTCTGCGCTTTCGATAATGCGGCCGATGCGAATCGCAGGGACTTCTGTGCTGGGGCTGGTGAATAGGAGCTCGTGATCTTCGCCGTCGTGCAGGGCGTGATCCAGCGGGGAAACGCCGTCGCGGTGGGAGAGGGCAGTTGCATCATCGTGGATGGGCACGTGGCCGGCATCGACGATTGCGCCGACGTGTGACTGCTGGCAGATGTGGCGCAGGTCACGGGAAAGACCATCGCTGATGTCGAGCATGCTGGTGATCGGAAAGTTCATCGCGAGCTCTCGCGCGAGATGAATCTGGGGGGTGAAGGTCATGTGGCGGCCGAGGATGGAGCCGCCGAGCTTTCCGGTGACGTAGAGGATGTCGCCGCTTTTTGCGCCGCTACGAGTAACGGGAGTGATCCCTGCGGATTTGCCGAGGATCGTGACGGTGAGCGTGAGCGGGTTGTTCCAGGAGCCGGTGTCGCCGCCGACGAGGGGGCAGTCGAATCCATCGGCCGCTTCTTTCAAGCCGAGGTAGAGTTCTTTTGCGTAATTTAAATCCATTCCCTTAGGCAGCGCGACGGTTGCGACGGCGGCGCCGGGGAGGCAGGCCATCGCGGCGCAATCGGAGAGGTTTCGGTTCATGACCTTTTTGCCGATCTGGCGCGGCGTGTGGATCCGGGAATCGAAATGCACGCCGTCGAGAACCTGGTCGACCCCGACGAGGAGCAGATCGTTGGCGTTCCACCGCAGGACAGCGAGGTCGTCGCCGGCTGGGAGTTGCACAAGCCCAGAGCGCGCCTGCTGGGCGCGGATCCAGGAGATGAAGTCGAATTCACCAGACATACGAGTGGGATTGTACGGAAGTGCGGGTTGGAGATGGGAAACGTGCAGAGCCGGCAAAAAAAGGGGGTTGAATTTAATTAAAGTTAGCTTTAGGATTGTTCAGAAGATGAAATCGGAGTGGCTGGAGTTTCTCAGCGATGAGGACCGGGCGTTCATCAAGCGGTTCGTCCTCGCTTCGGGATCGCTGAAGGCGCTGGCGGAAGAGTATGACGTGTCTTACCCGACCATTCGCCTGCGGCTGGATCGGGTGATCGATCGGATTCGGATCTTCGACAGCGAAAAGATCACCAGCGACTTCGAGAAGACGCTGCGCGCGCAGGTCGCCGACGGTCGGCTCGATCTGGCGACGTTCAAGATCATCATGCAGGCACATCGCAAAGAACTGGAGAACGATCATGAACAAGAGCCCTCTGCTTCTGGCCGTGATGTTTCTCGTCGGCGTTAGTCTCTTTCCCGCAGGCGCGGGCGCGGCGGAGAAACTGGTGGAAAAGGTGACGTGGGACGCCGCGCCCGAACGGGCGGAGCTGGAGAAGCCGATTGCCCCCGGGGATACGGCTCCCGCTGTTGTGAAGGTCGTCTCCGACAGCGGCGAAAAGACGGTCACGCTGAAGATCATCAAGAAGCCGAAGATCACGAGCCGGCACTATGCGCTGATGGGCGAGGTGAAGTACAAGGACGTGCATGGGACGGGATACCTCGAAATGTGGAACAGCTTTCCGAACGGCGGGGCGTTTTTCAGCCGCACGCTGGGGAACGGCGGGCCGATGGGGTCGATCAGCGGCAGCAGCGAGTGGCGGAAGTTTCTGCTGCCGTTCAACAGCACGGAGAACCAATTCCCGGATGAGCTGACGTTTAACGTGGTGCTTGGCGGGAAGGGGACGGTGTGGGTGCGGGAGGTGAAGCTGGTGGAGTATCCGCAGTCGGCGACGGCGCGCGCGACGGGAGCGGCGACGCAAGCGGGGACACGGTCCGGCTGGGGTTCCGGCGGGGCTGAGGACGCTTGGTGGGGGCCGAGAACGGGCGGCTGGATCGGATCGATTGCCGGCGTGCTGCTCGGCCTGTGGGGCGCGGTGGTGGGGGCGCTGGTGCCGCTGGGGCGCGGGCGCCGATTGATCTCCGCATCGGCTTGGATGCTGGGTGCATTCGGATTTGTCGTAGTTACCGCGGGGTTGGTGGCGGTGAGCCACCGGCAGCCGTACGAAGTGTGCTATCCGCTGGTGCTCATCGGCTTCATCACTGCGATACTGGGAACGATGGCAACCGTCGTCATCAAGCGTCGGTTTGAGCAGAACGAGCTGCGAAAGATGAATGCGCTGGACGCGGCGTAGTGGGCGCATGCTACGTGAGCTGACGCCGGTCACGCGATGTCAGATGCACGCTCACGGGTCTTGCCTTCGAGCATGCAGGCGACGTTCATATCGCCCAACACGTTGATAGCGGTTCGGCAGCGGTCGAGGAACCAGTCGATGGGGAGCAGCAGCGCGATGTAGCCGGTGGGCAGGTGGACGGCGCTGAAAACGAGGGTCATGGTGACCAGACCCGCTTCGGGAATTCCGGCGGCGCCGACGCTGGCAGCGACGCTGGTGAGGATGACGAGAAGCTGCTGCGTGAGCGTGAGGTCGACGCCGATCATCTGCGCCACGAACAGGGCGCACATCGCTTCGTAAAGGGCGGTGCCGTCGTTGTTGAAGTTTGAACCGACGAGGGCGCCGAGGCTGGCGGATTCCTCGCGCAGGCCGACCTTCTGGCGCAGCGACGCGTAAGTGACCGGCATCGCGACGGTGGAGCTGGCGGTGGAGAACGCCATCGCCAAGGCATCGCGCGTGTGGCGAATCAGATCGAACGGGCGCACCCACGACCAAATGGCGACGCGGGTGAGGTAGTAGATTGCCTGGATCAGCAGCGCGAGAAGCACCGCGGCGATAAACCATGCGAGGGCCTTGAAGGGGGCGAAGCCCTGCGTGCCGACCACGTAGGCGACTTTAAACAGTACTGCAATGGGGACCAGGGCGATGATCCAGTGGAGCGTGCTGAGGATGAGTCGGAAGAAGATGTCGAGGGCGCGGGCGACGGAATCGCGCTGGTCCTGGGGAAGCTGCCGGGCGGCGATGCCAAAGGCGACGGCGATGAAGATCACGCCGATGACGCGGCCGTTGACGAGTGGGCCGAGGATGCTGCCGGGGATGTTCTCGATCAGTTCTGCGACCGGATCAGTCTTGAAAGTGGTGGCGGCGGAGGTGTCGCCTTCGACGTGCAGGGAGGCGTGTTTGCCGGGGCGCACGACGTTGGCGACGGTCAAGCCTACCAAGATCGCGACGAGGGTGTTGAGGATGAGAAGGAAGAAGAGTTTACCGGCCATGCGTCCGCCGACCTTGGCGTGGATCAGCGCCTGCATGACTGCGACGAGGATCAGCGGCGGTGCGACGGCGTTGAGCAGGCGCAGGATGATGTTGGCGGGGATGTTGAAGCGCTGCGCGGTCGCAGGAGAGATGGCTAGCCCGAGGGCGACGCCGAGGATCAGGCCGATGATGATCTGGATGTAGAGGGGGATGCGCCGCCACAGAGGCGGCCGGGTGGCTGATGCGACGGCGGGGGCGTCGGTAGTGGAGTCGTGCACGCGAGCGAGAGGGTAGCGGCGGAATGGCGAATGACCAACTAGAAAGTTGATGAGGTGTTTCCACTCCGGTGATGGCGAAACGGGGGAGTGAAGATTGGGAGACGGAGGGATTGTAGATTGAAGAGGGGCTAACGCTGCGCCATTAGATGCGACGGCGGCGGATGAAGAGGGGGGTGACGAGGAAGATCGACAGCACAGCCGGTTCCGGGACGGCTGCCGCGCCTTGGGCGATCATGCCGTGCGTGGCGAGGGGATTGTTTTCACCCCGACCTAAATTGGCGTCGACGCCGGAATAGTCGTCGGGGGTGATGTCCCCGTCGAGGTTCCAGTCGCCGGCAAACCAGTTCATTCCGCCGGATTGGAGGGCGGTGCCGACGTGGCTGCCCAGGTTGGAGTCGATCGCGCCGTAGTCATCGGGGGTGACCATGCCATTGAGATCGGCGTCGCCGAGATAGGTGTACTTCCCAAGGATGGCCGCCGCGCCGGCGGTTTCGGTTCCACCAAACGGCCAGTTGGTCGCACGAAGCTGCACGTTGTCGAAAAGGGCGAGGATAGGATTGCCCGGCGTGGTTTGGCCGGTGGTGGAAATGATGCCGGTGGCGGTGGTGTCGGCGGAGTCTCGGTATCCGCCGAGGACGAGGTTGTAGAGCGTGGAAAAGGTGCCGGTGTCGACGATGAGGTCAGCATCATTGAGATCGAGCGCGGCGTTTGCGCCGACCGAGAGGGTGCCGACGTGGAGCATCTTGTTTCCACCCGCGCCGACGGCGGCAGTGTTACCGGCGCGGATGTCGAGCTTGCGGAGGTGCTGGGTCGCGTTGAGCTGCGCCGATGCGCCGACGACGCCGGCGTTACCCACCTGAATGGAAAGCTGCGCGCTTGCGGTCGAGCCGGCGTCGCTGTCGAGCTGCAGCTTTCCGGCGTTGATGACGATGGATGAATTGGTGGCGTTGTTCTGCGTCCCGGCAATGCGCAAGACGCCGGCGCCATTTTTTGTGATCGTGTAACCGCCGTTGGTGAAGGTATTGGCCAGCGAGAGGTTCCCGGTGAACGTGGTGGCCAGTGCGCTTGCGACGGTGAATGGCGCCGTGACGGTGTGGGTTCCGCTTTTCACTTCGACCGAAGCGCCGCTGCCGGTGAGGGAGAGCGTGCCACCAGTGCCGGGCGCAATGGAATAAGCGACCGTGCTGTCGAAGGCGAGGCGGGTCACGGACTGGTTCCCATCAAGCGTCACGATGGTGCCGAACTTGATGGTGTTGAAGAAGTTCGCGGTGGTCTGTTTCGCCAGCGTGGGGTTGGTGCTGGCGAGCAGCGGGTACGGCGCGTTGACGGTCGAGGGAAGGCCACCTGTCCAGTTGAAACCATTGGCCCAACTGGAAGTTCCGCCGTTACCGGTCCACGTGGGGACTTCTGTTTGCACGACAAGCGTGGCGGCGTAGGCGCGCTCGTAGTTGATCTGGTTGGTCAGGTCGACGACGTCGTCGCCGGTGGCTTGATCGTTGCGTTGCCAGGCGTAGCCGATGAAACCGCCGAACGGGATGTTGTGGATGGCGATGTTGCGGATCTGGATGGCGGCTTGCCAATCCGTTCCGCTGATGCCGTTGGCGCCCCAGTAGTAGGTGGGGTCGTAGGTGTTGACGCTGAAATGCTCGCCGGCGAAGAGGCGCGACGCGGCAAGGCCCGGGCCGCTCGTCGTGCTGGTCCAACTGTTGTAGTACTGCTGGTAATACGCCTGCACTTTAGACAGTGCGAAGTTGTAGCTGTTCTTGATGGTGCGGCCGTCGAGATAGGTCTCCAAGCCGATGTAGGATTTGGCGGCGAGCGCTTGCCAGGTGCTTGCGTAGGTTCTGCTGGCGAGGTAGCGCGGGGAGTAGAGAACGATGTTGTTGTAACCTGCATCGTGCAGGCCGTTGATCGTGTCGACCAGCCAGGTGCGATAAGCGTCGCCGCTGGTCCCGTTCCAGGTGGAGGCGTCTACTTCGTTCAGTACGAGCCAGCGGCTGGTGGCGTTGGTGAAGCGGCTGGTGCAGTAGCTGTTGATAATGGCGACGCTGTCGGCCGCGCTGTAGGTGCCGAAATGGGTGTTGTAGTTGTTGTAGTACATCCCCAGCGAGTTGCCTGCACCGGAGATGGAATTCTGTCGCGTGGCACCCGCCTGCTCGATGTCGTGGCCGTGAACGGAGGGGAAGTTGAGCGCGGGAAGCTGCTGCGCGCCGAACCAGGATTTGTTGTCAGACGTGCTGGCGTCGGTGGCGACATCGAGACGGTAGTCGATGGACAGGGCACTGCTGGGAGACAACGCCGGCGCAGCGAAAGCGCTTGCGATGACGCTCATCGCGGCCAACGAAACTCGCGCTCGCGGGTGATTCCAAATAGGGCCCTCGGGGGAGACAATGGAATCTACGACACGATACGCATCTCGGCAAGGCAATGTTTTGATGGGGCCGGTTGGGATGTGAAGGTGGGAAGGGTGATGTGCGCTATACCCGCAGGCGCACCACGGTAAGCTGCGACAATGAATCAGCAGACGACACGGAAGGTGGCCATTGTAGGGGCGGGATCGGTCGGGGCGACGATTGCTTACGCCTGCCTGATTCGCGGGGTGGCGCAGCGGGTGGCGCTGTACGACGTCAACCGTGCCAAGGCCCATGCGGAGGCGCTGGATCTGAATCATGGGGCGCAGTTTTTCCCGCAGGCGATGGTCGAGGGGAGTGATGATGTGGAGGTGTGCAGGGATGCGGATGTCATGGTCGTCACGGCGGGGGCGAAGCAGAAGCCGGGCCAGAGCCGGATGGATCTGGCGCAGGCAAACGCTGCGATCTGCAAAGAAATGGTGCCGAAGCTGATCGCGGTGGCGCCGCAGAGCATTCTGCTCCTGGTGACGAATCCAGTGGATGTCATCACGTACATCACGCACAAGATCAGCTCATTTCCGCGCGAGCGCGTCTTCGGCAGCGGCACCGTCCTGGACAGCTCACGCTTTCGCATGCTCATCGCGCGGCGGTGCAATGTGGCGGTGGGGAACGTGCACGCGTATATCGCGGGCGAGCATGGCGAGAGCGAGATCCCGCTGTGGTCAAGCGCCTCGATTGGCGCGATCCCGCTGAAGGACTGGGCGGTGCCGGGCCATGGGAAGCTGACCGTGCGCGATCGCACGGAGATTTTCCAGAACGTGAAGGATGCAGCGCAGCAGATCATCGCCGGCAAAGGTGCGACGAATTTCGCCATCGGGCTCGCGACGGCGCGGATTCTCGAATCGGTGCTGCGGGATGAGAATCGGATTTTGCCAGTGAGTTCCCTGTTGACGGACTACCAGGGAATGGGTGATGTGTGCTTCTCGGTGCCTTGCATTGTGAATGGTAAAGGGGTGGAACAGGCGCTGAAGATTCCGCTGAATCAGAACGAACAGGCGGGCCTGGCGAACAGCGCCGAGACGATTCGGGGCGCGATCCGAGAGCTTGGCTTCTGACGTCGCACGGGCAGAAGCGCGTGCTGCCGAGATGGCGTCATCGTACGATCGGAAACTGGCGCAGCGGAAACAACTTTGCCTACAATGGCGTCCCCATGCTGCGCAAGATCGCCAATGTCCCCCGTTCCGAAGCGCTGGCGGCGCTGGCTGCGGTCGTCATCAGCGCGGTGCTGATGGCGATCAAGTTCATCGCGTACTACTGGACCGGGTCGGCGGCGATTTTTTCTGATGCGCTCGAGAGCATCGTCAACGTCGCCGCCAGTTCGTTCGCGGCGTATTCGCTGTTCCTCGCGCATCAGCCGGCGGACGTGCAGCATCCTTACGGGCACGGGAAGGTGGAGTTTTTATCCGCGGGGTTTGAAGGCGGGATGATCCTGCTGGCGGCGCTGGTGATCCTTGCGCAGGCGCTGCTCGAAACCGTGCAGCCGGGAGGGCCGCGGATCGGACATGTGGAGATCGGACTGACGCTGACGGTCATCGCCGGCGGGACCAATGCGCTGCTTGGCCTGCTGCTGGTGCGAGTGGGAACGCGCCAGAGATCCGTGGCGCTGCAAGCCGACGGTCGCCACCTGCTCAGCGACGCGGTCACGAGCCTGGCGGTGCTTGTCGGTCTGATCCTCGTGAAGACGACCGGCTGGCGCTACGCCGACCCAATCGCGGCGGCCGTGGTCGCACTGTACATTTCGCGCATGGCGTGGGGGATGCTGCGCACTTCCGCCGCGGGATTGATGGACGAGCAGGACCTGGAGGATCAGCAGCTCTTGATCGACATCCTTGATGCGCACGTGGGGCCCGAGGGGAAAGAGCCGCGCATTTGCTCGTACCACAAGCTGCGCCATCGCCACAGCGGGCGGTATCACTGGGTGGATTTCCACGTCGTCGTGCCCGCGGACTGGGATGTGCGCCATGGGCACGAGGTGGCGAGCGCCATCGAGCATGAAATTGAGCAGGCGCTGGGCGAGGGAAACGCGACGGCGCATGTGGAGCCTTGCGCGGGTGGGGCTTGCGGGGCGTGTGTCGCACAGGCGGGATAGAGCAATCCCTGCGCTGAAGCGGACGCTGCGAGATGTTAGAGTACCGCCATGATCCTTCGCACTGCGCTGTTGGTGGCGTTGGGGTGCTGCGTCGCTTGCGCGGGGGAGACCGTCCCGGCGACGTTGCCCTCGGGGCTGGGGGTGAACATTCACTTCACGCAGCCGGCCGCGGGGGAGATGAAGATGATCCGCGACGCCGGGCTTCGGTTTGTGCGGATGGATTTTGACTGGAACATCATCGAGCAGGAGAAAGGGAAGTACGACTTTTCGCGTTACGACCGGTTGATGAAGGAGCTCGATACGGCGGGGATGCGGGCGGTCTTCATCCTCGACTACGCCAACCCGCATTACGACGACGGCCAGTCGCCCCACACCGATACCGGGCGTGAGGCGTTCGCGAAGTGGGCGGCGGCGTCGGTGCAGCACTTCAAGGGGCGCGGGATCGTCTGGGAGATGTACAACGAGCCGAACATCTCGCCGTTCTGGAGGCCGGCACCGAAGTGGGAGGATTACATCAAGCTCGCGCTCGTCGTTGGTAAGGCGATCAAGTCGGCGGCGCCCGAGGAAATCCATGTGGGTCCCGCGTGCAGCAAGATCGACTTCCCGTTCCTGGAGCAGTGCTTTATGGCGGGGCTGCTGGAATATTGGGATGCGGTGACGGTACACCCGTATCGACAAAATGAGCCGGAGACGGTGATCGACGAATACCTGGCGCTGCGACGGATGATCGAGCGTTTTGCGCCCAAGGGAAAGAGCATCCCGATCTTCGCCGGCGAGTGGGGGTACTCTTCCGTCTGGAGCGGTTTCGATCCGGAAAAGCAGGGAAAATTCCTGCCGCGGCAATGGCTCACGAACCTCGCGGCGGAGGTGCCGCTTTCCATCTGGTACGACTGGCGCGACGACGGCCCGGATGCGAAAGAGCCTGAGCATCACTTCGGCACCGTGCTGCACGAAGCGCACGAGAAGCGCGATCCCATTTACGATCCCAAGCCGGCGTATCGCTCGGCGAAGGCGCTAACGACGCTGCTCGATGGCTATCGCTTCAATAAGCGCCTGGTCGCAACGGTGCCGTTGGATCACGTGCTCATGTTCGACAACGGCAGCGACGTGCGGATGGCGGCATGGACGGTTGAAACGCGTCCGCACGATACGGTGATTCCTGCCAGCGAAGGGAGCAAGTTCACTACCTACAACCACCTGGGTGAGAAAACAGGGTCGATCGAAGCCGGTGAGAAAGGAATCACGGTGCAGTTGCAGGATGCACCGATGTACATCGTTCCTGAGAAGCCTGATCTGGCGCTGCGGGCGCTGGTCGGTTGGCAGCGCGTGCCTCTGGAAATCGTCGGCAAGAGCAATGAGATCACCCGCTTGTTAATGAAGTTCAAGAACGTTACCGATCAGCGCGTGCGCATCGCCTCAAGCACGTTCGGGGCGTCGGCGGCCCAGTGGGTTCGGCCGGGACAGACGGTGAATCTGTCGATGACCCTCTCGGTGCTGCGCGACCCGGCGCCGATCGTCTGGCCGGTGTTCCTTCGCATCGGCGACAGCGTTGAGGCGGCGCAGCTGGTCCGCATCCGCTTGACCAATCCGCTGGTGCCGACGGTGTTTCCACCGGTGGATGATCGGCTGACGGTTCGGGTGGAAAATCCCTCCGGCGAAGCGTATAGCGGGACGATCGTCGCCAGGGTGGCAATGAAGCAGACCCGGGACGAGCAGACGAGCGAGCAGCCGCTGGTCCTCGCGCCGGGGCAAAAGGAGACCAGCGTTTCATTTACGCTGGCGCCAGGTGCGCCGGTGTCGATCGAAATCACGGATGGCCGGCGGCACTCGTTCGACGTGGTGCGCGAGAGGACGTACCTGCCGCTCAAGGTGGATGCGGCCACACTGAATCTAACGCCCGAGGGAGACAAGCAGGTGAAGTCGACGCAGTCGTTGACGGCGGTGGAGTTGAACGACACGCCGGCCCGGGCGGCAAAGAGCGGCTTCCGCTTGAAGTACAATTTCGATGCGGGGTGGAAGTTCGTTTCTGCCAAGCTGAAAAACCAGGCGACGATGCTCCCCGGCCGTCCGCGGGCGCTGGTGATGTGGGTGCGCGGCGACGCGAGCGGGAACGCCTTGAAGATGCGATTCGTCGATTCTGCTGGCCAAACCTTTCAGCCCGAGGGGGAGAAGCTGCTGGACAAAAATTGGCAGCTCGTCGAGTTCCCGCTGGACGGAAGCGACGCCCATCACTGGGGCGGACGCAATGATGGCGCGGTGCAATGGCCGATTCGGGTTGACTCGGTCTTTCTGCTCGACAACCCATCGAAGGCGAAGACGGCGGGGCAGGTTGATGTTGCGCAACCGACGGTGGTTTACGAGGGGCGGGGGATGTAGCGTAAGTTGTTGATTGCGCTGAAAAGCGCTGCCGCGCGCAGCGCCGGGCGGGGGAAAACTTTTCTCTGCACGAACCTGCGCCTTGTTTTCTGGACGATTTGAGCAATCGCCGCGCCCGCGTTGCGCGCCGCAGCGCCTTTGCGCGCAGCGCTGGGGGAGGGGTGTAGGGCTGAACGAACACAAGAACGGAGCGAGCAAATGAACAGCGTGACGACGAGCCTTCGACCGGCGGTGGATGAGGTGATGGAGCGTGTGGAGCGACTGATGACCGTGGATCGGCCGCGCTATCGGCGGCTATGGGCATATTGCCGAAACCCGATGCGCACGAGCATCGTCATCGACGAGAGCGGGTCGGAAAAGCCTTACGTGCAGGCGCAGGAGTGGGGACTGCCTTCGCGCATCACCGGAATCAAAAGCGGCGGCGACGTCTTCGAAGGTGAGCTGATCGACGGCGTGGCGCGCAAGGAAGTCGTCATCGAGAACGACATCGGCTGGAGAGTCGACACCATGGTCGACTACCTCTTCGGAAAATCAATCGTGATCGAGTCGCGGGCGAAAGACCCGGCACGCAAGGAGCAGATCGGCGAACTGCTTCGACTGATCCTCGGACACAACGGCGGAATCTTGTTTCTGCAACAGCTTGCGCTTCTCGGCAGCGTTTACGGGTTCGTGGACGTGCTGGTGAAGCTGGCGGACGGAGGGGAGGAAGTCGCGGGGGTGTGCGGCACGGCGGCGCTGGGGCAGCCGCCTGCCGCAACGGGATCCGGTGAGGGACGCACCGGATCCGAATCGGCGAGCGCCGACGGGGAGGCGGCATCGCCGGAAGGTGAAGTGTCTGCGCCGGTCGCGGAGGAAGCTTCGCATATCGATGAACAGAGCCAAACACGGGACGCGAGGAATTTCTCGCCTGAAGCGCTGGAGCGCCTGGCCCGGTTGGTGCGGCTGGAAATCATCGAGCCGGCGCGGGCGCTGCCTTTCTTGTGCAGCGAGGATTGGAAGCGCGTGCACGCGTATGGGCAGTGTTGGGAAGTGCGTGGGGACGGTCCCGAGTTCCGTGTCCAGGGGTCAGGAAGGAATGGCTTATGGGGCCGAGCGCGCAAAGGCGTCGCGCGCTGGCTGGGGAGGAATGGGGTCCCGGTCCGCTCGGGCGGCGAAGAGAAGTCGGTGATGGTGGAACTTATAGCGGGGGACCGGTGGTGGCGGCTTCGGGATGGGCAGGTGGTGGCGGAGGGGGAAAACTCGCTGGGACGGATTCCGCTGGTGCACGTGCAGAACACGGCGGTTCCGTTCGAGTACAGCGGCGCGGGGGATGTGGAGCCGCTGCTTCCGCTCCAGGATGAGTTGAACATTCGCCTGAGCGATCGTGCCAGCCGCATCACGCTGCAAAGCTTCAAGATGTACCTGGGCAAGGGGATCGAAGGGTTCACAAGGCTTCCCGTTGCGCCCGGCCGCATGTGGGCGACGGAGAACGAGCAAGCGGATGTAATCGAGTTCGGGGGCGACGCAAACTGTCCCAGCGAAGATGCCCACATCTCGGACATGCGCGAGGCAATGGACAAGACCAGCGGCGTCACGCCGATCGCGGCAGGCGCGATCAAGGGACGCATTGGACATCTCACGAGCGCGGCGGCGCTGCGGATCACGCTCCAGGCGCTGCTGAGCAAGACCGAAAAGAAGCGGACGACGTACGGCGCCGCGATCGAGCAGATGTGCGAGCTGGCGCTGGCGTGGCTGGATCGGGCCGGCGTTTTCAAAACTGAGCCGGCGGAGCGGCGCGTGGAGATCCACTGGCCGAGTCCATTGCCCGAGAACCTGATGGATCGTCTGGACGAGGCGGAGGCGAAGCTGCGCGTGGGCGTGAGCCAGGACGTGGTGCTGCGGGAGCTGGGTTACTGAGCAACAGCCGGAAACTGCAATTTCAAGATTCATATTTCACATCTGACATCTCAAAGAAAGGAGGTCGTGATGGGCGAAGCGATTTGCGATGGGAATGGTGGCGAGCAGGCGACGTGTCAGT
Organism: Tepidisphaeraceae bacterium; assembly: GCA_036387255.1. GTDB lineage: Bacteria > Planctomycetota > Phycisphaerae > Tepidisphaerales > Tepidisphaeraceae > DASVUC01. Next base: position 14,350 of record DASVUC010000151.1, on the reverse strand, counting down.
CTCCGCCCGCGGCGGGGATGCCGGCTCGGGAGGAAGTCGATCCGCGTGCGAAGCTGCATCAATTGGCGGCGGAGCTGGCGCGGTCGCACAACCGAAGGCTGATCGTGGAATACCTGCGGTTGCGACGAGCGGTGCGGTGAGGGGAGGGGTCGGGGTTCAGGGTTCAGGGTTCAGGGTTCAGAAACACTGTTTTTAGGAGGATGAGTCATGGCATTTACGGGAAAGGCAACTTACACGGCGGGCGCGAGCCTGCCGGAGGCGGCGGAGGATGTAAGCGACCTGGTGGCGATCAATTCGCCGTCGGAAACGCCGCTGCTGGATGTGCTGGGCGATGCGGCCCGGCCGGCGCGGTCGACGATTCACGAATGGCTCGAAGACGCGCTGCTGCCGAACACCGACAAGATCAATGACAACACGTACGCCAACGCCCTGACCGACACGCAGTTCGGGGTGAACGATGCGACGCGGTTCCGGGTGGGCGATCAGATCAAGCTGACGAGCAAGGCGGAAGTGATGCTCGTCACGGCGGTGAACACGGGGACGAATACGCTCACCGTCGTTCGCGGCTATGGCGGTTCAACGGCGGAAGCGCTCGCAGACCAGGCGGCCATCACCATCCTCGGCAACGCTGCCCTGGAAGGTGACGATGCAGGCAGCCCGCGCTTCACCAGTCGCAGCCGCAAGACCAACTACACCCAGATCTTCGCCGCCACCGTCGAAGTCAGCGGGAGCGAGCTGGCGGTGAGCCAGATCGGGGTGCGTGACGAACTTGATTATCAGAAAGTGAACCGCACGAGGGAGCTGCTTCGAGATTTGGAGAACTCGGTGCTGAACGGCCGCGCGCCGACCGCGAGCCCCGAAGGATCGAACACGGTTCGCCGGACGATGCGCGGCATCCGTTCGTTCGTCACAACCAACATCTTTAAGCCCGGCGTAGCCGGCTTCCCGGGCGATGGCTCACTGAGCGAGGACCAGCTCAACATCGCGTTGCGGGAAATCTGGAAGAGCAGCAGCGGGAATGTCGACACGATCGTGCTGGGCGGCGCCGAGAAGCGGCAGTTGAACCTGATGCTCCAGGCGGTTCGCCATTACGCCGCCGATAGCGATGTGCTGCGGGATGCCTTCAGCGTGTACGAGAGCGACTTCGGCGTGTGCCGGGTGGTTCTCAGCCGCTGGGCGCCGCCGGGCGTAATCTACCTGCTGGACAGCAGCCGGATCGAGGTCAAGCCGCTGGCAGGGCGGAGCTTCCACTACAAGCCGCTGGCAAGTACCGGCGACCGGGAAAGCGGACAAGTCATCGGCGAGTACACGGTCGAGCTGCGCAACGAAAACGCGCACGGCGTGATCGTGTTTTGATGGTGAGCATTCGAGTGAGCACGTGATGCGTGAAGCGCAGGGCGCAAGGCGGTCGTTTCAAGCCGCGTCCTGCGCTTTCACGTGAAAGCGGAGAGGAGAAATGTCATGTCATTCTGCACGGATACAGATTTGCTGCACTGGGAGCCGAACATCCTGAGAGACGCGAGCTTCGCGTCGCAGGCGCTGATCAGCGGCACGGGAACGCTCGCGGGAACGGCGTTCACGTTGGCGTCGGGCTCCTTCAGCGGGAGCCATGTGCAGGCGGGGCAGGTCGTCGTGTTCACAGGCACCGGCGCGGGGTGCTTCCCCATTGTCAGCGTGGATTCACCGACGCAGATTACCGTGAGCGCACTGTACGACGGATTGGAACCTGAGCAGGGGAACCCGGTCGCGACGGCGCCCACGGGAAACGGCGCGCTGACGTTTGCAATTCGCACCTTCTGGGCGCAGCGGCGGATTGTGAGCGACTTGATCCAGCAGGCGGCGGGACTGAAATCGGGTGAGAGCGCGGCAGCGGCCATCATTAATGCGCACGAGCTGAAGCGACCTTGCACGCTGGGAACGCTCCAGTTGATCTATTCCGCGCTGGCGGCAGCATCGAACAACGCGGCGCCGCTCAGCGCGCGGGCGGAGCTATACGAACGGCTGTATAAGCGATCGTTAAGAAGTGCCAAGGTCGAGCTGGATATGAACGGTGATGGACGCGCGGACACCGTGCGGGCGCTCAACGTGCTGGAGCTCTGCCGGACGTGAGCAAGTGGGGAGGGGACGATGTGGCTTGCGGAAGTGCTGAATCCGTTGGACAGCCTGGCGAATCTCGGCGTGGCCGGGCTGATGGGGGCGATGTGGCTGTGGGAGCGAAGGACGAGTCAGAAGCGCGAGAGCCAGATCGATGAAGCGCACGCACGGATCATGAGCGATCGCGTGCAGCTCGAGCAGTTGATGGCGGTCGTACGGCAGAATGCGGAGGCAGTGACGCGGCTGAGCGGGCTTCAGGAGCAGATGCTGCGGCAGATTGGGCACGATCAACGCGAGGCGGCGTAACGCCTGACGGGAATGTCTTGACGTGGCATGGGCGTCTCGCCCATGCAAACGCGCAGCATGGGCGAGACGCCCCTGCCACGCGTGTCAGACGCCGACGGTGGCGCGGGCGGTGTCGAGCACGGCAGAATGCACTTCGATTTCGACCTTGGGCGTCTGCTGGAGCTCCGCTTCGACCATCGCCTTGGCGGCGTCCATCTTAGGGTAGCGGATTTCTCGGTAGCCGCTGACGTCTTGCGGGCACTTGAGAACCTTCAGCGCCTGCGCATAAGTCGTCGGATTCGACAGGTCGATCTGGTCGAGCAGCCCGATGTACCAATCGCGGAAGCCGCGCTCGCGCGGGTGCCACGCCTGGAGCTTACGGACGAACTTCGCGTGCTTGGCGAGGTTGAGCATCCAATCCGTGGTGGTGATGTTCAGGCGGTATCGCTTGCCGAAGAGCACGAACTCCGGCCGCGTGTGGTGGCGGTAGATGATCTTGTCGCCGTTGGCGACGTCGATGTTGTACTTGGCGATGTCGCGCTGCTTCTTCTCGTAACGCGTGAGCAGGTACGAGACGTAAGGCTCATCCTTGATCAGCATCGTCTTGGCGAGGTTGACGATCACCGCTTCCGTCGCGGCGAACTTCTGATCCACGCTGTCGCGACGATACACGCTGCGGACGATGTCCATGTAGCGCTTGGCGTAGTGGAAGTCCTCGTACTGCATCAGGTCGTAGATGCGCAGCGCCAAGTCATACTTGGTCTCATCCGGGAGATGCTTGAGAAGCTTCATGCCGGTGTTGACAAGCTTCTCGAAATCTTCGGCCCAGCGGCGGCCGGAGAACTTGGTCTTGCGGAGGATGCGGCTCTTATTGACGACGAGCTGGTGCCAGGTTTCCGGCGTGGGTTTGATCGGCAGCGCGCGAGGCTCGAGGGCGAGCTTGCGGCCGATGTTGAAGGCCTTGAGGTTACGCCGATGCTCGCGGCGAATGGTGTCTTTGATCGACCAGGCGATGCTGTGGGCGCTGACCGGGATCAGGCCAAGCTGATACGCGACGCCGAGCATCATGATGTTCACGAACTGCTTGCTGCCGAGGCGCTCTTCGCAGATCTGGCTGAGGTTCTTGGCGTAAGAGAGATCTTCGCGGACGTGTGCGTAGATTTCGTCCCGGAGTTTTTCCGGATCAAAGTCATCCCTGCCGAGCAGCGTGTAGACGGTGGGCTGCTTGTGAAGGTTTAACACGGCCGCGGTGTGATTTTTGTGGGCGACGCGGAAGGATTCGCGGGGGTCGGTGGCGCGGGCGGCTTCGAGGACGTCTACGCCGAGCAAGAGATCGGCTTTGCCGTACGGGATGGAGCCGGTGACGGGATGCACTTGGCCCTCTCCCCCGCCCTCTCCCCGAGTACGGGGAGAGGGAGGAAGGTTATCGTTCACGAACGTCATCTGGGAATAGACGCCGCCGTTGCGGATGGCGAGGCCTTTTTTGTCCTGGAAGACGACGCGGTAGCCTTCCTTATGGCCGGCGCGGACGAGGATGGCGCCGACGAGACCGATGCCCATGCCACCGACGCCGGCCATGTGGATGCGCCAGCTCGCGCCGCTGGCGCTCATGTCATGCACGAACGCCGGGTCGGGCAAGCGATCCAGGTGCATGTTGGGCAGCGTGTAGCGCTTGCGCTTTTTACGAATCACGGTGACCTGCTCGAAGCTCGGGCAGGGCTTGACGCTGGTGCCGTAGTCGTTGCTGGTGCGGACGCGCTCGCAGGCGCCGTCGTTCACGCACCAGGTCAGGTCTGTGTCGATCTTCTTGCCGTAGTCGGTGTCGACGACAGTGAGGCCGGGGCAGGCGGTTTGCTTGGTGCACTCCAGGCAGAACTCGCACACCTCCGGCGTGACGTTCATGTGCGTCTTGGTGGGCAGGTAGCCGTGCTCTTTGATGGTCTTTCGCTCCTGCTTGAGCGCGGTGCGGTTGCGGGTGATGCCGCATTCTTTGTCGGCGATGATGATCTTGACGCCGTCGGAGAGGATGGTGTTTTCGAGCGTCTTTCCGTAGTCATCGCGATCAGCGGGGGACATCTTGACGATCTTGATGGGCGCCGCGCCGGCCATGCCGCGGACGATTTTTTCGATGTCCTGGATGTAGTGCTTGTTGCCGAGCAGGTCATCGGCGAGCCCAGCGTGTTCCTGGTGACCGGTCATCGCGGTGGTGCCGTTTTCCAGGATGATGAAGGTGATGTCCTGGTTCGCTTTGATGGCATTGGAGATGGCGACCTGCCCGGAGTGGAAGAAGGTGCCGTCGCCCATGAAGACGAGCTGCTTGTTGGTGATGAACGGGTCGATGCCGGAACCGGTGCCGGCGCCGAGCCCCATGCCCGAGTAGTTGTGCATGAGCTGCTCGGTGGGGGCGAACATGAGCATGGTGTAGCAGCCGGTGTCGCCGTGGGCGACGAGGTCGACGGCGCTGCGGCCGTGGTGCTGCTGCATGTATTTCGGGTCCGCGAGGTTCTTGCGGATTTCGAGGAGGACCGAAGAGCTGTCGCGGTGGGGGCAGCCGGGGCAGAAGGTGGGGGTGCGGGCGACGATGCTCGAGGAGAGGATGTCGAGCTTGGGCTTGGAGACTTCGCGGAGGCGCTGGAGTTCGGCGGTGAGGCGGCCGTTGCGAAGTTCCGCGGGAACTTCTTCGGTGGCTTGGATGAGGGGGATGAGTTTTTGCGCGAGGACGGAGTAGTTGAGACCTCGGGTGTCGGGGATGCCTTCTTCCGTGGCATGAACGTCTCGACCATGCTGCATGGGCGAGACGCCCATGCTACGTTTGGGGAAGCGTTTTCCGTAGAGACGCGTGACGACGTCGGATGCCGTGGCGTGGTCGAGATCGCGGAAGGCGCTGTCGCGGATGTTCTTCTCAAGGAAGCTGCGGCGTTCCTCGATGACGATCATGTTTTTGCAGAGCTTGGAGAATTCGGCGACGAGGTTGACGTCGACGGGGTAGCTCATGCCCATGTTGAGGATGGGGAACTGATCGTTGAGACCCAGCTCGACTAAGAGGTGGTCGAGGTAGGGTTTGCCCATACCTGTCGTGATGAAGCCGAGGGGGGCGGGTTCTCCCACGGCAGAGCCGTGGGCTTTATTCGGGTAGATCTTGTTGATTCCGAGTTCACGGGCGCGCTGCATCGTGAGCTTGTAGCGGTCGCTCATTTCGAGCTCGCGCTTCCACGTGCGCGGGGGGAGGAGGACGGACTTTTCGAAGTTGATCGTGCTGGTGTCGAGGGTGATGCGCTGGTTGCTGTTCAGGGAGGCGAACTGATTGGGTTTGCAGTCCACGGTTCCACCACCGTCCGCATGCGCTACGGTGACGATGTAGCCGATGTAAAGACCCGCGGCTTGGGAGAGTTTGAAGGAGAGACTGATCCAGTCCTTGAGTTCCTGGAGCGTGCCCGGCTCGACGACCGGCATGCGCAGGTGTTCGCAAATAAAGCGGCTGTCAGCGGGAACCTGGGTGGATTCGCACCACGGGTCTTCGCCCATGATGATGACGGCGCCGCCCTGGGGGTGGGCGCCGGCGAGGGTTCCCAGGGCGAGGGCGTCGGACGCCACGTGCACGCCGACGGATTTCATCGCGGCGATGGCTCGGATGGGCGCCATCTGGGAGCCGTTGACGGCGGCAACGCCGAGGGCTTCGTTGTTTGCTTGATAGGCGCGCACGCCGTGCTTTTTGAGCAGGTCTGAGATGTCGCCGAGGATGTCGAAGAACCCGGCCACGGGGGAGCCGGGATAGCCGGTCATGAGCTGGACGCCGCCTTCGGTTTCGAGGGCGCCTTTGACCAGCAGTTCATTACCAATGAAGACTTCGCGGCCTGATTCGGCCAGAAAACGGGGATCGATTGCCATTGCAGTCCGTCCATTTGCGGGAAGAGTGTACGATGAAGGGGAGCGCAGGCGGCAGGACTGGTCGGTCCAGCTTCTCGCTCACACTTCAGCGTTGCTCTTTCGACGTGGCTTACGGCACCGGTTTCTGATCACCGCTTGCGCCGCAGGAGACGTCGTTGTGCACCGCGAGTTAGAGACTCTTTGGCCGCAGGCGGGAGACGCGACACGCGTGGCCGCCCGGGCCGTCAGTAACGTAAATCGGCAAACCGAGTTACGCGTGTGCATTGTAACCGGTTTGGAGGCGAAGGTGTAAATTTGGGCTGAGGAAATCGTAAGCTTCTGCGGCGACAGCGGTTATGCTGCGGTTTTGATCTGGGTGCACAGGTCAGAAACCGCCCGGAAGGCTTGTTTGAGAACCTTCGGATCGGCATTTCCGGCGGCAGCTTGTTCAAGATTCCGCGCCGCTTCGGTAAGGCTTGGGAAGCCGTAGCCTCCGGCGGCGCCTTTAAGTTGATGCGCCAACACCTTTAGCTGAGCGAGATTCTGAGACTGAAGAGCGTCATGAAGCGCGCTCACCCGCTGCCCGAGTCCCGCGAGAAACTTCTCCACCAGTTTTGCTGTCGTGGGCTTGGCCATCAGCTTGGACAGGATGGAATCGGAGGTGCCGGCCATGTTCATGGCGACGCTCTGCCCTGTGGGGGTGCTCGATTCCTGGCGCTCGTGAACGAATCGTCGGATCGTGCGGAAGAACTGTTCCTGATCGATTGGTTTCACGGCGAACTCATCGCAGCCGGCGGCGAGACATTTATCGCGATCGCCGCCGAGGGCGTGAGCGGTCAGGGCGATGATCGGCCGACGGTAACCCTTGGCGCGGAGCTGCGAGGTGGCGCTGTAGCCGTCAAGCTCCGGCATTTGCATATCCATCAGCACGAGGTCGAACGGCTTGCCATGGGCTTCCGCCTGAAGCACCGCATCGCGCGCGAGCAGGCCATTCTCCACGACCGTCACATCGAGGCCCGCCTGCTGGAGGTAGTAGCTGATCAATACGCGATTATCCGGGCCGTCTTCGGCGAGAAGAACGCGGCCGCTCATGGTGGGCGTGATCGTCACATCCTGGTGCGGATCAGCCGCGGTGGGGATGAAGGCGGGGGAGTCAATCATCGCGACGCCGGCGAGGGAGCCGGTCTCGACGACGAGCGAGAAGGTGGAGCCGGAGCCTTCGACGGAGTGGACGGTGACATCTCCGCCGAGGAGCTGCGCTAAGCGCTTCGAGATGATCAGGCCTAGACCAGTTCCACCGAACTTTCGCGTGGTGGAGCTGTCGGCCTGGGCAAAGGGTTTGAAGAGGGATTCCTGCTGGGGTTTGGAGAGACCAACGCCGGTGTCGATGACGTCGAAGCGAAGCTTGGCTGACGTCGGCGCACAGCCCTCACCCCTGCCCTCTCCCGGAGTACCGGGCGAGGGAGTGAGAGAGACCAGCACCTTCACAGAGCCCTTGCTGGTGAACTTGATGGCATTGCCGATCAGGTTCATCAGGATCTGGCGCAGGCGCGTAGGATCGGTGTTCATTGCCTGCGGGATGGGGCCGGAGTAGCGCACGTCGAAGCCGAGGTTTTTGTCGGCAGCGCGAATTTTCATGAGTGCCGCGACTTCCGCGACGATCTGCATCGGCGAGCAGGTGATGCGCTCGACGGTCATCTTGCCCGCTTCGATCTTGGAGACGTCGAGGATGTCGTTGATGATCGCCAGCAGGTGCTGGCCGTTGCGGCGCATCGTCTGGATGCAGCGGCGGCGCTCTTCGGCGGTCTGGTTCGGGTGCAGCAGCAGATCCGCGTAACCCAGGATCGCTGTCATCGGCGTGCGGATCTCGTGCGACATGTTCGCGACGAACAGCGACTTGGCGCGGCTCCCGGCTTCGGCGGTGGCTTTCGCTTCCAGCAGCTCGCGCTCCATCCGCTTGCGGGCGCTGATGTCCTTGCCAACAGTGATGATCGCAATAGGCCGGCCCGCGTTGTCGCGCATGGTGGAAGCCGAGAGCAGCACGTCGATCAGCCGCCCGCCGGCGGTGCGGTAGACGGCTTCGAAGTCGCGGGTTGCATTTGACAAAAGCTGGGCCTTGATGCTCGGGCCCAGCATCATCGGCTCCTGCTTGAAGAGCTCTTCGATGGGGCGGCCCACAAGCTCAAGCTGCGAATATTCGAGACTCTCGCAGGCAGCCTTGTTGACGGTTTGGATGCGCAGATCCGGATCGGTCACGATCAGGATATCGAACATCGAATGAATGATGTTGTCTGCGTAGCGTTTGGCGGCGAGCAGCTCTTCTTCGGAGATCTGGCGAGCCTGGAGGTTCTCAAGATGCTCCTTCAGGCGATTGACGGAAGACGCCGGGGCGTCGAATTCGTCGCCATATGACCCAATGGCGCCTTTGTGCATTCCGGTCGCGGCGGCTTCGGCATCTTCGGTAAAGTGATACAGCCTTCGAGAGACAGCGCGGGAGGCGAAGGCGCAGGAGAAGAGGACCGATAACGTCGCGGATGCGGAGACGATCATCGCGCGGTTGAGCGTAAGCAGAGGAGCGAGGTGCGGATCGAATAGCGGGAGGGCGAGATAACCTGCCGCGCTCGCGGTAACGAGGGTGGAGCACGTGGTGGCGAGAATAAGCTTGGTCCGCAGCTGCATGATTATCGGACGATCGCAGCACTGGCGCGCTGGAGCGTCTGATTGATCATCGGGCGGCGGTGCCACGCTGTTAACGAGATGACATGGTGCGTTTTGCGACACGCGCGGTGAAGGATCATCACCGGAGACTAGCGATGGAGGTCCAGGAAGCTGCGGGGCGTTTGTACGACAACGCCAACGCGGAGCGGCTCCGGATAGTGTCTGACGTTGCCGGTGATCAAGTAATCGGCACCGGCGGCAATGGCGGCCTCGAGAAATTTGTTGTCATCGGGATCCGGCAGGGTGTCCTCAAGCGGTTCGCAGTTGACCGGAATTCCGAGCTGTTCTACGGCTTGGAGCAGTTTCTCAACGTCCTGAGGATCGAAGCCGAACTTCTCTCGCAACATGACATGACGGTACTCCCCGAGAATGCGTCCATCGTAGCAAAGGTCAAGCTCTCCCCGCAGAACGCGCTGCAAAACGATGTCGGGCGGTGATCCCTGTTTTAGTGCGGCTGAAACGATCACGTTCGTATCCAGAACAATGATCATTTGCCTTCTCGACGTACCTTAGCGATTTCCTCGTCCACTTCTTCATCAGCAAGAAGAGCTTTTTGTGTTCGCACTGCGTTGCGCTGGAGCGAAGAAAGTGCATCTGCTCCGGATTGTCGTGCGGGGACCGTCTCGGTCAGCACATCCTGCATCAGGTCGATCCAGCCCTTGATCCGGTTGAGATCCACGGGTGCCGCGGGAAGCGGAAGCGTGAGAAGCGCGGAGCGGCCAGAGCCGAGATGGATTTCAAACTCCCCAGCCGCGCGCTCAGCAGGCCGCGCGCCTGACGCGGGAGCAGAACCAGTATCCCGGCGCTGCTTGGCACGTTTCATTGTTTCAAACGATTCGTCCAGTTTCTTCTGCTCGCCCGGGCGCAGTTCGAGGACATGGTGGTAACGCGTTACATCCTCAGTCTCGAGCGTGTAACGGCCGGGGGAAAGCTTCTCGTCCTCGCGGATGTGTAACGCGAACACAGCGTTCGGCTCGTGCTGTCCAGCAAACCCAAGGCGCTCGATGATGTCAGCAGGAATGACCCAGTAGTGGATGACCGGCTGATGCTGTTGCGCCGTAATAAACAAGTAGTTGAGCGCGTAGCCGTGAAGTCGCGCTTCGGCGGCCAACTCATGATGCTGCTCGAAGCTCAAATTCGCCCAGTGCTTGTCTCGCCCCCCCAGGTAGCTGTCGGTGCTACAGACGCGGCCCACCCAGATGGACGACCGACCGAAAAAGGTGGTGCCTTTGCGCGTTGCAAATTGTTCCTGCCGCGTATCCCGCAGATGGGCCAGCACGAGATTGCCCGCAAAGCACCCAGCAGGACCTGAGCGACCATCATTCCACAAGTTCATGCAACAACTGTAGCTCGCCGCAGGCTAATAGGCAAATATTTAGCCTACAGGCCACGCGCTCTGGACGATCTTTGTTGTAACCTTCTTAACGTAACTTGGTGTCACTGTTGGAGATACCACGGAGCGCCAGCTTCAGCGCGTCGACGTTGCTGGCCAATCTGGTGGCTTCGTTGACGTCGATGATCTGTTTTTGGAACAGCTCGGTGAGGTGCTGGTCGAAGCTTTGGGAGCCGGATTCGCGGTGGCCGATAGCGCTCTTGAGCTTCTCGAATTCCCCGTCCAGGATGATCTTTCTGACCAGCGGGGTGGCCATCATGATTTCAATCACGGGGACGCGGCCTTTGCCTTCGCGCTTCTTGGCGAGACGCTGGCAGATGATGGCGTTGAGGTTCAGCGCGAGCTGTTGCTGCTGAAGGTCTTTCTGGTTTGCGTCAAAGAGCGACACGAGACGCTGGACGGCCATCCACGCGTTGGTGGCGTGGATTGTTGTGTAGACCAGGTGGCCGGTGTCGGCGGCTCGAAGGGCGGTCATCAGCGAGAAGCTGTCGCGAATTTCGCCGATCAGGATCGTGTCGGGGTCCTGACGCATCATCGCCTTGAGGGCATACTCGAAGCTCTCCGAGTCGGATCCGACTTCCACCTGCGAGACCAAGCTCTTGGCATTTTCGTGCTGGTATTCGATTGGATCTTCAACGGTGATGATCCGTTCGGAGCGGGTGCGATTGATCTTGCCGATGATGGCGGCGAGGGTCGTGGACTTACCCGAGCCGGTGGTGCCGGCGACGACAACGATGCCGCGATGGAAGTCGGCGAGCGATTCAACGACGGGCGGGAGATTGAGGTCGTCGAAATTGGGGATCTTGGTCACGATTCGGCGCATGACGATCGCCATCTTCTCGCGGCTGTGGAAGATGTTGGTACGAAAGCGCGCCTGGCCGGGCAGCGAATAGGCGACGTCGACGGCGCCTTTGTGCTCAAGCGTCTGGCGACGTTCAACCGGCTCGACCTGGCTGTTGAGGATCGTGTCAACGATCTCCTTCATCTGTTCATCAGTCGGCGGGGGGCAGTCGAGGAAGCGGGCGCGGCCGTCAACGCGGATCATTGGAACGGAAGCCGCCTGAAGATGGAGATCTGACCCGTTGATCTTGATCATCGTCTTGAGGAAGTCGTGCAAGGACAGCCGACGCTCCTCCACGTGGATCTGGGGCTGCGGGGTATCCCGGTCGATATCAGCGTTCTCAACAATCTGTGCGCTCTTGGTGCTGACGGACATCGGTGTTCCTCATTCTGGGGGGACTGCGGAGACGGCCCATTATAGCTCGCGGCGCGATGGCCCGCGAGATGAAAAACGGCCCGCGCGACCTTGTGGTTGCGCGGGCCGATAACGTCTTAAGATGGCGACGGCCGCTTAAAAACGACGGCGGCGACGGGGACGACCGGCGGCGGCGCCGCGTTGACCGTCTCGGGCATTGGCATGAAGCGGATGGCGAGCCTTCGGTTGCGCCTGCTGATGGCCGCGCTCACGCTGCTGGGCCGTCCGCGACTGGTGTCGCTGATGACGCCGGCCCTCATTCGTCTGATAGGCGGTCGCAGGCGCCGGCCGCTGCGATGCCTGGCGGTCATGCGAATGCCGCTGAACTGGAGCGGGGGCGTCAACCGACGCGGGATGATCCGCCTTGCTGACCGGAATTTGCTTTTTCAACAGGCGCTCAATGGCCCGAAGATTCCCCAACTCTTCCCGATCCACGAGCGACACAGCCGTGCCCTTGGCCCCGGCGCGTGCCGTGCGACCAATGCGGTGCACGTAGGTTTCCGGCTCGTGCGTGAGATCGAAATTCACGACATGCGTGATGTCATCAATGTCGATGCCTCGGGAGGCAATGTCCGTTGCGACCAGCACGGGCGTTTTGTTGGCGCGAAAGTTGTTCAGCGCCCGCTCGCGCTGGCTCTGGGATTTGTTGCCATGGATGGCTTCCGAGCGAATCCCGCGGGCGTGCAGATGACGCACAACGCGGTCGGCGCCGTGCTTGGTTCTCGTAAAGACGATCGTGCGCGCCATCGGCAGCGTGTGGTACAGGTGGGCCAGCAGGTCCGCCTTCTTCGCACGATCCACGTGATAGACCGATTGTTCGATGTTCTGCGCGGTGGACGAGACGGGCGCCACCTGCACCGATGCGGGATTCTTCAGCAGGCTTTGCGCCAACTCGCGAATCTCGCTCGGCATGGTGGCAGAAAACATAAGCGTCTGCCGCTGCTGCGGAAGCACTTTGACGATTTTGCGAATGTCGTTGATGAACCCCATGTCCAGCATGCGGTCAGCTTCGTCGAGCACGAGGAACTGCACGGAACGGAGATCGACCAGATTCTGGTTGAGCAGGTCGAGCAACCGGCCCGGCGTGGCGATGAGCACATCGGTGCCGCCGCGGACACTCTTCACCTGGTGATGTTGAGAGACGCCGCCGAAGATGATCGTCGTGCGAATGTTGAGGTGCTTGCCGTACGTGCGAAACGAATCGGAAATCTGGGTGGCCAACTCGCGAGTGGGACAAAGTACCAGCGCGCGGGGCTTGCCCGGTTTGTGGGCGCCCAACTGATGCAGGATCGGCAGCGCGAACGCCGCGGTCTTGCCCGTCCCCGTCTGGGCACAGGCCATCAAGTCACGGTTATTCAAAACATGAGGAATCGACTGCGCCTGAACGGGCGTAGCGACGGAATATCCTTCCGACGCCACAGCGCGGAGGATGGAAGCAGAAAGCGGAAGCGAAGCAAATTGCATGAACGGTCCTAACGTGTGCAAGTGCGCACCCGAGAGGCTCCGGCTCAAGCCGAATTTGACCATTCAGTGCGCTACAACTGGGCTTGGATGCTGATCAGGAAGGCCAAACAGGCGGGTTTCGTGAAGCGATCAAGGCAGGCAGTTGTCGGTGTTTACTATATCGGTACGAGCGGCATTGTCCATAAGTTCGTGCGAAAACGCGATTTATCGCCACCCGTCGATGCCGCGCGTGTGGATAAAGATCTTCCAGCCCCATGAAGCGACGGCAAAGAACAGCAGAGAAAACAGGATCTTCTGCACCGGCATGCGGTTGAGCAGGCGATGGGAGGGCCTGCCGGTGATCGCGATATACAACCCGGACCAGAACATCACGGCCGCGATCAGCGCGATGACGAAGCCCATCGGCTGATTGTAGAGCGAAGCGAGGAAGTGGCCGCGCACGAACCATGCGGTGGCGGTGGTCATGCCGCAGGTAGGACAGGGGATTCGCGTGACGGCGAGGAACGCGCAGGATTGGAACCTGGCCTGGGTATGTGTTCCCACACCGGTGGGGGAGGGGGTGAGCCAGGCGCCCATCACGAGCATCGCCAGGCACGTCAGCGAGACCGCGAGCGCGATGAGCCGGCCGAGGATTGAAAGCTGCGGCGCGATCAGTCGGGGCGAATAGATAATGGGGACTTCAACGTGGGTGATGGAGGAATCGTAGAGGGATCAACGCGGCGTTCCAAGGCCATGGCGGAAGATGCGCGTGTGTGGCAAGTGGCGTTGCCTTGGACAATGTCAGCGGCGGCGTTACATTGTGCTTTCGTCACCGGCGCCGGCGGCGCTTCTGAGGCGATTTTCCTTAGTTGAAATGTCGCGCGTCTTGCAGATAGTGGTGCCGCTCATTTATTTTTAAGTGACGAGATGGGCAAGGCCTGCGGTTTGTATTGACAAGCTGCCGCCGGAACCTTACCAGTGTAAGTGCTGGTGACACCGGCGCTTGCCGCTTCGAGTCGGGCTGCAAGTTCTCCCCATCAAATGCGTGATGTGCTGGTAGATGCTTCGGCATTGGCGCTGGGACTTTCGGAAGAAACGGTTCGGATATGCGCGTTTTCATGCTTGGCTGGGAATTTCCCCCTTTCATCAGCGGCGGTCTTGGTACCGCGTGCTATGGACTGACCAAAGCCATGAGCGCGATCGGGACGGACATCCTGTTCGTGCTGCCGCGACCAGTTTCCACGCCCTTTTCCACCCATCTGCGCCTCGTGAGCCCGCGGCCGGGAAGCCCGCTG
>DASVUC010000150.1:0-8496 GCA_036387255.1 Tepidisphaeraceae bacterium | reverse complement strand
CTGGCCGAGGTTGTACGTGGTGTTGACGTTCGGATCGTCCGTATAGTTCTGCGTATCCGGCACGACGATCAACGCAAAAGGTTCGGCCGCCCGCGCCGGCGCCAACGCAGTATGGAACAACGCCGCTGCGGCGACAAAGACACTGACTTCAACCCGCTTGATCACGCGCAAATCCCTCCTGGGACAATTAAAAGAGGCCGCACCACTGCACATCGTTTCACGCTCCACATGCCCAGCACAGCCTAATCAATGTGCGCCCGCTGATCAGCGCCCATTCGTCCCTCTCCCCCGGCCGCAGTATCCGGGGCGATCTGAAGCGGCTGGATCGATCAACGCAGACGTTTTACCGCCGGGACCACTCCTTCACCGGGCGTGATGTCGACGTTGGGTTCAATGTTCGCATCTTTCTGTGTGGTCTCGGTGGCCTCTGTGGCCCCATCCTTGATCCTCCCTCCGCCCGAGCATTGACGCCCACCGACCTTTCGCCACGATACCGCCCATGCGGGTCAAGGCGGCGATCCTCGCTTCCACGAACGAAAAATTCCTCGTCGATGACGTGGAGTTGGGCGAGCCCCGCGCGGGTGAAGTCCTCGTCAAAATCCGCGCCGTCGGCGTCTGCCATTCCGACTGGCACCTCGCCACCGGCGCGACCACGCACCCGCTCCCCGTCGTCCCCGGCCACGAAGGCGCGGGCGTCGTCGAAGCCGTCGGACCGGGTGTGGCAGATCTCGCACCCGGCGATCACGTGATACTCAACTGGGCCCCCGCGTGCGGGTCATGCTTCTACTGCGTGCGCGATCGGGCGAGTCTTTGCGAAACGTATACCGACGCCATCTGGTCCGGACGCATGCTCGATGGCACCACGCGCCTCAAGTGGCGCGGGCGCGACCTGTTCAGCTACTGCGGCCTGGCCGCCCTTGCGGAGCGCGCGGTCGTGCCGCGGCAGAGCTGCGTGAAGATCCGCAAGGACGTCTCCCTCGAAGCCGCGGCGATCGTCGGCTGCGCCGTCGCCACCGGCGTCGGCGCCGCGCTGTTCACCGCGAAAGTGCAGCCGGGCGAAAGCGCCGTCGTCCTCGGACTCGGCGGCGTCGGACTCTCGATCGTCCAGGGTCTACGCCTCGCCGGCGCGACGCCCATCCTCGGTATCGACACCAACGTCAAGAAGATCTGGATCGGCCAGCATTTCGGCGCCGACAAAGTCGTCCTGGCCGATGATGACCTGCTGAAATTCGTCCACGCGCATACCGCCAGCCGCGGCGCGGATCACGTCTTCGAAGCCGTCGGCGTCCCCTCGCTCCAGGAAAGATCCCTTGCCCTCACCCGCCCCGGCGGCACGCTCACCCTCGCCAGCCTGGCGCCCATGGGATCGGCGACAAACTTCCCCGCAGCCGTCCTGGCGCGCCAGGAAAAAACGATCAAAGGTTCTTACTACGGCAGCGTGAACCCGCTGCGCGATTTTCCGCGATTCATCGACCTCTACGCCGGCAAAAAGTTAAACCTCGACGACATGATCACCCGCCGCTACCCGCTCGAGCAGGTCAACGAAGCCTACGCCGACATGCTCACCGGCGACCTCGCCCGGGGCATGATCACCTTCCCGTAGTCGCGCCGGGACGAACATGAAGCATCCTCTTTCGGGATATTAACTTTACTTCTCGGCCGTTTGGGTTGATGCGGGGGCGACGTCACGTTTAGCTTCCACCGGCAGCGCCACCACCTTCCCACTCATGTTCCCGATGTAAACCTTCTCCTCATCCGCCGCCGGCGACGCCAGCAAGTGACCGGGCCCCAGCGAATACTGGTAATCCAGTTTCCCGCTCTGCATGTTGATCGCGTTGAGGGTTCCGTTCACGTTCCCAATAAACGCGTTCACGCCCATCCCCGGCCCGCCCGTGCAGAAGGAGGAGTCGTAGATGACCGATCCCGTCTCGCACGTCCACTCGATCTTGCCCGTCGCTGCCTCGGCCCTGAACGTTTTTCCCTCATCGCTGAGCGCGCCATAAACCTTCCCATCGCGAAAGTGCGGACTGGAGTACCCCATCTTCTTCCAGTCGATCCGCCACGCCTCATCGCCGCTGTTAATGTCGATGCCGTGGAGGATCCCGTCGTTGGTCGAGATGAACACTTTGCCATCGCCCACCGCAGGGGAGGTAATTGCCGGCGCGTACGGCGAAAAGTTTTTCGCCTTCGTCGGCCGCCCCAGCACCTTGTCCCACACCATCTGCCCCTCTTTGGCGTCGATGCAGCGGAAGTGGTTGTCCCACGAACCGACGAAGAACCGCTCGCCGTCGGACCCCGTCTGCGTCTGGTACATGTTCTGCCCCTGCACCGTCCACATCACGCTGCCGCTGCCGGCGTCGAGCCCGTAGATCTTCGTGTCGACCGAGCCGACGCAAATTTTCCCCATTGCGAAGTTGCACCCTGCCAGCACCGCGCCGCCGGTCGGCTGCTTCCACTTCAATTCCCCCGTCCGCGCGTTCACCGCATACACGTTGTGATCCGCCGAGCCGAAGTAGCAGGTCTCGCCGTATACGAACGGCTGGCCAAAAATCGGCCCGCCGCTGCGCACACGATATTTTTCCTGTCCGCTCGCCGCGTCCAGCGCCACCAGGTCGTTCCCCATCGTCGTCACCAGCAGCAAATTCTCCCAGCGCACCAGCCGCGACTGAATTGCCCCGCCTACGTTCACCTCCCACACCGGCTTCACCTTCCCCGGCACCTCGATCGTAATCGGCTGCTGAAACGCCCGCTTGTCCGGCAGCGTCGCCTGCACCGTCACCACGTGAACGCCCGGCGTCAGGTCCTTATACGACAGCTTCGTGAACCACGTGTCTTTGTCGCCGCCGCCGCTCGGGAGCTCCTTGTTCTTCTCCGCGTCCACGCGGTATTCCATCTTCACATCCGCCGGCAGTTCCCCCTTGTGCGCCACGATCATCAGCGCCGTCTCCGCCGGATAGTGCTCGGTCGTCCACTTGGGCGCTTTCGGCTTCTTCAGCGGGATGGTCATCAGGTTCGCGCGCTGCGGCGCGGGAGCACTTGTCGGCTGCTCTCCCTCCTTGCTGGTCAGCTCGCGCTTAATCTCCGGCTGATAGCGCTTCACGATCTTCATCTCCGTCTCCGTCACAGTGATGATGTCGTACGAACCCTGGTACAACCCCTTCACCATCGTCGCCGCCGCCCCGTTTACGCTCCACTCGACATCCCCGTGCCCATGGCCCTGGAGCCACAGCACCACGTTGTAAGGGGCCACCAGGTCGATCAGCGCCTGCTGGTTGTCCACCATCGTGTACCCGCCGCCGATGGGGTGATGAAACCCAATCACCACCGGCCTCTCTGTCCCCACCTTCTCCAGATCCTTCTTCAGCCAGTCCAGCTGCTCCTGCGAGATGTGCCCCCAGTGCTCCAGCAGCACGGTTGAATCGAGCGTGACGAAGTGCACGTTCTCATGATCCCAGGACTGATAGAGCGGCCCGCTCGTTCCGCGCGTATATCCTTCTTTGCCGCGCGGGTTCCATCGCACATCATGATTCCCCGGCGCGACGAACGCCCGCACGTCCCCCAGGTTCTTCATCGTCTCCTGGTACAGCGTGTATTGCTCATCGGTCCCGTTCTCGCAAACGTCGCCGGTGTTGACGATGAACGCAGGTTTGGGATTCAGCTCCGCGATTTCCTTTAGCAGCGCCGCATCCGTCTCATGGTTGTTCTGCGCCCCGATGTGGATGTCCGAGACGTGAACGAATGTAAACTCGCCGCGAGCGACCGACCCGCAGCAGATCAGAACAAGACCGACAATCAGGCGGCAAAAGCGCAAGCGGGAATCTCCGGTTAGAGCGAGCGAAATCATAGCACAGTTGTTCGCTGATTGGCCAAACCCGCGACTGCGCACGACCGCCCAATCCCATCGCCGAGTATGATGCCGCCCATGTCTGTTCTTCGGGCACCCGCGCGATATCTACCAGTCGATTCGTGCTGTCTCCTCCTCGCGGGCTTCCTCCTCTACGCCGCCGGACTCGCCGTCGTCGTCTCGTTTCACGAACCAGCCCAGGATGAAGCCGATGCCTGGCTCGCCGCGCGCGATCTCCCGCTTTCGCAGATCATCAACTTCGCGCGACACGTCGGCAGTCCCGCGCTCTGGTACCTCATCCTGATGCCTTTCGCCAAAGCCGGCGTCACCTATGCCTCCATGCTCTGGGTCCACTACGCCATCGCCCTCGCCGCCGCTGCCGCGCTGCTCGCGCTTGCGCCGTTCCCGATCAAGACCCGCCTGCTCGCTGTCTTCTCCTACTACCTCGCCTATCAATTTGCCGCGATCCCGCGTAACTACAGCCTTCTCGCACTCGGCCTCTTCCTCACCGCCGCGAGTTACGCCTCGCGCGGCGACCGTCCGATCCGCTTCGCCCTTACCATCTTCTTCCTCGCCAGCACCTCGCCTTTCGGCACGATCTTCGCCTTCTCGGTCGCCGTCTTCTTCACGATCGAGATCATCCGCCAACACCGCCGTGACCGGCACGCGCTCATCGCGCTCCTGATCCTCCTGCTCGCCGGCGCACTCGCCGCCGTTCAGCTCTGGCCTCCCCGCGATGCACAACTCGCGGGCGGCCCGCTCATCAAGTACCCCGAGTTCTTCCTCGACACCCTCACCCGAGCCTTCTTCATCCCCTTCGGATCCGACCTGACGAACTTCCTCTGGCTCATCCTTAACCTCGTCCTGCTGCTCGCAGCAATCTTTCACCTCGCGCGCACGCCCTTCATCCTGGCGACGTTTTTCCTCGGCCTTGCAGCGCTCTTTTACATCTTCATCTGCAAATGGTGCGTCCCCGCTCGCCACGCCGGCGTCATCTTCCTCTGGCTCCTCTTTGCCCTCTGGATCAGCCAAGCGGAGATTACGCGCATGATGTCGACTGACGACGAAGACCAGAGGATGTTCAACCTCCTCTTCCCCCTCCTCCACGCCGCCCTCTTCGCCGCCTGCATCCAGACCGTCATCGCCTGGGACGCCGAAATCCGCGTGCAGTATTCCCACGCCAGGCAAGCCGCCGCCGTCATCTGCGCCAAGGGTTGGGATCGCGACCCCATCGCCGCCCCGTTCAATGCCGAAGCCATTCTCCCGTACCTGCGGTGCCGGGAGTTCTACAACCTCAACCTCGAACGCTTCGCCTCCTACAACCCCTGGAACGCCCAGTACAACAACAACGCCCGCCTCATGAACGAGCAAGCCTGGCAGCGCATCGATCGCGCCCGCGCCCAATTCCCCACCATCCGAGTCATCTGGACCTGGCCCCTCCCCGACCCCCAATCCCACAACCTCACACTCCTCTACAAAACCCTTGGCGACCCCTCCCCAACGAGCGAAAACTTCTACATCTATGGCCCGATCACCTCAGCCGCGTCCACGCCCTGACCTGCTTCGCCGCCTCGCCGCAGCCCTGTGTTCAAATTCTCCCTCACCTGTCCTATCCTTCCCCCATGCCTCCAGTCACAGAGCCCAACAAAATCATCTACTCCATGATCGGCGTCTCCAAGAGCTACGAGCGCAAGG
This sequence comes from Tepidisphaeraceae bacterium, assembly GCA_036387255.1. Classification (GTDB taxonomy): domain Bacteria; phylum Planctomycetota; class Phycisphaerae; order Tepidisphaerales; family Tepidisphaeraceae; genus DASVUC01. The sequence goes on along the minus strand of DASVUC010000150.1, from coordinate 2,957 downwards.
TCATCCTCAAGGACATCCACCTCTCCTATTTCTACGGCGCCAAGATCGGCGTCCTCGGGCTCAACGGCGCGGGAAAATCCTCGCTCCTTAAAATTCTCGCCGGAGCGGATAAGAACTTTGACGGCAAAATCAGCCTCGCCCCCGGCTTCACCATCGGCCACCTCCCCCAGGAACCCCACCTCGAGGCCGGCAAAACCGTCCTCCAGATCGTGGAGCAGGGGCTGGGCGAAAAGGTAAATCTCGTCAAACGCTTCAACGAAATTTCAGAAAAACTCGGCGACCCCAACCTAGATCCCGACGAGATGGAAAAGCTCCTGGAAAAACAGGGCGAGCTCCAGGAAAAGATTGATCACCAGAACCTCTGGGATCTCGACAGCCAGCTCGAGATGGCCATGGATGCTCTTCGCACCCCGCCCGCGGACAGTAAGGTCGATCACCTCTCCGGCGGCGAGAAGCGCCGCGTCGCACTCTGCCGACTGCTGCTTCAGAAGCCCGACATCCTCATCCTCGACGAGCCCACCAATCATCTCGACGCCGAGTCCGTCCAGTGGCTCGAGCAGCACCTCCAGCGCTACGAAGGAACCATCATCGCAGTCACCCACGACCGCTACTTCCTCGACAACGTCGCCGGGTGGATCCTTGAGCTGGACCGGGGTGAAGGCATTCCCTGGAAAGGCAATTACTCCTCCTGGCTCGAGCAGAAAAAAGCCCGCCTCGCCGTCGAAGAAAAACAGGAATCCAATCGCCAGAAGGCGCTGGCGCGCGAGCTCGAATGGGTTCGCCAATCCGCCCGCGCCCGGCAAGCCAAGGGCAAGGCGCGCATCGCCAAGTACGAAGCCATGCTCGCGCAGGATGCGAAACAGAAAGAAGCCGAGATTGAAATCTACATCCCGCCCGGCCCGCGCCTCGGCCAGAAGGTTCTCGAAGCCACCAACGTCACCAAGAGCTTCGGCGACAAGCTCCTCATGGACAACATGAGCTTCGCCCTCCCCCCCGGCGGCATCGTCGGCGTCATCGGCCCCAACGGCGCCGGCAAAACCACCCTCTTCAGAATGATCATCGGCGAAGAAAAACCAGATAGGGGAAACTTCTCCATCGGCGAATCGGCCAAACTCGCCTACCTCGAGCAATCGCGCGACTACCTCCGCGACGACGACACCGTCTTCCAAGGCATCGTCCGCGAACCCGGCACATCCCCCGATGCTACCCTCCCCGAAAAGATCAAACTTGGAAACGTCGAAGTGAACGCCCGAGCCTACGTCTCCCGCTTCGGCTTCACCGGCACCGACCAATCCAAAAAACTCTCCGTCCTCTCCGGCGGTGAACGAAACCGAATCCACCTCGCCCGAATGCTCAAGTCCGGAGGCAACGTGATTCTGCTCGACGAACCGACGAACGATCTGGACGTCAACACCATGCGCGCCTTGGAAGAAGCCCTGGAAAACTTCGCCGGCTGCGCCGTGATCATCAGCCACGACCGCTGGTTCCTCGACCGAACCGCCACCCACATCCTCGCCTTCGAAGGCGACAGCCAAATCGTCTTCCACGAAGGCAACTTCCAAACCTACGAGGAAGACCGCCACAAGAGACTAGGAACAGACGCGGACCGCCCGCACCGGATCAAGTACCGCAAGCTCACCAAAGCGTGAGCCGCACCTCCCCCATATTCCCCTCTCCCGGTACTCCGGGAGAGGGCAGGGTGAGGGCTCCTCTCCAATAACGAATCAATCCGACTTCACCAGCAACCCACCCCCTCTCCCGTACCCGGGAGAGGGCAGGGGTGAGGGTCTACACCTCCCAAACCATCACCCCCTCCGGTACACCCCCACATCCATCCCCGGATACCGCAGTCCCACTGCCGCCACCGTCTCCTCATTCCAGTATTCATCCCCCACGCGCGGAAACCCCAGCACCTCCCTCTGCCTCGGCGTTGCCCGCGCGATGAACTTCTGCATATTCGGATCTTCCCCCTTCGCCGCCCAAAGATGAAACCCCTGAAACCCGTGCCGCCCGCTCCGCCAGATCATGTGATGCGAAAACCGCGCCCCCGCCTTCGCCACGATCGCGCTGGCCCGATGCAGCGTCCGCATCGAGAAAATCAGCAGCGACCCCGCCTTCGCCGAGATCGGCTCCTCCATCTTGTACAACTCCGGAAACTTCTTTCGAGGCTTAAACGCCGGCCACAGCGCCACGTCCCTCGTCTTCTCCTGCGACACCACATACGTCGGCCCCAGCGCCGGTGTCACATCCGTGTAGTAAAGGATCATGTTCACCTGCCGGTAGTCTCCATCATCCCGAGGCACCACCAGCGTGTTCCCCTGGTAATCCAAATGCAGCCCCTGCTCATAATCCCCCGCCCCCGCGTACTTCGCCCAGATCGCGCTCTGCGATAAGAGCACATCCTTTGTCCCCAGAAGCTTCTCCACGAGCGCGATCAGTTCCGGATGCGTCGAAACTTCATTGAGCGCGTCGCCCTCAAACGGAAACTCCACCTGCCCCGCATCCGCCTCCTCCATCAGCTCTTCATGCTCCGACGGATTTGCCGCGAGCGCTTCAGCCGTCGGAAAGTATTGCAGGAAGTTCTCCTTTGCCGCTGCCAGTTCCTCCTCCGTCAAAAACCCCGGCACCACAACAAACCCCTCCTGCACCAACCGCTCGATCTGCTCCTGCGTCACACGCATCATTCACTCCACTTCTTCCCGCTTCCCCCACTTTCACCTTTTCCCCTTTTCCCCTCTCCCGGAGTACCGGGAGAGGGCAGGGTGAGGGCTCTGCCCCGATGAACCAGCATCGCCACCTCTCCCGATCACCACGCCTCTCATTCGATCCTCACCACCTCTTCTGCTAGATTCCACCTGCGATTCTGCTTGGAGAAGTCCTTTTGGCAAAGCTCAAATTCACCCTCTGCGAGCTCGTCCGTCCCATCACCACGCGGCTCCCCCGCGGCAAGCACGTCC
>DASVUC010000149.1:0-6354 GCA_036387255.1 Tepidisphaeraceae bacterium | reverse complement strand
TGGCGCATGTGCTGCTGGGCGCGGGGATGACTTCGGGGCTGGATCTGGATGCGATCACGTCGAGCGTGGTGGTGTGATCGCTTGTCATTGAGTGACGTTCATCACAACCTGGCGATCCATTCCGTCCACTCCCGGGCACGCACGTCCCAAGTCAGATTCCGCTGCGCGTGATCGACCAGCGCCCGCGCGCGATCTTCACCATAGCTCGCGGCCCGCCTCACGACCGCGTCAATGAACTGCTCCGCATACTGCGGGCCAGGGGTAATTGCCTGACCAAACGCGCCCAGCGTTTCCGGCAGCGCCCCCAGCGCCGTCGTCACGATGTCGCATCCCGCGGCCATGGCTTCCATGACAGAGATGCAGCTCGTCTCTGCAAACGTGTTGGGATACACCAGCAGCGAGGCTTGCTTGAGTTGCTGCGCCAATTCGGGTTGGGGAACGGCGCCCAGATACTCGACGCCTTCCATCGTCCGGCATCGATCGTACAACACCCCGTAAGCGGCGGCGTCTGCGCTGGGGGCCATGTTATACACCTGCATGCTGGAGAAGACGCGTAAGACGGAACCGGGGATGCGCTCGCGGATGCGCGGCCAGAGGTCCAGCAGCACGTGCAGCCCGCGGAAGGGCGTGCTGGTGTAGGCGAAGATCGGCGGTTGTGGCTTCTGCGAGAGGATTGGCGCCGCCGCTGGAAACACATTCTCAAACGCGGGGGAGATTGCATTGCGCAAGATGCCGATGCGCTCAGTGGGGATGTGGAAGTGTTCGCGGTAGCGGGCGGCCTGCCACTCGCTCACCAGCGCGATGCCGTTGTAAGCATCGCGCTCGAGCGGGTTGCTCAGGTACTGCACGTCAGATTCAGTGTGCGCGTGGCCCGTCCACAGGATCAGCTTTGATTGGGGCGCGATGACATTCTTAAGCGCGCGCCCATTCCCCGCGCCCAGCAGCACGATGTATGCATCTGCGCCAACATCCCCCAAGCGCGGCGGGGCGATCTGCTGCCAGTTGGCACAGTGTACGCCGCGGCGCAAGCCCGGCCGGGTGGTGTTGTTGATGTAGAGAGTTTGGTGATTCTGCCGGGCGAGCGCGATCGCGAGATAACATGCCGCCGAGTGCGCCCCGCCGAGCGGTCGCTCGAAGGGCGTGTCGACGTCATAGTCCCAATCGACAAAATCGACCAGCGCCATGCGCATCAGGGCAGATTATAACGCCGGGTGTCTCGATCGGGTTGACCGGGTGATTGTTGCAACGGCGCTTGCGAAGATGCGAGGTGACTATGGACGTGATCAAGGTTGATCGGCCCGCGGCGCTTCCACCCCGGTCGGCGAGTGGGCATAAGGGGCTGTTTGGCCGCGTGCTGGTGGTGGGGGGGAACGAGGGGATGATCGGCGCGCCTGTGCTGGCGGGAACCGCGGCCCTGCGCATGGGTTCGGGGCTTGTGCAGATCGCGGTGCCTCGTTCCATCCTCGCGCACGCGCTCTCAATCACACCGGAACTCATCGGCGTGGGGCTTGGGAAGATGGCGGGGAAAGACATGCTCCTCGAGGCGGCGGAGCAGGCCGATGCCATTGTCATCGGACCCGGACTGGGGCAGACGCCCGAGGCGCTGGGAAGAGTGCAGCGCCTGACGCGGCTTGAAAAACCCATGGTCGTCGATGCCGACGCATTGAACCTGCTCTCGAAGGAGAAGAAATGGCCCAAGTGGTTCAAGGCGCACGCGGTGCTCACGCCGCACCCGGGCGAGATGAAGCGACTGGGGCGGCTGATCGGAGAAACCGACGTTCCGGCGGATGATGAGGGGCGCGTTAGGATCGCGCTTGAAGCCGCGCATGCGTTTGGACAGGTTGTGGTGCTCAAGGGCGACAGGACGGTCGTCGCTGATCCGGACGGCCGCGTCTACATCAACACGACCGGCAACAGTGCGCTCTCAAAGGCGGGATCGGGGGATGTGCTCAGCGGAATTATGGGTTCGCTGCTGGCGCTGGGGATGGATCGATTCGATGCGGCGACGTGCGCGGTGCACCTTCATGGACGAGCCGGCGAGCAGGCGAGCGGGAAGCTGGGGTTGCGGAGCCCGCTGGCCCGTGACGTCATCGAGGCGCTACCGGCGGCGATCGGCGCGGTGGAAAAAGAAGCCTGAGTCACGGAGAACAGCGGCCGTCAATATTCCGTGATGCGGGAAACTCCGCAGAACATGCCGCGTCTGAGCCGTTTGGCCAACAACAAGAGGTGGACCATGACGATGAGCCGGTCGAGCGCATTCGTTTGGGCTGGGGTGATCCTGGGGACAATCGGCGGCCTATCCTGCGCCAAGATGAACTCGCACAAGCCGCGCCCGTCAACCACCGAACCCGTGGCCCAGGCACAAGTTAAAGCGGCCCACGCCTCCACGACCGCGCCCGCGCCTATCGAGACCGCTGCCGCCCCCACAACCAAACCGGCCAACACCATTGCGCTCGATCTGGATCAGGCGGTCGCGGTGAATTTGCCTCATGCGAAGCAGGAGCTCACGCCGGTGTGGTTCCAGACCGGCGACGGGAAAAAGGGGTGGGTCACTCGCCTGCCGGGAAATCGGCCCATCGCCACGCCGGCTTATTCGAAGACGAAAGGTTTGCTCTTCGTCGGCGGCGGGTATGGCAGCCATGAGTTTTATGCCATCGACGCCAAGACCGGAACGGTTGCCTGGAAGCATATCTGCGGCGATGACGGACCGACCGCGGCCGTCGTCAGCGACGATGAAGAAGACATCATCTTCAACACCGAAAGCTGCGAGATGGAGGTCGTCGATGCCAGAACTGGCAAACAGAAATGGAAGGAGTGGCTCGGCGACCCGCTTATGAGCCAACCGGCCGTCGCCAAGGGGAAGATCTACATGGCCTACCCCGGCGGTCATCCGCACGGCGTGCAGATGGTGGATGCGAAGGGCCGATTGAATGACGATCCGGTCCCCGCGCCCAATCCCGGTCCAGCCAAAGACTGGGGGCATCGCCTGCTCTGCTCGGACCTGAAGACCGGCAAGCACCTGTGGGAACAGGACATCACCGCTGACGTCGTCTCCGCGCCCGTGGTCGAGGGCGACAAGGTCTTCGTCACGTGCTTCGACGGGACGAGCTTTGCAATCGACGCGAACACCGGCTCGATCTTCTGGCAGAAGAAAAACGCCGGCACCAGCGCGCCGCTGATCGTGCAGGGGAACCTCGTCATGACGCAAAAGTTCAAGGAAAACGGCAAGATCAGCGAAGGGATCAAGCGCGTCGACGTCGCCAGCGGAGCGGAAAAGGACAAGACCATCCTGGCCGCGGGTGATGCGAAGTACCTTAAGCCCGGAGCGGCAGGCAACAGCGCGTTCTCCAAATCGCAGGAATACTCGCTGGACAGCTCCGTCGGCTTCTCCGCACAGGCGATCACCGCCGAATCTCCCGCTGCGCAGTCGCACCTGAACATCGGCTCCGTCGCGGTAGGGTGGTCATACCAGGGCGCGCGGGCGGCGTACGCCAACGGGCAACTGCTCAACGCTCAGGGCAATGCGCTGAACTGCGTTGCGTTCGCCGATGGAGCGACAGCGTGGCGCTGCGAGGCGACGGGCAAGGACGTTGCCAAAGACGTTCAGCTCTTCGCGCCTCCCGCGCTCGGGGAGAAGAACCTCTACGTGTGCTCGGCATCCGGTCACCTCGCCAGCCTGCGCCAGGCGGATGGTCATGCCAATTTCGTCTACGCGCTGAAGCAGCCGATGGCGTTCCAGCCCACGCTCGCGGAAGGAAACGTTTACGTCGGCACCACCGACGGGCGAATCATCTGCATCCAAACCAACGACAAAGACGCCGACGGCTGGTACGCCTGGGGCGGCAACGGAAGCCATAACAAGTCCCGGTGATGAAGCCGAGACTCCCTCTCATGGCAGAGATACCAGACAGATCTAAACCTTCACCGCTTTTCCGGTCTCCGCCGCCTGGTAGATCGCCGCGATGAGCTTCTGATCGCGCAATCCTTCTTCGCCGGGCGTCTTGGGCGTCTTGTTCGTGGCAACGCAATCCGCGAAATGATCCAGCTCCAGCGCGAACTGATCCACGTCTGGAATCGCCGGCATGTTCTGCGGCGGGGGCGTCAGCGAAAGCTTCACGCCGCGATACGGAAACGCCGGGTTAAGATCGACCGTCGCCTTTTCGCAGTATGCCGTCGCCCGCCCCTCGTAGCGGTGCGCGTAGCTTGTCACGCAGCTTGCGAGACATCCGGACGGGAACTTCAGTGAGAAGACGGTCTGCTGCTCCACTTCCTTGAAGCGGGGATCATTCGCCGGCTGCACCGACTGTGCCGTCACCTCCACCGGCTCCTCGCCGCTGAGGTATCGCGAGGCGTTCAGGCAGTAGATCCCGATGTCCACCAGAGGCCCGCCGCCTGCGAGCTTCTTGTCCAGCCTCCACTGATCCGGCGCGATGTTGAACGAGTGGATCGACTGGATCAGGCGAAGCTTGCCCAGCGCGCCGGAGCGGATCATTTCGATAGCGGCGATCGTGTGTGGCTCATACTGCATCCGATAGGCGATCATCAGTTTCCGGTCGGCTTTCTTACACGCGTCGATCATCCGCTGGCATTCTTCGGGCGTATTGGCCATTGGTTTCTCGCACAGCACGTGCTTTCCCGCCTCGGCGGCGCGGATGGTGTACTCGGCGTGCATGGAATTCGGCAGCGCGATGTAGACGGCGTCGATGTCGGGGTTGTCCTTGATCTTGTCGTAGGTTTCGTAGGTGTAGACGTGCGAGTCGGGGATGTTGTACTGCGGGGCGAGGGCCTTGGCTTTCTCTGGATGCCCTGAGACGAGCGCGACGGGCCGGGCGTTCTGGGTGTGCGCGAAGGCGGGGAGGATCTGTCGCGTGTTGAGCACCCCGAGGCCGACGATTGCGTAGCCGATCTTTTTCTTCGGCTGCTCCTGCGCGAGCAGGACAGGCGAGGCCGCCGCCATCGCCGCGGCAGCCAAAGACGATTGGATAAACGAACGGCGAGTGGGTCGCATCAAAACGCTCCAGTTGAAGAACGAGCTTCAGATAAGCGCAGATGCGGGAAAACTCAAACGCTCTCCGCCGCTACTTGACCAATTGCTCGATCTTGTCGAGATAGCGGTCGCCGGGGTCGTAGGCGGCGTAGTCGTTACCGGTTTGGCCGATGAGGGTGTCACCGATGCCGATGCCGCCGTAGAGGGAGTCGTCGCCGGAGCCGCCGGTGAGGACGTCGCGACCGCCGTTGCCGTAGACGACGTCGTTGCCGCCATTACCGGCGAGGATGTCGTTACCGCCGCCGCCCTTGATGAGGTCGCGGCCGTCGCTGCCCTGAATGAGATCAGCGCCGGCGTCGCCGTAGAGGACATCGTTGTAGAAGCCGCCATTGATGGTGTCGTTGCCGTCGCCGCCGGAGACGAAGTCGCGTCCGCGACCGGTGGATACAACGTCGTTACCAGCGCCGGCGTAGACGGCGATGTTCAGCGGGGTGTTGAAGTCGGCAATGATTCTGTCGTTACCGGCGTAGCCGTTGATCCGGACCTGCGTGAGGTCGGAGTTGTCCTGCATCAGGTCGCGGTCAAAGACCTGCGATTTTCCGTTCAGGCTAACGGTGACGCTAAGACCGCTGTAGGTGAGACTGATCTTGTCGGCGGCTTCGGTGCCGTCGACGACGAGGACCTTGTTGGCGTCGATGTGGGCGAAGGCGGCGAAGAGAGTTCGCGATTCAAGCATCTCAAACACGTGTGCTCCTGTGAATCAAGGACATACGATATGTGGAAGCGAGTGGGGCGGGCGTTACGGGTTATGGGGCGTGATGTGCCTGGGTGCAGGGACCGAAGCGAGGGGTTGGGCGGGATGTGAGGGGCGGGCGCAAGAAGGCGCTCGGCAAGAGCCGGGATGGAAGAGGGGTGGAGGGCGACCTCCGTGGAAAGGTTCCGATTTGTGCAGTTTTGTGCACGACGATTTGTCGGGTGCGGGATTGGGAATGGACCGCGAAGTCGCGAAGATGCGAAGGGGGCGCGAAGCGATGGAGGGTGGGGGAGCGCGGGGCGAGAGCGCTTGGCGGGGGAGAGGACTGATTGCGAGAAGTCATGTCTCTACTTCTGGTGCGGCGCTGCGCGCGAAAGCGCTGCTGCGGAGGCGGATGTGGCGTGGCGGGGGTGGAAGAGGGAAAAATTTCAAATTTCAGATTTCAGATTTCAGAGCGCTGCGCGCGGGAGTGGTTTTTGGCGCAATTGGGGGTTTAGGAGCGGGGGAGCGGGCACCCGCGGTGTATTCACTGGGGGCTAAATACAGGGTGGCCCTGGAACAAGGCACCGATCGGGTGCAGCAAGATGTTGGCGTGGCGGGTCTTGCAATTCGT
>DASVUC010000148.1:0-4398 GCA_036387255.1 Tepidisphaeraceae bacterium | reverse complement strand
ACCAGCAGGCGACGATTTCTCACCTGAACCTGGCGCGCGACATCTTCTACATCAATCGCGGTAATCGTGCCGACGGCGCGCCTTTCGCGGGGACGCCGCACAACGTGATGCACCTGGGCAAGGACGAGTACTTCGTTATGGGCGACAACGCGCTGATCAGCGGTGACGCACGCTATTGGACTCGGCCGATCGAGCTTCCGTTCGAGAACCTGAAGGTCGACGCGGGGCGCGTGCCGGACCGGTTCATGCTTGGTAAGGCGTTCTTTGTCTACTGGCCAGCGGGTTTCCGGCCCTTTACCGGCGCGCCGCCCCTGGCGCCCGACTTCGGCGACATGCGATTCATCCGGTGATCTTCATGCTTCAGAGGCGCGACATGACGCTCAAATTCCTGCCCGCAATCCTGCTGATCGGATCACTGCTCGCGGGGTGCAACAGCGAGAATCGCGGCCCGTCGCCGCTGCGCACCAGCGCGTTTGCGCCGTCGAAAGCGACCATTCCGACGGATCCGACTTCTCCCGTGGACCGTGGCGGCGCTCTTCAAACGGAGCACCCCAACCCGCAGGGCCGCGTGGGAACACCGGAAGACGCCACGCATCGTCGACGAGAGGCGGGTGAAGTCGACGCGAATTCGGTTTCGCACATCTCCCCGGTGGTTCGCCAAAACGTTGTCTCGCCGGTGGATCGGCCGTTCGATCTCTCCTCGACGCGCGCGTCCGCGCCGCGGTTCACCACCAGCCCGTCCAGCGGCCAGTATCTAACCGTCGGCGGTGTGGTCGCTGAGGTGAACAATGTTCCCATTTACGCCGACAAAGTGGTGGGGCAGATCGCGCCGATCCTTGCCGCCCGCGCGCGTGAAACGAACCGTCAGCAGTTTCGCCAGGAGGCAATGCGCGAGATCCGCGATCAGGTCCAGGCGCTGATCACGCTCGAGCTCGACTATGCGGCGGCGCAGCGCAACCTTGATACGAAGGAAAAAGAGCTGGCCCAGATGATGACCCAGGACTGGCGCCGCCACAAAGTCGCCGAGGCGCGCTCGGTGGAGATCGCGCGCAAAGTCGCCGCCGATCAGGGGCAGGACTTTGATGAGATGATCAACGAGCAGTACCGCTTTTTCATGAGCCAGATCTTCTGGCAGAAGCGCCTGGTCCCGCGCATCCAGGTTACTGCCGACGACATGCGCCGCTACGACGACCAGCACATCGCCACAGAGTTCACGGTTCCGGAGAAAGTTCGTTTCCGCCTGATCAAGATCGCCGTGCAGCAGGTGGGCGATCGTCAGCAGGCGCGGGCAAAGATCGAGGAAATCCGCCGCCGCGTTGTGGGATCCGGCGAGGATTTTGCCGCCGTCGCGAGCACCACGAACGACCCTGCGCTGATTCGCACCGGGGGGGAGCTTTCGCTTACCCGCGGCGCGTTCGCCGATGCGCGCGTGGATCAAGCTGTCTGGTCAGCGCCGGTCGGTTCGATTACCAACATCGTGGAATCGCCGGATGCGTTCTACATCGCGAAGGTAGAGGAAAAGTCCACTGGCCGGATCGTCCCTTTCGAAGAAGAGCAGGCGCAGCGGGCGATTGGCGAGAAGCTCCGCGCCGAGCAGTTCAATGCCATGCGCCGGCAAGTGCAGGAGCAGCTCAAACAGCAGGCCGTCGTCCGGTCCAGCGACAGCATGATGAACACCGCACTGGACATGGCTATGGAAAATTACACCGCCTGGGCCAGGAAGTAGCGCCGCCACATGAAGCTGACCGAAGAGCACGTTCGTCGTCTGGAAGATTTTCTCGAGCGCATCAAGAACGAGACATACCCTGAGCCGCGCTCGCCGGTTCATGATCAGGTGACGGCGAAGATGCTCCCGCAGGTGATGGACCTCACCAAGCTTCCCGAAGGGTCAACCATCCTGGATGTCGGGTGCGGGCAGGGCGTGGCGCTCGAGCACTTCCGCCAGCGCAAGATGAACGCCATCGGCATCACCATCAATCCCGAAGACATGGCCGCCTGCACCGCGCAAGGCTACGACGTGCGCGAGATGGACCAATCGTTCCTGGATTTCCCAGACGAAACTTTCGACCTCGTCTGGTGCCGGCACACGCTCGAGCACAGCATTTTCCCGTATTTCACGCTCAGCGAGCTTCGCAGGGTGCTCAAGCCAATGGGTTGGCTGTATGTCGAGATTCCGGCGCCCGACACCGCCGCCCAGCACCAGACCAACCGCAACCACTACAGCGTTCTTGGGCGCTCGCTCTGGGCGGATCTGATCATGCGCTCGGGTCATGACATCGTCGGCGACAGCACCCTCGGACTCGAACTCGCCGTGGGCAAGGACGAGTACTGGGCCTTTGTCGCCCGCCGCAGGGATTGAGTCGGCTCGCTTGTTTCGTCACAAAACCTGCTTTCCCGTCGCATCAACGATCCGCTGCGCAAGCTCCACCGCCGCCACGCCATCCTCCGCCGTCACCACGGGCTTGCTCTTGCCCCGCACCGCGTCGATGAAGGAGTCCAATTCCGCCCGCAGCGGCTCGATGTCGTCGATCTGCAACTCCTCCACGTTCACCAGTTCCGTGAAGTCAATCTGCGAGAGGTCCTCAATGTCGCCCGCCCGAATGCGCGTCACTGTGTCGCGGATGGCTGTGAGGTTCTCGGTCTTACGCGCGACAATGCCGTACTTTTTCTGATAGTCGATGGAGATGTAAGCCTCCGGCGAAAACACCCGCAGCTTCCGCTCGGTCTTGAGCGCCAATCTTGATGCCGTCAGGTTCGCGACGCACCCATTTTCGAAGCGTAGGCGGGCGTTGCAGACATCTTCCGCCGATCCGATCACGCCCACACCCACCGCGTCGATCTGCGCCACCTTGGACTGCGCCAGTTGCAGCACAATATCGATGTCGTGGATCATCACATCCAGCACAACGCCCACGTCAATGGACCGGAACGTGAGTGGGCTGATGCGAACGACCTCGATAAACCGGGGCGCGATCCCGAGGCGAGACATGGACCGAATCGCCGGATTGAAGCGTTCGATGTGCCCCACCTGCACCACCGCCTTATGCTCTCGCGCCCAGTTAGCGATCTGCCGGGCTTCCTCGGCGTCCTTGGCCAGCGGCTTCTCGATCAGGCACGCCACCCCGCGGCGCAGCAGCGGCTCGGCGACGAATGCGTGAAACTGCGTCGGCACCGCAATCGTCACCGCCGCCACGCGATCGGCCAGGTCTTCCACTTTCTTGAAGACTTCGCCGCCAAATTTCTCCGTGACGGATACGGCAACATCCGGATCCGCATCATGCACTCCCACCAGGCGCACCGAATCCATCTGTGAATAAACCCGTGCGTGCAACTGCCCCATGCGCCCGCAGCCAATGACCGCTACCGGAATCGGACTTTGTGTGTCTTGTGTCACAGGGCCAATCGTATCCGCGACGCCGCCGCCGAAAAGAGACGGTGGCGGGAAAGCGGCGAGCGCGAGTATGATCGCCACCGCCGCGGCCGAAGGTCGCGCATCAGAACCAGAGGAACCTCTATGACCCGCGCCTGCTTCCGACCCGTTGCTGTCTCCGTCATCTTCGCCCTCCTCGTTGGCTGCGCCACCACGCGCAGCGCCTACTACAACGCCTGGGAAAAGTTCGGCTACGCCAAGCGCGAGCGCCTCGTCGACAACGTCAAAGCCGCCCGGCAGGAACAGGTCGAAGCCAAGCAGCAGTTCGCCAGTGCGCTCGAACAGTTCAAGAGCGTCGTCAAGTTCCAGGGCGGCGACCTGGAGGCGATGTACAATAAGCTGAATAAGCAATACGAAGGGTGCGAATCCCAGGCCGAGCAGGTCAACAGCAAAGTCGCGGCCGTCAAGAACGTCGCGGGCGCACTCTTCACGGAGTGGCGAGGCGAAATCAAGGAGATCAAGGACGACCCCTCCCTCCAGCGCCAGAGCCAATCGCTCTACGACCGCACGCAGCAAAGCTATCAGCAGATGATTGATCGCATGGACTCCGCCGCCGCGACGATGCAGCCGGTGCTGACGCGCTTCAAGAACCGCGTCCTGTTCATCAAGCACAACCTCAACGCCCAGGCCATCGCATCCCTGCAAGGCACCGAAGTCGAACTCGGCGGCGACATCGACAAGTTGATCAAAGAGATGGAAAAGAGCATCGCCGAAGCCGACGCGTTTATTTCGCAGATTCAGACGAAGAAGACGTAGTGGCGTAATCCTCTCGCCCTCTCCTGGGTGCGGGAGAGGGAGCTTGGCTGACGGTGAAACTAACCAATAGTTGTCGCGAAAGAGCCCTCACCCTGCCCTCTCCCGGGGTACCGGGAGAGGGGAAGAGAGAGTGAGGGTCTACCGGAAAGGGAGACTCCGACGTCGTCGATACACGGCAGCTCCCATTGCAAACGCCTTCCCTTTCCCCACCT
>DASVUC010000147.1:0-21214 GCA_036387255.1 Tepidisphaeraceae bacterium | reverse complement strand
CCATGCCGCGCAAGAAGGATTTTGCGTATCGTAAACAGGTCGCCATCATCGCTCTTCCTCCTCGTGGGGAAGGAGGCGGTTGGCGATCTGGGTGGCGAGGGAGTCGATGGTGCCGGCGTAGATGCGGTAGTCGCCGACGTTGGGGATGCCTTCGCGCGGCGCCTTGGGCGGAAAGGCGACCTTGATGCCGCTTTCGTTGTAGCCCGTGTTGGCTTGCTGGCCGGTGATTTCAAGGACTTTGATGCTGGCCGATGCAGTGCCGCGGAAAAGGTCGACGGAGAGATCCGAGCGCGTGGCAAAGTTTTCGATCTCGATGTAAACGAGCCGGCTGACGCCGAGGCGCGGCGCGACCTGGGCGACCGGGGAGCCTTCAATTTCCGGGTGGTCCTGCTGGTAGCGGACGATCGACGCCGGCTGCACGGGAAATGTCGCTCCTTTGAGTTGCTTCGCTTTGGGGGTTGCGGCTTGCAATCGCTTCTGCACGGCATTGGCCAGATCGACCTGCATCGCGGGGAAATCGATGCGCACGCCGCGGTCGGCCCAGACCATCACGCCGACGCTCTGGCCGGCGAGTCCGTTGTAAGCGGGAAGAACCGTGGGCGGCGGCATCGCGTGCGCGGCGACGCCAAGCGCGGCGCAGCCGCTGAGCAGCAGCATCGACAGGGCGCCCGTGATGACGAAGAGCAATGCGGTCAGGCGGGATCTCATGGTGCAGGCTCCTGGGGTGAGCCGACGTTTTACCCGCGCGCACCGAGAATTTCCCGTCAAATCCGCGAGAAGCTGAAGGTGAGGGTGAAGATTTCAGGTCCTGATAAAGAAAGAGGCGCTGCGTGGGCAGCGCCTCGTGATTGTCGGGTTGGTGAAGACGCGATCAGCCGAGGACGGAGACGAGGTCTTCGCGCTGCGAGCTGTCCTTGGATTCAGCGGTGATGGGGGATTGGTTGAAGACCGGGCCGTTGGCGGCGAGGGGGTTTCCTCCGCCGAGGCCGAGGTTGGCGTCGACGCCGCCGTAATCGTCGGGCGTGATGTCGCCGTCGAAGTTCCAGTCGCCGGCGAACCAGTTCATCCCGCCGCTGGAAGCGCCATCGCCGGGATGGCTACCGAGATTGGAGTCGATCGCCCCGTAATCGTCCGGCGTGACCATGCCATTGAGATCGGCGTCTCCGATATAGGCGAACTGACAGAGAACGGCATTAGCGCCGACCACGCTCTGACCGCCGAAGGGCCAGTTACCGCTGTTCAGCACAGCATTATCGAAGGTGGCCAGAATTGGATGCCCGTCCATGGTTTGTCCGGTGGTGGAAATGATTCCGGTGGCCGCGGAGTCGGCCGAGTCACGGTAGCCCTGGAAGACGAGGCTGTAGATCGCGGCGAAGTTGCCGTTCTCCACGACCATGTTGTTGTTCTTCAGATCGAGGGCGGCAGCGGGAGCGATGCTGAGATTGTTAAGGTGCAGCAGGTTACCGCCGGAGCTCATGACGGCGGTTGCGGTGCCGTTGAGGGTCAGACCAGCCAGCCGCTGAGCGGAACCGATGGCGAGGCTCGCGCCAGATTGAACGGTGACGTTCAGCGCGGGGTTGAGCGTGCCCATGTTGCTGGCGAACGTGTAGCTGCCGGCGGCGATCTCGAGGTTCTCCAAGCCGTTGCCCCCGGTGAAGGCGAGGGGTACAGAGACGCCGTTGAGCTTCAGCGTGTTGCTGGCGCTGGTGGTGTTAACCTGAACGCTGGTGACGCCGGTGAAGTTGAGGGTGACGCCGTTTTGAACGGTGGTCGCGTTACCGCCGGTCTCGCTGATCTGGAGGGGCTGGTTGGTGCCGTCGTAATCGACGACGAGGTTGCCACCGGACTTGTAGGCATAGGTGTTGGAAACGATGAAGGTACCGATCGCGCCGGCGGCGCGTGCGTTGGTGGCGACGTCGGAGACTTGGGAGGCGGCCTGCGAGACGGTGTAGGTCCCGTTGTCAGCCATGTCCCACGTTCCGCCCGGCGCATTCACGCGGTAGGTGACGTCGTAGGCGGACGGGGTGCTGGGGTTGGGGGTGGTCGTTAGAGTCACCGGCGCGGCACTGAAGCCATTCGGGCCTGTGATGAGGATGTCATTGATGTCGAGCGAGGCGCTGTTCACGCCGGAGACGGCATCGTTGTACGTGACGGTAATGTCCACGTAGCTGGAGTTCCGGGTGGGGGTAGGGGGCGTGAGCGCGGCGGTGGGGGCGATTCGGTCGAGCGTGTACTGCCAGATGGCGCCCTTGGTTTCGCCACCGGAGTTGATCGCGCCGACCTGCCAGGTGCGGACGCCGTCCTGCGGAGAAACGGTTAACTCACTGACGCTGGTGGAGACGGCGAGGGTGCCGAAATACACCTTGTAGCTGGTCGCGCCCGGGGTGTCGGCCCAATCGAGCTTGGTGAAGCTCTGGTTGAGGATCGCGCCGTCGGCGGGCGTGGGATTGCTGGGGGTGGAGGGGGGCGGCGTGACCACCGAGAACGTCCACGCGGGGGACGAGGTGGTGTTGCCGATCAGGTTCTTGGCCACGACATACCAGGAGTGCGTGCCGCTGGTGATCGCCGGGCTGACGGTCCACTGGCTGCTGGTGAGGTTGGATGCTTTGAGAACGCTGTCGACGTAGATGTCGTAACCTGTCGCCGCGCCGGTGGTGTTGGTGGTAACGACGTCGGCCCAGTCCAAGGTGGCGAGGGTGCCGGTGGCGACGGACGCGCCACTGCTGGGCGACGGATTCGAAGGCGTTCCAGGAACGACACCGACCGGCGTACCGCCGAGCGCGGTGCGTTCGGCGGCGCTGGTGGAGTTTTCGTCGAACCAGTTGATGCCGCGGTAGCCAAAGGACTGGAAGGTGTTGACGCCTGCGGGCCCGCTAATCGGGATGTTGGTGGAGTTCTTGGCGGCGTTAATGAACTCGGTGATTTCGGCCGCTGTGGTGGTGCTGTTGTTCGTATCGTAGGTCATCCCCGTGATGATCATGGGCTTGATCGACTCAGGGTGGTTGTACCAAAGATTCGGACGGGCTGGGGTCTCGAATGAAAGCTGTGAATACTCAGAGTTAACGTCGTCAACCATGATCGTCGGGGTCATGGTCTGGCCGTCGTAGCGCGAGCGCGTTCCGCTGGGAACGGTGAGCCAGGAGTTCCAGTAAGCCTGCGGCATGGTGGCGTCGCAGTAGTCGCCGAGCTCGAGAAAGGGGACTTCGACACTGGTGCTGTTGATGGTGTAGTGGAAGTTTGCGTAGGGAAAAGAGCTGTAGGAGATGAAGAAGTTATCGCGCGAGCCGGAGCCGTCACCCGCCTGACTCTTGCCAATCCCTTGCATGTATTCGGTGATCGCTGCCCGGTTGTTCCCACCGGTGCTGGAGACGGCGTAGCGGTATTCCCCTTCGATATCGAGAACGGCGCCGTCACCGCCGATGCTGTTCATCGTGGAGTTGAAGATGGAGATTTCGCCGGCAACAGACGTGGTGACGCTGGCCTTATGGCTGGAGGATCCGCCGTAGATGTAGAAGTACGGCATGATCTTCAAGCCCGCGCTGTGGGCGGCGTTGACGACGGTGGTGGTGTAATTTTGCACCCCGCCGGCATTGGTGAAAATGTTGTTGGCGTCGGCGGCTTTGGTGATCACGTACTTATAGCCGCAGGTGTTCTTCAGGTAGGTGAAGTAGCCGAGGTAATCCGGCGCCTGCCCGTTGCTACCGGTGCTGGTCCAGTAGTTCTTCGGGAGCGTGGCGTTGGCCATCGCGTTCTTGAGATCCCAGGCCCATCCACCGTTTCCAAGGTTCTCAGAATCGATTCCATTGGCGAAGACAGCCATGAGCTGGCGGTTTTCAAGCTTCTCGATGAGGGGTAGTCGGCGGCGCAAAGTGTGCTCCTGCTGGGTGCGGCTGGGGCTGTTGATTAGAAGCGGATGAAGAACGTCGAGTCGGTTTATTATACCTGATCCGTTAAAAAGTGCCTGAGAAAAACAAACGCGAAAGCTAAAAGTGGTACTCCATTGGGTTGAGCGCGGTTCTTCTATGAGGGTTAAACCGGCGACGCCTGCGGCATAATTCCCTGAAACTGTCCAAACACCGCTAAGCCCTGCCAAAGCCAGAGTTAAACGTAGCGCTCGGGGGTGCTTCACCCGTGGTAGACTGCCCGTCGGGATGACCCTCTTCGAGCAGGCGCTGGAACATCATCGTGCGGGCCGGCTGAACCAGGCCGGGCCGCTTTATGAGCGATTTCTCGCCCAGCAACCGAACCATCCGGACGCGCTCCATCTGCTGGGCCTGGCGCATCACCAGTCGAACCGCCCCCAGCAGGCAATCGAGCTCATCTTGCGGGCGATCCAGATTCACCCGCACAACCCAGCCTACTTCATCAACTTAGGCGAGGCGCTTCGGGTGAGCGGGCAGCCGGCTCGGGCGCTGGAAGCCTATGGGGAGGCGCTCAGGCTGGATCCCCAATCGGCCGATGCGCATGCCAATCGGGCCTCCGCACTTCGCATGCTGGGGCGAATTGATGAAGCGATCGCGGCGGCAGAGGCGGCGCTGGAGCTCAACCCGGATCACGCCAGCGCGAACTTGAGCTTGGGAATGTCGCTGGTGGAGCGTGAGCCGGCGCGGGCGATGCATCACCTGGAGCGCGCGGTACAGCTAAATCCCGCTAATCCAGCGCCGCGGTCGAATCTGGCGCTGGTGCTTTCATCACAGGGCCGGCACGATCAAGCAGTTGAGCAGGCACGGCGGGCTGTTGAACTGGCGCCGGCCAATCCGGTGGTGCTGGTGAATCTTGCTCATGTGCTGGGGGCAAAAGGTGACCATGCGGACGCGCTGGAAGCGGCGCGGAGGGCGCTGGCGATCGATGCGAAGTTCGCGCCGGCTCATGCGCATGCGAGCGTAGCGCTGGATCATCTGAATCGGCTGGAGGAGGCGCTGGGGGAACACGAGACGGCCTACCCGGAGCCGCCAGACGCGCGCCAGTGGATCAACCGAGGCGTCCTGCTGACGAAGCTCGCGCGGCCGGAGGAGGCATTGGGCAGTTTTGAGCGGGCGCTACAAATTGAGCCGACGAATGTGGAGGCGCACTTTTGTCGCGCGCTGGCGCTGATGGCCCTGGGGAGGCTGGCGGAGGGTTTCGAAGAATATCGCTACCGCTGGCAGTACGAGCTGTTTTTGAAGAGCAATCGCCGAACGCTTACCAATCCCTGGGCGGGGCAAGCGTTTGCGCCCGGCGATTCGATTCTGCTGCTGGCGGAGCAGGGGATAGGCGACACCATTCAGTTTGTGCGCTACGCGACGCTGCTGGCAAATCGAGGGGCGCGGGTGATGGTGGCTTGTCGGCCGATCTTGTTTGAAATCGTGCTGACGTGCAGGGGGGTGAGCGAGGTGTATGACCTGGATGCGCCGCTGCCGGAGGCGACGTACCAGGCTAATCTGCTGGATCTACCGCTGCACTTGAGCCCGAGCATGAAGAGTTTGCCGGCGGATGTGCCCTACCTGTCTGCGAAGGCGGAGAACGTTGCGCATTTTGGAGATCTCCTGAAGGATGCGAGGGGGAAGCGCGTGGGGCTCTGCTGGGCGGGGAGCGCGCATCATCCCGACGATCGAATGCGATCGATTCCTCCGAAGCTGCTGGCGCCGCTGGGGGAAGTGGAGGGGGTGAGCCTGGTTTCGCTACAGAAGGAGGCGGGGGAGAGGCCCGGGCTTGCGCTGCTCGATTTCGGCGGTGAACTGCGGGATTTTTCGGACACGGCGGCACTGGTTGAGTCACTGGATCTGGTGATCACTGTGGACACATCCGTCGCGCATCTCGCGGGGGCGCTGGGGAAGCCGACCTGGGTGATGATCGCGACGGCGTCGGACTGGCGGTGGTTTCATGGGAGGACGGATTCGCCTTGGTATCCAACGGTGAAGCTGTTTCGACAGAGAAGGCCCGCGGAATGGGGGGATGTGGTTGCGGCGGTGTCGGGGGAGCTGCGAAATCGGTTGAAGGTGGCGGAGGCGGGGGTTGTTAGGCGTGTGGCGCCCCGCCCCCGCAAGGAAGGCCGCTAAATGGGGAGCTGCTGTCGTCGCGGGCGCATGGATCGCGTTTAATACGAACCTGTCGCTTTCCTCGCCCATACAACTCCCATACAATTCCTCCTTTTGACTTTGCGCGACAAAGTGCACCGACCTACACGGAAGTTGAACGATGAGCCGTACTGCTTTTCCTTCCAAATTCATCCGCATTCGCGGGGCTGCCGAGCACAATCTTAAGGGCATCGATGTGGATATCCCGCGCGATCACCTGGTGGTGGTGACGGGGTTGTCGGGGTCGGGGAAGTCCACGCTGGCTTTTGATACCGTCTACGCCGAGGGGCAGCGGAAGTACATCGAGTCGCTGTCGGCGTATGCGCGGCAGTTCCTGGATCAGTTGCAGAAACCTGAAGTCGACGAAATTGAAGGGCTACCGCCGACGATTGCGATCGAGCAGCGGAGCGCTTCGAGCAACCCGCGATCGACGGTGGCGACGACGACGGAAATCTACGATTACCTGCGCGTGCTGTTTGCGCGGGCGGGGATGCCGCATTGCTGGGAGTGCGGGCGCCAAATCACGAGCCAGACGCCGTCACAGATCACCGATGCGGTAATGAAGTATCCGGCCGGGACAAAGCTGATGATCCTCTCACCGCTGATCCGCGGACAGAAGGGGGAGCACAAGGACACTTTTCAGGCGCTTCAGAAGCAAGGGTACGTGCGCGCTCGCGTCGACGGGCAGATGGTTGAGCTGACGGCGACAAGCGTGCCGGAGCTGAAAAAGACGTTTGCGCACAACATCGAGGCAATCGTGGATCGCATCGTGATCAAGCCGGAGATTCGCTCACGGCTGGCGGATTCGATCGAGACGGCGACCAAGCTGTCGGGCGGGCTGGCGATCATCACCGTGGCCGACAGCGATGCGCCGGGTGGGTGGAAGGATCAGATCTTCTCAGAGAAGTTTGCGTGTCCGGTGCATCCGAACGTCTCGCTGCCGGAGCTGGAGCCGCGGCTGTTTTCGTTCAACTCGCCGCACGGGGCCTGTCCGACGTGTCACGGGCTGGGGACGACGTGCGAGTTCGATCCAGAGCTGATTGTGCCGGACGAATCGCTGTCGCTGGAGAACGGCGCGATTGAGGCATGGCGGAAGAACGGCAAGCGGATGAACATCTACTACAGCCGGGTGCTGCGGCAGTTCTGCCGCGACTTCGGCGTGTCGTACACGCTGCCGTACAAGGATATCCCGAAGAAGGTGAAGGACATCCTCCAATACGGAAGTGAGGTGAAAGGAGATGAGGGGACGGGGACTTGGTTTGAGGGCGTGATTCCGAATTTGCAGCGGCGGTTTGATTCGACCGAGAGCGAGTGGGTGAAGGAGAAGCTGCACACGTATCAGTCGGAATTGCCGTGCAAGACGTGCTGCGGGACGAGATTGCAGCCGGCGCCGCTGGCGGTGCGGTTGCATACGGTGGAGTCGCATTCGTCGATGCTGGGATGTGCTGATGAAAGTGGCACGGGTTTGCAACCCGTGTCTTCGGATTCTGAAGAGGAGAGTTTTTCAAAGAACGGGAAGCACGGGTTGAAAACCCGTGCCACGAAGAACGGGAAGGTTGCGAAGCTTTCAAAGCCGATTCAGTTGCCGGGGTACAGCATTCATGACGTCAGCACGATGACGGTGGCGGCGGCGAAGAAGTTCTTCGAGGATCTGCACCTGACGGAAGAAGGGCAGAAAATCGCGGAGCCGATTAAGAAAGAGATCTCGGCGCGGCTGGGGTTCATGCTGGATGTGGGGCTGGGTTATCTCACGCTGGATCGAAAGACGGCGACGCTGTCGGGCGGTGAGGCGCAGCGCATCCGGCTGGCGACGCAGGTGGGCTCCGGCTTGGTGGGCGTGTGCTATGTCTTGGACGAACCGACCATCGGTTTGCATCAGCGCGACAACACGCGGCTGATCCGCACGCTGCATCGGCTGCGGGATATCGGCAATACTGTCATCATGGTGGAGCATGATGAGGACTGCATTCGAGAGAGCGATTACCTCATTGACATCGGCCCGGCGGCGGGAGCCCATGGCGGGCAGCTTGTTGTTGCGGGGCCCGTTCATGATCTCATCAATGGTGAATCTATTCCTCCCTCTCCCCGTACTCGGGGAGAGGGCCGGGGAGAGGGGCCTACACGCGGCCTCACCCATGAGGAGGACCTCCCTCTCATCCGCACCAACATCCATTCCACGACACTGAAGTATTTAACGGGCGAGCTGGCGATCCATGCACCCGAGCATCGTCGGCCGGTAGATCCAAACCAGAACTGCATTGAGCTTAAAGGTTGCAAAGGGAACAACCTGAAGAACATCGATGTGCGCGTGCCGCTGGGTGGGTTGATCTGCGTGACGGGCGTGAGCGGATCGGGCAAATCGACCTTGATCAATCAGACGCTCCTCCCGGCGCTCAAGCGGAAGATCTACGGCTCGAAGGTGAAGGCCGGCGAGCACAAGTCGATTGCGGGTATCAACAAGATTGACAAGGTGATCGAGATCGATCAGTCGCCGATCGGGCGCACGCCGCGCAGCAACCCGGCGACGTACACCGGCGTGTTTGACGAAATTCGGAAAGTCTTCGCCAAGACGCGCGAAGCGAAAATTCGCGGTTACGAGAACGGTCGCTTCAGCTTCAACGTCAAAGGCGGGCGGTGCGAAGCGTGCCAGGGGCAGGGAACCAAGTGCATCGAGATGCACTTCCTGCCGGACGTTTATGTGAACTGCGAAGTGTGTCACGGCACGCGGTACAACGCCGAGACGCTGGAGATCCATTACCGCGGCAAGCACATTGCCGACGTGCTGAGCATGACGGTGGAAGAGTCGATGGTTTTTTTCGAGAACTTCCCGAACATCCATCGCATGCTCAAGGCGCTGAACGATGTGGGCTTGAGCTACATCAAGCTCGGTCAACCCTCCACGCAGCTTTCGGGCGGCGAAGCGCAGCGCGTGAAGCTGGCGACGGAGCTGGGCAAGAACCCCACCGGCCACACGCTGTACGTGCTGGATGAGCCAACGACCGGCCTGCACTTTGCCGACATCCACAACCTGCTGAACGTGCTGAATCGCCTGGCGGATCTAGGGAACACGATCTTGGTCATCGAGCACAACCTCGACGTGATCAAGTGCGCAGATTGGCTGATCGACATGGGCCCCGAAGGCGGGGATGCGGGCGGCCAAGTCATCGCGCAGGGGCCGCCGGAGAAGATCGTGGAAGCGGAGGGGAGCCATACGGCAGAGTACTTGAGGCCGAAGCTCGTGCGATCGCCGGAACAGAGCCGGCAACTCGCGGCGACGGGGTGAGCGCGGATTTGTTATAATGATTTGATGCAGATCAGTCAGTTCATTACCCGCAACCCGAAGATCGCGCACGGGGAGCCGATCATCCTCGGCACGCGCGTTCCGCTTCGGACGATCCTCGCTTCGCTTGCGGAGGGGGCAACGGTTGAAGAGATTGTGGCGGACTTCCCCACAGTTTCCCAAGAAGCCGTTCGTGCGGTCATTGCCTATGCGGCTGCTTCTGCTGAAGAAGATTTGCCGACGCCTCCGGTTCCGGCACTTCCATGATGATCAAACTGGACGAGAACTTGCCGGCGTCGCTGGCGCCGGCGCTTGCTGCACTAGGCCATGATGTTGATACTGCGGTCGGCGAAAAGCTTGGGGGCCAGGATGATCCAGTTGTCTGGGCAGCCGCTCAAGTCGCCCGGCGTTTCCTCGTTACACAAGAGCTGGATTTTTCCGACGTAAAACAATTCGCGCCCGGAACGCATGCGGGAATTCTGCTGCTCCGTCTTCGCAGCACCGGCCGCACCGCGCTGAGTGACCGCCTCGTAACGCTCTTCAGGACGGAGTTGGTGGAACAGTGGGCGAAATGTTTCGTGGTCGCGACAGAGACGAAGATTCGCATTCGTCGCGCATAAGCATGCGAGGCTTCGCGCTTCAGGTGAAACGGTCTACGCAATGGTCAGTGTAGCGGTCCGGTTTGGTGCCGGCGGCGCGCCTCACCCCTCGCGCGCATAGGCTTCGCGCTCGAAGTGGTTGTCGTAGTAGGGACGTTGTCCTCTCCACCAAGCCAAGCCCGAAGCCGCGAAGTAGGCGGGGATGAACAGGGGGCCCCAGCGCTCGCATTGCCGGACGTGGACGCGTTCGTGGATCCGCGTCATCTCAAGCAACTTGCGGTCGCGCGCGATGACGACATGACCCAGGGTCATGGCCGATGCGCCGCCGCGGAGGGGCGTGCAGCGTTTGAGGATCCAGCGCACGAGTCCACCTTCGACCTCGAGCACGCCATCCACAACGTGTGCGGTCCCGCCGCTGGTGAGCGCCAGGGCTGCCGCTCCGAGACCGATCAAGCTTGCAGGAGAAGCCCAGATGTAAACAGGGAAGCGTGACAGCGCCGCAAGCGCGCTCTTTGCGCCACCCGGTTTGGAAGAGCCGTGGATAAGCTGGCCGTTCATATCTCCAGCCGATCGTCTAAGTATCCCCCTTCGCCACAAGCCGCGCCGCGCGCTCTGCCCGCGGTGACTCAACCCTTACCTGGCGCGACGGCATCGCGCCAAGTGCGATGACAGGTTATCCACACATTCAGTCCAATAATACCGTCTGCAACTCCCGCTAGGGTTGAACGTTACGTTCTTCCTGCACGTTTTGTCCACAATGCGCCAGGCCTCTTCACTACGTCTACTGGAGTTAAGCTTCTAATCTTATAAAGGTGGAGTTACAGTACCCGCCCCCCAAATTGGTCCAGGGGCTCAGAGTGAAAGGTCCGTATGAAAGTGATCTGCAATCGGGGTGCCCTTCTCGAAGCTTTGACCGTGACGGGCAACGCCGTCGCCTCGCGAACGCCTAAACCCGTTTTGCAGTGCCTCAAGCTGACTGCCGCGGAAAACTCACTGACCGTCGCGGCGACGGACCTTGAAGTCGCCATTCGCTACAGCGACAACCAGGTGCAGATCGAGCAGCCGGGTGAGACACTTTTGCCCGCCGACAAGTTTCGCGACATCGTCCGCGAGTCCGTCGATGACACTCTGTCGATCGAGCTCACCGACGACAACGCGCACATCCGCGGGCAGGATTCGCACTTCAAGATCTTCACGCAGAACCCCAAAGAGTTCCCGCCGATCCCGGATTTTGAGGGCGAAGCGGATTTCGAAATTCCCGGCGGGCATCTCAAGCAGCTCATCAACCAGACGCTGTTCGCCGCGGCGAAGGAATCGACGCGGTATGCATTCAACGGCGTGCTGGCGAGCGCGAAGGGGAAGGGCATCAGCCTGGTCAGCACGGATGGCCGGCGGCTGGCGATGGCCAAGGGCGACCTGACCAGCGACAAGCTCTCCAAGGACGGCGCCAAGGCGATTATCCCCGCCAAGGCCCTTCAGCTTGTGGACAAGCTCATCGACGATCCCGAGGAAGCCGTTGGCGTGCAGCTGCGTGAGAACCAGGTGATCTTCCATACTGCGGACGCGACGCTCACGAGCAATCTGGTCGAGGGGCAGTTCCCTCCGTACGAGGATGTGATCCCCAAGGACACCGATAAAAAGATGACAGCCGCGACGGCGGACTTTCTCTCGGCCATCCGCCGCGCGGCACTTCTGACGACTGAGGAATCCAAGGGCGTGCGCCTCCAGTTCAGCAAGAAGGGCTTGAAGCTGACCAGCCGCAGCCCGGAGAGCGGCGAGGCGGAGATCAATTTCCCCTGCAAGTACGAAGGCGCCGACATCGAAATCGGGTTCAACCCCACGTTTCTGACCGAAGCGCTGCGGGTGGTGGATACGGACGAGATTTCGCTGGAGCTCAGCGCGCCGAATCGGCCGGGGCTGCTGAAGGGTGGCGACAACTTCTTGTACGTGATCATGCCGGTGAATTTGCAGTAGTTCCTAGCCCGGTCATCCTGCCGCTGATCTTGTACGACACGGGCAAGATGCCCGTGCTACGGGAGGGCCATGATTCGTCGCGCATCAAATGACGACCTGGAGCTGAAGCGACTGAACCAGGCGAAGAAAACGTCGAACATCGTGGGCAACCCGCTGGGCCCGGAGATGATCGCTTTCTTCAAACAATCGGTTGAGAAGCGGCACACGAAGTTAACGAAGATTGCAGAGTGCTGGGGGGCGCTGGTGCCGGAGACGCTGAATGATCACTGTGCGCTGGAGGGGCTGCATCGGGGGACGTTGACGGTGGTGGTCGACAGCTCGTCGCATTTGTACGAGCTGAAACAACTCCTGCTCGCCGGCCTGCAACAACAGCTCCTGATCGCCTGCAAATCTGCGGGCTTGAGAAAAATCGCGCTCAAGCCCGGCCGCTGGTACGACGGCGACGACGCCAACCTCGGCAAGCTGCGATTCTGATTTTTAGCGGCATGATTGTCCGGTCATGCGCATGGGCGAGAGCCGCATGCCCTGTGAAGGCTCAGAACTTCCATTCGATGCCGCCCCAGATCTGGATGCCGTCGTAGCTGGGGTTTTGGTCTCGGCCGTGGATGTTTCCGTTGGAGAGGTGGAAATAGCGAACGCCGGCGAGGACGTGGAAATTTTCACTGAGCTGGAAGCTGGCGCCGAAGCCGCCTTTACCGGTGAAGTTGAAGTGCGTGCCGAACTGCGGGACCTGCGGATCCGCATACACCACGCCACCACCGCCATCGATAAAGACAGAGAAGCGGTCGACGTTGAGGAACCGCCACCGGCCGAGGACACCGACGCCGGCAGCGATCGCGTTTTCATCGGGCTGGTCGATGTAGTACGCCTGCACCTCCGGCCCAAATGACAGGTTATCCACGAGGTGATACCCGGCAGCGATGTTGACGTTATAAAACTTGTCCTCACTAAAGCGGATCGGGGTAATGTACCCGCCGGTTAACTCTATATCCCACGAGCCTTTGCGGAAAGAATCGTCCTGCGCGTGTGCGGCGCTGACGAGCGTCAAAACCACCAACATGCAGCCGCAGAGTTTTCCACATCTCATGCACAACCTCACAAGAGCCAGGGGAAGCTTATAATCCCCACCCGCTTAACTGACAGCGCCGTACCACAACCGTTAGCGCTTTGGTCGTACGGGCATGCTGTGTGTAGTCCGTTTGCTCACGGGCAACATGCCCGTCTCACTGGTCAACTTCATGTGCGGCATCGCTGGCGTCATCGCGTGGTCGGATCGGTTTCGCATCACGCGGGAGACGCTCGCGGCTATGAGCGCGTGCATTGCCCACCGTGGGCCGGACGCGGAGGGGGTATGGCTGAATCATGAGGCGGAGCCGACGGCGGAGCGTCCGCAGGCGGGGCTGGTTCATCGACGCCTTGCTGTGATCGATCTGGATCCTCACGCAAATCAACCGTTCACCGATGGGCGCGGGCGCTGGGTGACCTTCAACGGGGAGATCTACAACTTCCGCGAGCTTCGGCGAGAGTTGTCTCACTTGAAGCCGGATTACGCCTGGCGGACCGATTGCGATACGGAGGTTCTCCTCGTGGCGTACGATGCCTGGGGTGACCAGTGCGTCGATCACTTCAATGGCATGTTAGCCTTTGCAATTTGGGACGAGCGGGCGAACACGCTTTACCTCGCGCGCGATCGGATGGGCCAGAAGCCTCTGTACTTCACGCTTCTCGGAGGCGAGGAGGGATGTGAAGGCCTCGCGTTTGCCAGTGAGCTGACGGCGTTGCGTCAGGTCCCCAGCTTCGATCACTCGATCGACCCTGAATCACTGAATCTCTACCTTCGCTGGGGCTACGTCCCTGCGCCGTGGACGATCTATCAAGCCGCTGAGAAACTGCCGCCGAGTCATTGGATGCGGATCGGGCCGCGGTCGCACATTGCCGAACAGTATTTCGATCCGAACGAACCGTCGCCGCGCAAGCAGAATCACGAGAGTGTTGTGGAGCAGGCGCGCAATCTGGTGACGCAGGCTGTGCAGCGTCAACTCGTTGCCGACGTTCCGCTCGGCTGCTTTCTGTCCGGCGGGATCGATAGCTCGATCATTGCGGCGGCGATGAAAGCCGCGGTGGGACAGAATCAGAAGGTGCTCTCCTTCTCGATCGGCTTTGATGACAAGCGGTACGATGAGACAGCATTTGCGGCGGAAGTGGCAAAGCACCTGGGGACGGAGCATCGGAACTTTGTCGTTCAACCGGACGCGGTGCACGACCTCCCGATTCTGGCGAGGACGATGGGTGAACCGTTCGGGGATTCGTCGGCGCTGCCGACGCATTACCTTTCGCGTGAGACGCGGCGGCACGTGACGGTTGCCCTTTCCGGGGATGGGGGGGATGAGCTCTTCGCGGGGTACGACCGGTACCGCGCCATGTGGATGGCGGGGGCGTTTGATCAGATGCCAGAGCGGCTGAAGAAGATCGCGCTGTCCAAGATTTGGCAGCGGTTGCCCGCGATTCACCCGAAGAACCCGATCACGCGGGCCAAGCGGTTGCTTGCGTCGCTGGATCTTCCTCCCGGGCGGCGCTACGACTCGTTCATGCGGTTTTTCGATGATGAACAAGTAGAGGCGCTGTTGCAGCACGCTCCCCGGGCAGAGCGCGGGGCTTTAGCTTCGGGGTCGAGCGACGCGGGAGCGTGGTTGCCGCAGGAGTTCTCGCGGATTTCGTTGAGCGGGCGAGATTTGGTTGAAGCGGCGCTGGCGCTCGACCGCGCAACTTATCTTCCGCACGATCTTCTTTTCAAGGTTGATGCATCGTCGATGCTGCACGCGCTCGAGGTGCGCTCGCCGTTCATGGACCACGATCTTGTCCATTTCGCCGCGTCGCTCTCCACGGAGCAACTGCTCGGGCAACCTCCGACCGCGACGAGCTTCATGCAATCTCCGATGACGACGCCGGCGAAACGCGTGCTCAAAGAAGCCTTCGCGCGCGACCTTCCCGCCAGCGTCTTCTCGCGCCCAAAGATGGGCTTCGCCGTTCCGATCGGTGATTGGCTGCGCACGAGCCTGCGCGAGATGCTTCATGATCTGCTCGGCGCAAAAGAGTCTTTCGCGAGCCAGCACTTCAACGCAGGCGCGGTAAAGGATCTTCTCGAGCAACACGAGGGGCGGAGGGCGGATCACAGTCAGCGCCTGTACGCGCTGCTCATGCTGGAGCTTTGGCGGCAGTAGGGGCAACCGAAATGTGCATGTTCACCCCTGCCGCTGATTTCTCTATCGTATGATGGCATCTCGGCCCCGCGGAACTCATACATGCTCACTCCGGCGCAAGTGCTTGAATTTGAGACCAACGGCTATGTCGCCGGCGGACAGGTGCTCTCCGATGACGAAGTCGAAACGCTTCGCGCCGAGGTGCTGCGTGTCATTGACGGGCGCAGCCGCACGGACGTCCCGCAGCCGGTGATGTGTCACAACATGGGCAAGCCGGATGCGCCGGTCTGGCAGATCGTGAACATCTGGATGGCCAGCAAGGCCTTCAAGAAGCTCGTGAGTCATCCCACGATCTGCGAAGAAGTCGCACAACTTCATGCCGGCGCACGCGGACTTCGCATGTGGCACGACCAGATCCAATACAAGCCGGCCGGGAAGGGTGGCGTGAACATGTGGCACCAGGACTCGCCTTACTGGGGGATCCTCATGCCGAAGGACGCGCAGGTCACCGCGTGGGTGGCGCTGGATGATGTGGATGAGTCCAACGGCTGCATGAGCATGGTCCCGCACTCACACCGCTGGGGAAACACCATTGAGTTTCTCCACACGTTGAAGACCTTTGACGAAATGAAAAGCGTGAAGGCGTTCCGTGGGCAGAAGGTTGAGGTGATTCCGCGGCCCGTCAGCAAGGGGCACGTGCACTATCATCACTCCCTCACCTGGCACGGCTCGCACGCCAACTCCAGCGATCGCCCGCGCCGCGCGATCGCGCTGCACTACATGACCGATCAAACACGCTACGTGGGCAAAGGTGACCACGTCATGAAACGCTTCGTCGACGTCTCAGACGGCGAGCGCATGAGAGGCGAGTTCTTTCCCCTCGTCTGGGGAACGGGAGAGTAGTGTTGGTCTTTCTTTCCTCTTCCCCGGAACTCCGGAGAAACAGCAGGGTGAGGGCTCTTTCGCGGTGTGTCTCGCCCGTCAAGTTTGATAGCGGCTTCTCACTTCACCTCCACCCACCGCTTCTCCCGCGCCCCCTGGTACATCGCCTCCATGACCGCGCTGCGATACGCCGCCTCGCGCACGCTCACCAGCGCCGCGTCTTTTCCCTCGACCACATCCAGGAATGCCTCAAAGCCGGCATGCTTGGCTTCTGGAAGATTCTTGGTTGGTTTCTTTCCATCCGCCCCGTCTACCTGCTTGGACTGAAAGTAGACTTCGCCGTTTACGATCGTGGCGTGGCCTTCCATGCCGGAAATTTCCATGGTGATGGGGTTGCTGGCGTCGTCCCAGCTTGCGGCGAGCGAGCCGATCGCGCCGCTCTTGAACCGAAAGAGGGCTTCGCCGATCTCGTCGCAGTCGAGGTAGCGCCCGGTGCCGTTGTCGAGCGTCGCCGTCACCGCTTCCACATCGCCGAGCATCCAGATGAGCAGATCAAGTCCGTGCGTGCCGAGGTCGCCGAAGGCGCCGACGCCCGCCTGCCGCGGGTCGGCCATCCAGCGCCACTCTTTGTCGAACCAGCCGCCCAACGCGCCGCCGTGACAGACGGCCGCTCGTGCCCGCGTAATTGTCCCAAGTTGCTTTTCATCGATCGCTTTCTTGATGAACTGGTGCACCGGCATGCCACGCATAAAGTAGCCGGTCTGGAAGGGTATTCCCGCCTTTTCGATGGTATCCGCCATCGCCGCCGCGTCTTTCGCGCCAACGCCCAGGGGCTTCTCCGCGAAGAGCTTCTTCCTGGCTGAGGCCGCCAGCTTCACCAGCGGCTCATGTCGATCCGTTTCCGAGCAGATGATGATCGCGTCGATGTGGGCATCGCTGCACACAGCCTCCGGCGTGTCCGCCACCTGCGCCCCGAGTTCTTTGGCGCGAAGCTCCGCCCGCGCGCGGTCGTGATCCCACACCGCTGCGACCTTGAGATGCGGCCGCTTCTGAATGGCCTTGATGAACCCCGGTGTGTGGATGTGTGCACAGCCCAACAAGCCAATCGCCATCGCTGCTCCTGATTAATTTCTGAAGTTCGCATCCGGGAAATCCACGCGCGAAAAATTTACCGAACCTCCGCATGCGGCCCCATCGTAACACGCTCCTCGGGTCACTTCAGGTTGTTACGGGCTGAGGGTATTTGTGTTGCAGGCCTTCTTCAGACAAGAGTCGCTCGACTTGCTCCCGCTGGGTGTTTACATCGTGGACACTGCGGGCGCGGTGCAGTTCCACAATCGCCGCGCCACCGAGATGTGCGGGGACGTGCAACGGTTCCGCATCTTCACATCCGACGGCTCCCCCCTCACCCGCCCCATGCCTGCCGTGCTTGAGGTGCTTCGCGATGGCCAGTCGCGCAGTGATCTCGAAGTCATCATCGAACGTCCCGACGGCACCCGCGTCAGCGTCCTCGCGAGTGTTGGTCCGCTCCACGACCAGCGGGGCAAGCTCATCGGGGCCATCAAATGCTTCCAAGACATCACCGACCGCAAGCGGTCGCAGGAGCAGCAGAACGCAACCGAGCGACGCTCACGTGCCCTTTTCGAGAACGCTGGTGTCGGAATTGCTCAGGTCGCTCTCGACGGCCACTGGCTACAGTGCAATGAGCATCTTTGCAATATCGTCGGCTATTCCCATGCCGAGCTCATGAAATTGAGCTTCCAGGACATCACCCATCCGGATGACCTCGCCAGCGATTGCGCCCAAGCCGCAAGGCTCCTTCAGGGCGACATCTCAAGCTACAAGATGGAGAAGCGGTACCTCCGCAAGGACGGCTCCGTCGTCTGGGTGAACCTCACTGCGTCCATCGTTCGTGATGAGCAGGGGAAGCCTGAGTACTTCATCGCCGCTGTTGAAGAGATCGAGCGCCGCAAGCAACTCGAAGATGAAGCTCGGCGCGGGGCTGCCCGGCTGCGCATGCTCTCCACCAGCGCCACGAATTTGCTGATGAATGAGCCGGATGACCGGATGCTCCGATCGCTCTTCGATGAGTTGGCGCACCACGTTGGTGCGGACATCTTCATGCACTACCAGCTCAACGGCGACCCCACCACGCTCCACCTTGCGGCCTACAAGGGAATCACTGAAGCCGTTGCTGGCAATCTGCGTGCGCTGCAGGCGGGAAACAGCATTTGTGGGCAGGTGGCGCAGACGCAGTCGCGCATCGTCATCGACAATGTTCAAGCCAGTAGCGGCGACAACACGGAGCTAATCCGCTCGCTGGGCATGTCTGCCTTCGCCTGTCATCCGCTCATCGCGCGCGGGCGTGTCATCGGGACGCTCTCCTTCGGCAGCTCCACGCGCAAACAGTTTGATCGTGAGGACATCGATCTGCTCAGCGCGGTTTGCGATCAGGCGGGAATGGCTCTCGAGCAGCGCCGCCTCCGGCAGGAACTCGAGCAGCGCGCCGAGGAATTGCTGGAAGCGAACCTGGCGAAGGACAACTTCCTGGCGACGCTGAGCCACGAGCTGCGCACGCCCCTGGCGCCGGTGCTCATGAGCGCCTCGGCCATGGAGCGCGACATGTCGCTGCCGCCGAAGCTTCGCGAAGAGCTGGGGATGATCCGGCATCACGTCGAGCTTGAAGCGCGCCTGATCGACGACCTGCTCGATCTCACCCGCATCAGCCGGGGCAAGCTCGATCTTCAGCTCCAGACGGTGGACGCGCACGCGCTGATCCGCGAAGCGGTCCAAACCTGCTGCCTGAGCGACATCAACACCAAGCGAATCGCTGTTGAGCTGATGCTTGAGGCAGAAAAACATCACGTCAGCGCTGATCCCGCGCGTTTCCAGCAGGTGCTTTGGAACATCCTGAAGAACGCGGTGAAGTTCACGCAGGCGGGCGGGCGCATCACGATCGCCACCGGGAATATCGACAATCACATGACCGTCTCGATCCGCGACGACGGCGTCGGGATCGATCCGGCGATTCTCCCGCGCATCTTCGACGCCTTCGAGCAAGGCAGCCGCGAAGTCACCCGGAAGTTCGGTGGCCTGGGTCTGGGCCTGGCAATCAGCAAGGCGGTCATGGACCTGCACCGCGGGACACTCACCGCGCACAGCGAAGGCGCCGGCCAGGGCGCGACCTTGACGCTGACGCTGGAGAACGTTTTGCCCGCCGCCGCTCAATCCGACGGACAGTCCCCCGATGGTGATATGCGCAGTCTCCGGATCCTCCTGGTGGAAGATCACGGCACCACCGCACGGGTCCTCGCCCGGCTCCTGCGCGACGCTTCGCACCAGGTCCACGTCACCGGCACGGTCCGGGAAGCCCTGCAAGCGCTCGAACAGAATCGTTATGATCTTCTGATCAGCGACCTCGGTCTTCCCGACGGCAGCGGCCTGGATCTGATGAACGACCTGGCCCAGAGGCAGAACATCAAGGGGATCGCCCTCAGCGGCTACGGGATGGACGATGACATTCGCCGCAGCAAGTCCGCGGGGTTCATGGCCCACCTGACGAAACCCGTCGACTTCCGAAAACTTCAAACGACCATCACGCAGGTTGTCGGCGCTTAAGCTGACGCACGTTCACCAGGAGAGCCGGGGCGCGCCCTCCACCGGTCTTGGATCACTCAGCCCAACAGCTTCTCCACCACCTCCACAAGCGTCTCCCCCTTCACATCCGGCGGCTCCATCGCTTCCGAGAAAACCGGCTCCTTCCGTTTCACCCATCCCGAAATTAGCCCCGCGCGCTTCGCCCCCTGGCAATCCCACGAATGCGCCGCCACCAGCGCCACCTCATTCGGCCGAACCCCCATTGCTTCGGCCGCGAAGAGATAGACCTCCGCCCGCGGCTTCCACTGCTTCACCTGCTCGATCGTCAGCACGTGCTGCAAGTATTGCTTCAAGCCTGAGTGCTCGATCAGCTTCTCGGTCGATGACTGGCTCCCGTTGCTCAACGTGGCAATCGGGATTCCCCGCGACTGACACAGCCGAAACGCCTCCTCCACATCATTGTGCGGCGGCAATCCCGCAAACGCGCTAAGCACGGTCTGAGCCTTCTGCTCGTCCGGCTCGAGCCCCTCCTGAACCATCAGGCTGTTGAGGTTCGCCGCCGCGAGTTCCGGGAATGTGCGGAACATCCCTATCGCTGCCAAAGCGAATCCATCCCGCAACACCCTCGCGAAGAAAGTCTCAAGCTTGTTCGGCGGCAATCCAATGGCCTCGAACCGCCGCTGAATCGGCTCCAGCGGAAACAACGTCTCGAGCACGTCGAACACGATCGCCTGGGGTCGCGGAGTCATCCATTCAGTCTGCACAACCGCCCCGCAAAACGCAGCGCAAGGAAAAGGGGTCGACCATCGGTGATGCGTCGACCCCTGAGGACTTTCTTCTGTAGCACGGGGATCCAGCCCGTGTTCGAGATCACGCGCCACGGGCAGATGCCCGTGCTACGGCACTCATCCTGCTTACGCCGCCGCGTTCATGGGGAACCGGCTCTTCACGTACTCGATGCACTTGACCATCACGTCGGCGGGCATGTCTTCCCAGTTGTCGACGTTGGCTTTGCTGAACCACTTGTCCACCAGCCCATCGGGAAGCCGCACGACGTTCAAGAGCTGCGTGATCTCCACCACCTGCTGCGGCGTCGCCAGCGCCACCACGTTCGCCTCGCGCTCCAGCGTTGCGGCGTCGTATCGCTGGCGAATCGCGTCGTAGCTCCACTCGAAGTTGTCTTCGTCCGGGAAGGTCTCGATGCGGGTCTTCACCACGCGGCCCATGCGCTTCTTCCCCTTCTTCCCCAGCTCGATCACGAGGTCGAACCAGTAGTCGAGCTGGCGCCACCCGTCGAAGGTGTAGCCAAGCTTGCGGAGGTTATCGCCGTACTCAGTCTTGGCGTGCGCAGTGATGACGACGTTCATGTCCAGCGCCATGATCAGGTTCGCCAGGCGCTTCATCTCCTTGTTGGCGGCGCCGTAATGCCGTCCAAAGTCGGAGCCCACCTTCGCTTCGCACTTCTCCAGAAGGTCGTTGTAGATTGGCGTGATTGGATCAATCACCAGCGTGCGGAACTCGTGGCGCTCGGTCAGCAGCGCTTTCACTTCCGCGATGACGTCATGCACATCGACCGTCTGATAGACGACCGAGTTGCTGGCGACGATCAGCTTGTCGTAGTTTTCC
>DASVUC010000146.1:0-12998 GCA_036387255.1 Tepidisphaeraceae bacterium | reverse complement strand
CTTCATCCTCATCGTGCTGGCGATGCTGGTGCTGTTTTGTGTGCTGTTCGTGCTGGCGCTAACGAGCTGGCGTGAGATGCGCCGCGAGCCGCCCGCACCGGGTCACGAGGTTCTGCCCATCGACTACAAGATTCCCTATTCACATTACCACGAGGATCCGCCGGAGGTGCGGTTGGCGCGGGAACTGGAGGAGCGGCGGCAAAGACTCGCAGTCCAGCAGAAAGAGCTCGAAATGCTCGAGGAAAAACTCAAGCGCAAGCTGGATGAGGCGGAAGAAAACTGATCATCATCCATACCGTCTGAAACAGTCGCACGCATGCCCCCGGTGAAACCGACAGAGGACCTCCTGCGACAGCGTCTTTTAATTCGGAGCATCGACAACCGGTGCGGGCGCCTGATCGACCACGCGATGTTTTTGAACGCGGGAGCAGGATGCGGACAGGACTATTCTTCGGCATCGCGCTCGAATCGCATCTGGCCGTTGGACGCCCACTGGCCGAACTGAATGGCGTCTTTCCGCGAAGATTCAGCCGACGCGGTTGCGAGCGCGAAGTCTCCCTCGTTCACCATGAGCTCGCGCTCGAGACGGTCTTCCCAGGTCTGTTGCAGATCAATGCAGCCAAAACGCATGACGCTTCTCCTCCGCATGAGGAGGTACGATTGAAAAGCCGACGAAGCAAATGCACGGATGGCACGTCCGATAATGGCGGAGGCCTAAAGCAATGAGCTGGGAAGGGGGGTCGTGGCGCGCGAGAGCCTATCGCGCACGGCGGTCCACCCCGGCGTGTCCGGCGGCATCTCGACAAAGATCGATTGCGCGTCTGTTTCATCGATCATTCGCAGCGTTTCGTACAGCTTGCGTGCGTAAATCATCGGATCAGCAGGCAGTGCATAGCGGAAACCGGGTCCAAGCCGTCCCCTATCGGCGGGAACCAGCAGCCCTTGCACAGACGGGTCGATCAGCAGCATCGAGAATGGCGCGTTTTCATCCGATTCAAAGCGCCCGAGAACACGGTCACGCAGCGATGCTTCAAAGCGATAAGCAGGCTTGATGGGGGAGTAATGCCGCGCGTGCTGACCGGGCGACGCCGCAGCCTTTGAAGCTTCGACTACATCGTTGCGAAATTGGACTGGGCCAATCTGTGCCTCGATTTGCTCCCTCGACACCGCGCCGGGACGAAGAATGCGAGGAACGTCTCGCGTCAGGTCCAGCACCGTCGACTCAATGCCCACCGCACAAGACCCGCCATCGAGAATCAGATCCACCGATTTGCCAAGTTCCTGCCGTACGTGGTCGGCGGTGGTAGGGGAGATGTGGTTGGAGCGATTGGCGCTGGGGCCCGCAACCGCGCCATCGAAGCGATTAAGCAGTTCCAGCGTCAGAGGGTGATTGGGTGCGCGAAGACCGACGGAATCCAATCCGGCCGTCGCTTCATCAACGATGATCGGATTCTTTGGCAGCACGATCGTCAACGGCCCAGGCCAGAAGGCTTCCACCAGAATCTCTGCGGCGCGGGGCCAGGTGCGCGCGTATCGTTTCGCGCCGGAAGCATCGGCAACATGGCAGATCAGGGGATTCGTCGAGGGGCGTCCTTTCGCTTGATAAATCTTCGTGATAGCGCGGGCGCTCGTGGCGTCGGCGCCAAGGCCATAAACGGTCTCGGTAGGGAAGGCGACAAGTCCACCCGCGCGGAGGAGCTCGGCCGCTCGCTGAATCTGGCTCACGTCGCCACCTCTTCCGCGAGCAGCCACTCCTTCGCCTTTTCCGCATCCGAGCAGATGAGGAAGACCTCCTGCACGGTTCCGGTGCCCGTGTACAGGCACTTGAGCCCGGCCTCGGTTGGGTACTGGATCTTAAAGCTTGGCGGCGTCTTCCCTCGTCGCACCTTGATCCGGCCGGGAACGATCCGGCTGACATGGGGACAGTTCTTGATGATGTAGTCCAGAATTTCGTCCAGGCCGCCCACGCGCCCGTGCTGACGTTTGATTCGGCCGAACTTCATCGGCTGGATTATAGGGACGAGCAGCGCCGGCCCAAGCGGCAGCTTCCTTCATTGGCGAGCTTTGGCCATCGCCCTATGATCGGCAAAACCAAGGAGTAAACGCATGGCAGACGCGCTCAACGCGGGCGACACGGCCCCCGACTTCAAGCTGATGAACCAGGACAAGCTCGAGATCAAGCTTTCGGATTTTCGCGGCAAGCAGAAAGTGGTACTGCTGTTTTATCCCATGGATTTCTCGCCGGTCTGCACCGAGGAGCACTGCACCTTTGGACCAGAGCTGGGGAAGATTACGACGGACGGTGAGACCGTCATCTTCGGCGTCTCATGTGATAGCCCGTTCTGTCATGCGGCCTTCAAGCAGCAGTACAAGATCCCCTACGACCTGCTGAGCGACCCGACGCGGAAGATGGTGAAGGCGTACGGGATGTGGGCGGGGGAAGAACCTTACAACTGTTCGAAGCGCGGGACGGTGGTGATCGGGAAGGACGGCAAGGTGTTCGCGTATCACGAGCAGCCGATGCGCGAGGCGCGCAAGGTCGATGATCTGTCCAAACTCGTCGCCACCGAATACGCCGATCGCGCCATGATGGGCGGCAGCGCCCATGACTAATGCTGAGCAGCATGGTTCGTTGCAGTGGCGAGGGCCGCGTCGCTCTGGTAGCGAAACAGGTAAATGCTCTCACCGAGAATTGCCGTTGGCTCGCGCTGCCGAAACTCCGCATAACGATCTTCATGAGGATGTAGAAAGGTCCCCTGAAGCTGCGTAGCGCTGATCGCGACGATGCCCGGCGTCGTCAGGCTCTCAATCTTCGGCGTCCCGTCCAGCGTGAACGTTCCCAGCAGGGGCGTGTAGCGAATGCCGTAGTAGCTCGGGTCGGCCATGCCGAAGTAACAGAGGTATAGCTTCTCCGCCGGATGCTTCCGCTGCCATTGGCGCAGCAAGATGAGGTCCTGTCCCCAATCCAGATTGGAGTCGCTCAGCAGGTTCAGCCGATACGGCCGCGCGGGCTGGTTAAAAAACGGGATGTAGTCGGGAAAGCTCGCCAGCGACTCGACCGCAGCGCCGGCGATGAGCAGGGGAGTGATGACGCGCACCCATCGCTTCTGAACGATCGCGGTCCCCAGCGCCACCGCGCACATCACATAAAGCAACGGGAAGATCGGCAGGATGTGGCGGATTCCCAGGTTGGTGTTCGTTCGCAGCGCCATCAGCGCGTACAGAACCAGCGGCAACCCGACGGAAACACCCGTCCAACTCCAGCGCGCGCGCATCAGCGCCAGCGCGACCGCGAGCAGCAACAGCGTCCCGAGCGGCGTCTTGAAGAGCACGACCAGCGGAAAGTAATACCACCACCCGGTCTCACTGTAGCGCCCCAGGAGGAACGCGGGGTAACTGATCGTGGACTGGTACGTGTAGAGCAGCCCGTGTAGCCAAGCCTGCGGAAACAGCCGGCGGTCATTCAAGAAGATGATCGTGCGCACGAACGCGTTCGGCTTCCAAGCCCTATGCTCGGCGTGGGTGGCGCCCTGATACGGATGATTCAGTTGAAGCTGCCGCTCGGCGACAAGATCGACGATGGGGCTGAGACGGAGCGTGACATTGACGTCGGGCGCCGGCGCGAAGCGAAAGCGGTAGACGCTCCAGATGGAAAGATAAGCCGCCAGCCCCAACGCAACTGTCATCGCGACGGAGATAAGCAGCCGCTTTCTCCACTGCGGGCGCTCCAGCAGGGTCCATATCAACAGCGCCAGCGGAACGATAAACAGGCAAAGGAGGCCAGAGAATTTGATGTTCACGCACACGCTCGCGGCAACCAGAAGGTGCAGCGCGCGCAGGAGCGTCGCTCGTCCTCCGAACGACCACAAGGCGTAGCCCACCCACGCCAGTGCGAAGCTGACCGCGACGTCATTTTTCAGCAGCGGCGCGTGGGCCAGGAAATTCGGATCGAACGTGAGGAGCGCCGTCGCAAGAGTCGCCGCGAGGGGACCGCCGAGCTTCCAGCTCCACCGGGCCACCAGCGCCACCCCCGCGCAGGCCAGGATCAGCATCATCGCCCGCGCCCGCAGCAGCACTTGATCGACATCGTTGCCCGGTGTGCGGTAGAGCGTCGCCACGCTCCACTCCCAGTCGTGCCAATGTTCCTTCGGAATGAGCTGCCACGCTTTGGAAGCGGTATCCACCTTGATCATGTCGCGCCGCACCGGCAGCATCGCCCAATACAGCCAGAGCGGGGGATCGCGGCTGTCGATGCGAAAGTCCCCGTAGTGCGTCTGCATGAACGCGCCCATCAGATGCAGCGGCTCATCCGCAGTAGCGCTCTTTCCCCGCACCGCGAGCAGCGCGTTCCCAAAGAACAAACCGATCATCGATGCAATGGCGATAATGCCAATGAGCCTCTTCAGCGTGGCATGGGCGTGTCGGCCATGCATGCGAAGGCGGAGGGGGGAGGCGCCCACGCAACGGTCGTGCATTTCCGCTTCGGTCGTCATCTGAACGTGCGGGAACTATACTCTGGACATGCCGAAAATCGGGCATCTCGATCTGGCGATCCCTTTCTGCCAAGCGGGTCTCGCCGGCTATTCCGACCGCGCCATGCGTACCGTGGCCCGCCGCCGCGGCTGCCCCTATGCCGTCACCGAAGCCCTGCTCGACATCATCATGATCAACGGCGGTGAGGGATTGCGCAAGAGCATCGACATCAGCGACGAAGACCATCCCGTCGCGGGCCAGGTCATGGGATCTGAGCCGGAGACGATGTCCAAGGGTGCCGTCATCCTGCACGACGCTGGTTACGACGTCGTCGACCTGAACTTCGCCTGCCCGGTCAAGAAGATCAAAAACAAAGCCCGTGGCGGCCACATGCTCCTGGATACCGAGCGCGGCGTCAGCATCATCCGCGCCGTGCGCGCCGCACTTCCGGCAGCGGCATTAACGATCTCCCTCCGCCGCGGCTTCGATGATTCCGCTGAATCCGAGGATCGTTTCTACCAGATTGTGGATGAGGCCTTCGCGCATGATTTCGCCGCCGCCCGCGTACACGGGCGAACGGTCGAGCAGAAATACCTGGGACAAGCCAAGTGGGATTTTCTCAAGCAAGTGAAGCAGCGATATCCCAACCGCACGATCCTCGGCTCAGGCGATGTTTTTACCGCCGAAGATGCGGTGCGCATGCTCCGTGAAACTGGGGTTGACATTGTTTGGATCGCCCGCGGCGCGATCGGCAATCCGTGGATTTTCCAGCAGGCCGCGGCACTGCTGCACACAGGGGCGGCGCAGCCATCGCCCCTACAGCCGCCGACCATCCTTCAGCAGCGCGACGCGCTGGAAGAGCATTTTGCCCTTGCCATGCAGATCCACGGTGAGCAGCTCGCCGGCCGGCGCATGCGCAAGATGGGCATCAAATATTCCCGCTTTCACCCCAAGTCGGACCTGGTGAAGAAGGAATTCATCAACGTCCGCAGCCTGCGCGAATGGAACAACGTGCTGGAGCACTGGTATGCCACCGACGGCGCTGGCGTCTGGCCCGCGCCCGATGCGGTTGATGAGGTCAACGCCGATACCACATCCTGTGAGGCGGCATGAACCCTCCTCAAAGCGTCTCCTACAACGGCGCGTTCTACCGCGAGATCGGCGACTTTATCCGCAGCCGCTACCTCGACTGGGGCTTCACCCGTGGAACCGCGACAGAAGTCAACTTTATCGCCGACGAGCTCCGACTGGCCGCGGGATCGCGAATTCTCGACGTCGGCTGCGGCGTTGGGCGTCATAGTCTTGAGCTCTCCCGTCGCGGCTATCGCACCACCGGCATCGATATCTCCACCGGCTTGATCGACGTCGCCCGCCGGGGCGCCCTCGATGAAAACCTCAGCGCGGACTTTCACGTCACAGACGCGTGCGAGATGGAGTTTGAGGCGGAATTCGATGCGGCCATCTGCCTCTGTGAAGGCGCGTTTGGCCTGCTGGGCTCACAGGAAAATCATCTTGACGTGCTTCGGCGGATCCACCGCGCCATCCGTCCCGGCGGGCGGTTCATCCTGACCGCCATCCACGCGCTCTCCGCCGCGCAACAGAGTTCAGCTGCAAGCTTCGACAGCTACACCTGCACCAGCACCGAAACCGTCACCCTCACCGGCGAAACGGGCGAGCAGCGGCAGGCACAGATCTGGACCACCGCCTTCACGTATCCGCAGCTGGAGATCATGTTCAACATGTCTGGCTTCACCGTCGAAGCGGGCTACGGTTGCGAAGCCGGCGCGTTCGCTCGAAAGCCGCTGGCGGTGGGGGACATGGAGATCATGATGATCGGACGGAAGGGCTAGCGATGCACTCGAAGCAGCCTCCCCGAAATCGCCTGGCGAAAGTTCTTCCGGAGCAATGGCGCAAATACCTCGTCCAGCGCGGGGTGCCAAAGCGGAAATACACCGCCGTCCTTCGCGCTACGCTCACCGACGGCCGGGTCATCGAAGATCTGATCGTGGAGCAAGGCTGGATCATCGCCACCGACCGCTCCAGGCTCGCCGGACCCTTTGAGCAGCGCATCGATTTTGATCCACGAGACATCGACACCCTTGAGATCAAGCAGGTTGTTTAGCGGCAGCGCGAGTCGCCCGTGACGGTTCAGGTGCGTAAAATGAATTGCACGGATGCCGGACACCAAATCCTTCTACATCATCGACGGCCACGCCCATATTTACCGGGCTTATTTCGCGCCCTTCCGCGATTTGACCAGCCCTACGGGTGAGCCCGTTAAGGCAACGTACGTCTTCACGCAGATGCTGCTGAACCTGATCGAGCAGCGCA
The DNA here is from genome assembly GCA_036387255.1 of Tepidisphaeraceae bacterium. Taxonomy (GTDB): domain Bacteria; phylum Planctomycetota; class Phycisphaerae; order Tepidisphaerales; family Tepidisphaeraceae; genus DASVUC01. Next base: position 6,194 of record DASVUC010000146.1, on the reverse strand, counting down.
AGCCGGACTACCTGGCCATGGTGATCGACGCGGGCGACGAGACCGTTTTCCGCAAGGAGATCGCGCCGGACTACAAGGCCACCCGCCAGCAGCGGCCTGATGATTTCTTCCCGCAGGAGCAGCGCATCCTCCGCATCGTCCGCGACGCCGGCATCCCGATCTTCTCGAAGGGCGGATTCGAAGCTGACGATCTGATTGCGACGATGGCCGCACGACTGTGCGACAAGGGCTATCACACCTTCATGGTTACCAAGGACAAGGATCTTCGTCAGTCGCTAAACGACTGCACGTTCATGTACGACGTGCAGGGGGACGAAGTAATCGACGCGAAGAAGCTCGAGGAGAAAGTCGGCTATCGCCCGGATGAAGCGATCGAAGTGCAGACGCTGATGGGCGATGCGATCGATAATGTGCCAGGCATTCCGGGCGTGGGTGAGAAGACCGCGGCGAAGCTGGTGCGGAAGTACGGTTCCGCGGCGGCGGTGCTGGATCATCTGCAAGAGCTCACGCCGAAGATGCGGGAGAACTTTGAAAAGTTTGGGGAGCGGCTCACGGTGTCGCGCAGGCTGGTGACGCTGGATAAGGATGTGCCGTTTGATTTTGCCCCCGAGCAGTGCCGGTTCGACGGGTTGAACATGGACGGCCTGCGCCAGCACCTTGAAGAGCTCTCGCTGACGGCGCTGCTCAAACGCATCAACGGCGACGGCGACACGAAGAAGCCGACCAGCATCCCATCCCGTCCGTCCCGCGCCGGGCGCTTCAGCGAATCCCTCTTCGGCGAAGAACCCAGGCCCGCGATCGCGGAGACGAGCGGCAACGGCGATAAGCCACCCCTCCAGACCTGCGCCGATTGCAGCTACGAGTGCGTCGACACCGAAGAAAAGTTTGACATCTTCCTGGACATGCTCCGCGAGCAGAAGCGCTTCGCCTTCGACACCGAGACCACGACGCTGGGCGCGATGCAGCATCCGCTGGTGGGGATGAGTTTTTCGTGGAAGCATTCGACCGGCTACTACCTCCCCGTTACCGGGCCAGCCGGCTGCAAGCTGCTCGACTGCGCCAAGGTCCTCGCCTGCCTGAAGCCCATCTTGGAAGACGAGTCAGTGAAGAAGGTCGGCCATAACCTCAAGTACGACCTGCTCGTGATGCGCGAGGCGGGGGTCCACGTTCGCGGCGTGTGGATGGATTCCATGATCGCCGCGTTCCTGCTGGACTCCTCGCGCCTGCGCTACGGCATTGACCAACTGGCCGAGGACTACCTCAACTTCAAGAAAATCGCGACGACGGATCTCATCGGCAAGGGCAAAAAGCAGATCACGATGGACAAGATCGAGATGGAGAAGATCTCCTGCTATGCCGCCGAAGATGCGGATATCGCGCTGCGACTGGCGGATCTTTTTGAAGAGCGGCTGGAGGAATTCCCCCAGCTCAAGAAGCTCGCCCACGAGATTGAAGTGCCGCTGATCGACGTGCTCGTCGAGATGGAACGCAACGGCATTGCCGTGGACGAGAACGTGCTGAAAGAGCAATCGGAAGTCCTCGGCCGGCGCATTGAAGACCTTCGCCAGCAGATCCTCAAGGAGGCCTGCTGCGACTTCAATCCCGATTCGCCCAAGCAGCTCGGCGATGTGCTGTTCAACAAGCTCAACCTCCGCGTCGTCAAGCGCACGAAAACCGGTCCGAGCACCGATGCTGAAGTGCTCGACAAGTTGGCGGCCGAGCATGCAGTGCCGCGCCTGATCCTGGAATACCGTGGCCTGGTGAAGCTCAAGAACACCTATCTCGACAACCTCACGCAGTACCAGAACCCCAGGACGCACCGCATCCACGCCAGCTTCAACCAGATCGGTGCGGAGACGGGCCGGCTGAGCTGCTCTGATCCGAACCTGCAAAACATCCCGATCCGCACCGATGAAGGCCGGCGCATCCGCCTCGCCTTCGTCCCCGGCACCCGCGAGAAAAACGTCCTCCTCACGGCCGACTATTCGCAGATCGAGCTGCGCTTCCTCGCCCACTTCACGCAGGAGCCCGCGCTGATGCGCGCCTTTCAGGAAGACGAAGACATCCATCGCACCGTCGCCAGCGAAGTCTTCAATGTGCCGCTCGAACAAGTCACGCGGGATCAGCGCGGCTACGCCAAGACCATCAACTTCGGCATCGTCTACGGCGTCAGCGCCTTCGGCCTCGCCCGTCGCATCGAGGGTCTCTCCGTGTCGGCAGCGCAAGACCTGATCAACGCCTACAACAAGCGCTTCCCCTCGATCAAGCACTTCCTGGAAAAGTGCGTGATGGAAGCGCAGTCGCAGGGATACGTCGAGACGATCATGGGGCGACGCCGGCCGATCCCCGAGATCCACAGCCACATCGTGGCCATGCGCAACGCCGGCGAGCGGATGGCCATTAACTCCGTCGTCCAAGGCTCCGCCGCCGATCTGATCAAGCAGGCGATGCTCAACGTCTACCGCCGCCTGGAGCGCGAGAAGCGGCCGAGCCGGATGCTTCTGCAAGTCCACGACGAGTTGGTCTTCGAAACGCCCCTGGATGCGGCCGAAGCCGACGCGCAGATGGTTCGCGAGGAAATGGTCAATGCGATGAAGCTGAAGGTCCCGCTCAAGGTCGAAGTAGGCTGGTCGAAAAACTGGGGGGAAGCAAAGTAGCCGGAGGCGCCGAGGCTCCAGATTTGCGTTGAATCGCCCCAGTGCTACTTGTTCTAATACCAACTATGTCTGAAGCGCGTGACCAACTTCAGCTTGACGAGCCGCTGCCGCTGGAAGAAGCGACGGTGACGGGTCTCTCCTCAGCCGAAGATCACCGCCTGCGCATCCCGGAGCCGCTACCCGTGCGTCTCGTCGCCATCAGCGACGTCCGCCTCCCCTCCCGCGCCGGCGTCGAGCCCGCCCTCGATTTCTTCTACGTCGGCCTGCTGGGCTTTGAGCGCATTCCGCCCTTCGACCAGCTCATCTACCGCGCGGACAACTACACGCTGCGCTTCGACGTGCAGGAAGCGCCTGTCGTGCACGAATCGCTCCGGTCCCTCTTGATCGAAGTTCCCTCCCTCGCCGACGCCACCATGAAGCTCAACGAAGGCAAGATCGGTTTCACCCGCCAGAAATCCGTCGCCCCCGGCACCGAATCGCTGGTGATGCTCGACCCCGCCGGGAATTGGATCGAGCTCGTCGAAACGCGAATTCTGCTGTGATTCCGCCTGTAGGGGCAACACTTGTCTTGCCCTCCTTTTCTCGCCCGCGCAAAGGGCGACACAAGTGTCGCCCCTACCATTGGTCGACCCGTGCCCTGACATCCCGTTTGCCTCTGCCCCTCCCGCTGGTTACGATTTCCCATTCATCCTGTACCCGTAAAACAAAAGCGAACAGCCCATGCGTCTGACGGAAATCCTCAAACCGCACGACATCAAGATCCCGCTGAGCGCCAAGACCAAGAGCGAAGCCATCGCCGAACTCGTTCAGGTGCTGGCAGACAACAACGAGATCACCGACGGAAAAAAGGTGCTGGAAGCGGTGCTCGAGCGCGAAGCCACCCGCACCACCGGCATCGGTAATGGTCTGGCGATTCCTCACGGCAAGTGCAGCGGGACGACCAACCTCGTGATGGCAATCGGAAAGCCAGCGACGCCGATCGACTTTCAGGCGATTGATGGCCGTCCCGTCACGATCATCTGGATGCTCTCCAGCCCCCCCGACAAGACCGGCCCTCACATTCATGCCCTCGCCCGCATCTCACGATTGATGACCATCGACAAATTCCGCCACAGCCTCCTGCAGGCCAAGACCCCGCAGGAGGCGTACGACATCATCGTGCAGCAGGAAAACGCGCTGTAAGACCAGCGGTCCAGGCATTCATTCCACCACCAGCAGCACCGGCGCCAAGGGCCCGCCCCGCTCGCGGCTGATGAACTGATACCCTGACCAGCCGCCCGGCGCGTGCTTCGTCTCATCGGCGAACTTCAGCATCACGCCGCGCGGCTGCTCCTGGCTCATCTGCTTCTTCACCACGTCGGTCACATCGAACACCTTCCAGCCGATTCCTTTGCTGAACGGAGTGCTGCTGACCACGTCCTGGGAGAACTTCGGCATCTCTTTCCACGAGACCGAGTCGGACCATTCACTGGTGACTTCATGCACCTCCACGGATCCGGGATCCGCGGCTTCCGTGGTTTCGCTCGAGTAGAGGGCCAGCAGGAACTTCTTCCCATTGGCTGATGCGGGCACTTTGTTCCAACGGATCAGTCCCCGCACACCCTGCTCATTGTTTGCCACCGCGAAGTAGTCGAGCGCGGGATACTCGCCCAGCGGAATGTAGCTGATGATCATCGCATCCTGCGACACCGGAAGTTGATCCACGATCTTCCCCTGCACGACGTGTGCGAGCGGAACAGGATTCGTTTGCGGAGCTGCCTGGGGGGTTGGGGGGGGTGTCTGGACTTGTGCAGGCGTAGCGGCGCCCGCATCTCCGACCTCCGTCACTTCGATGTCGTCAAACCATGCCTTGCCTTTTCCGGTCAGCGCGGCGCGAACGGTGATGACAGCCGTCGCTTGAGGCACTGCTACAGGCCGGGTGGTGAGGCGCGTCCAGTCCTGATCTCCCTTCACCACGGAAGTACTTGCAATGGCGAGGAGCTTCTCGCCGGTCGTGTCCCAGCATTGCAGGCAGATGTTCGCTGCATCGGCGTCGGCCGTTTTGATCCAACCGCTGAGGCGAAGGCTTTTTCCGGTAGGGGGGGTGTTGATGTCCTGGGCCCAGTTGTTCGACACCTGCTGGTCGTAGGTGTGGCGGTTCTCGATCATCAGACTGTAGCTGCCCGAATGCTTCTCCTGCTCATCTCGCGCCAACTTCAATCCGTCGGCAGGCACGCTGGCAGCACTCCACAGGGAAGGCTCGCCCTTCTTCCCCTGTTCTGCGCCGCCGTTGTTTAAGAGCGGCGCGGGGTCGGCAGCATGCGCAACGGCGGCGAGGGTCACGATTCCGGCAATAAGGGAAGCACGTAACATGATTGCGTCTCCTGTCGTTGGGGTTTTCGTTCGACGACGAACTGCGGTGAGACATCCGCTGATCGGGCGACACCGACATCTCGGTGCGGCCCTTTCCACACGAGCAGCGCGAGCAGAACGGTGGCTGCCGCCGCGCCGGTTGTTGCAATCAGCGTCCAGCGCCCGCGCCAGGGCCAGCGCGACGGTTGCTTCGTCGGGATGCTCCCGATCAGCCGGGACTCGAGCCTTTCAGGGATCGCTGCGGCAGGCAGCTCTCGCAGATCGCGAATCAGGTTGTGTCTCTTCGTTCGCATAAGGCGTCAATAGTTGTTTCAGCTTCGTCAACGCTTCTTTCACGCGCCAGCGCACGGTGCCGCCCGGCTCGCCGAGCACAGCGCAGATCTCCGCGTAGCTCATCTGCTGGAGATACCGCAGCACGATCACCTCGCGGTCGCGGTCCTTCAGTTGATCGATCGCTTCGTACAGCGCTCGCTGCTGCTCATCCATCACCAGGTGCACCAGCGGATCCTGGCGCTGCGGGAGATCGACGAGCGTGCCTTCGCTGCGCCCGCGCCCGCGCCGCCGGGCGTCGAGAAATTTTCGGTAGGCGATGGCGTGCAGCCACGTCTTCAGCGACGAACGCTCGTCAAAATGCTTGAGAGACTTCCACGCTGCTGTAAATGTCTCCTGGCACAGGTCCTCGGCCAGGTGAACATCCCGCACCAGCGCCGCGAGCATGCGGTAGATCGGCGCGTGGTGGATTCGAACCAGCTGCGCACAGGCCTGTTCATCACCCGCACGCAGCCTGCCGATCAACCGCCGCTCATCCATCGCTTTCTTAGACGCAGCTTCCCCCTGATGTGTTGGCGCGAAAGCAGATTGTGACCGAACCCGGAGAAGGCTTAGCTCTTCTCCACCGGCCAGTTCTTCTCTTTCCAACCGCGGAAGCCGCCATCCATCGAGAAGACGTTGGTGTAGCCCATCTTTTGGAGATTCTCGGCGGCGAGCGCCGAGCGGAAGCCGCCGCCGCAGTAGAGGACGATCTCGGCGCCGGTGTCGGGGATCTTCGCTTCGATGTCGCGCTCGATGATCCCCTTGCCGAGATATTCGGCCTTGGGCAGATGGCCCGCCGCCCATTCGCTCTCTTCTCGCACGTCGACGAGATGAAACGTTTCCCCCCGATCCAGTTTCGCCTTCACGTCGTCA
>DASVUC010000145.1:0-2955 GCA_036387255.1 Tepidisphaeraceae bacterium | reverse complement strand
ACACCAACAACGTGAGCCACGGCTTCCGTGTCCTCAGCGGCGTGAAGAACATCGCATCGCTCACCGGCACCGGTGAGACGAATGTCGAGAGCGGCGCGGAACTGCGTGCCAACGGCGTCCGTCAGGGCGCATTGAACATTGCCAACGGCGGCAAGGTGGTTTCCCGCAAGTCGGGCAGCAACCTGGTTCGTGTGGACACGCTGAACCTCAACAGCAACGGCACGCTGGACCTGGAAGACAACGACTTGATCGTGGATCACGGCAACTTCGCCACCATCATCGCCAAGCGCTGGGAAGGTTACCGCGATGCTCCGGATACTTCGGCCACGGGCATCATCTCCTCGGCTGGTCAGACGATTACCGGTGCTCCGATCCTGGCCGTGTTCGACAACTCCATCGCCGGCTTCGGTGATTGGCCCTTCGGCTCCGGCGAAACCATCGGCAACACCGCCGTCGTCGGCCAGTTCACCTACATCGGTGACGCTGACCTCAACGGCCAGGTGACGCCCGACGACTATGGCGCCATCGACTCCAACCTCGGTGCTCACGTGGGCACCGCGGAAGAAACCGGCGGCATGAACTGGCTGGCGGGCGACTGGAACTTCGACGGCGACATCACCCCGGACGATTACGGCGGTGTCGACGCGAACCTCGGTAACGGCCAGACCCAGGGGCCGCAGCTCGGAGCGGCGGGCATGATCGCCGCCAACGGCTTGGCTGCCGTGCCGGAACCGACGTCGCTGGGTCTCCTCGGCGTCGCGGGCCTGGGCATGCTCAGCCGCCGCCGCCGCAAGGCTTGAGCGATTACTTCAACTTCAAACGCACTGCGGGCCGGACAGGCAACTGTCCGGCCCGCGTTCGTTGTTGCAACTTCTAGTTGATGTATGGCTGAGCCTGGCGCGCTTTTTTAGGCGCGGTTTACAACTTGCAGGAGCAGCTATAAGCTCCAAAACGGAGGCAGGACGTCTCACACATGCACGCGATAGAAACTGCTGCACAGAATCAGGCGCTGAGGGAACTGGACGCGCCCAACGCCGCGACGGAAGCCCCGGCGGCGCCACAGGTTGCGCCGGGGAGTGCAATCATTGGTCCGAGGCCCAAGGCGACGAGTTGGTTTGACCGGACGTATGACCGAGTGGAGGCGTTTATTTCCCGCCTCTCGATGCGGGACAACTTCTGGAATTCGATCTGTTCGTTGATCTGGCTGCCGCTGGCGTTTTTCAGTGGGATCCGGATGAAGGAGCTGGATCAGAACTCGATCGTGGCGCAGGCGATTCTGCCTTTCCGCCGGTTCAACCGAAACTGGTATCGCGCGATGGCAGGGGGGGCGCTGCTGGCGAATTCCGAGATTGCGGCAGGCACGTTTATCTTTGGCGTTTGCGGGGCGGATTATACGGTGGTGTGCAAGAACCTGAACTATACGTTTCTACGCCCTTGCTTCGGACCGGCGGTGTACAGGATCACGCCGCGCGAGGACATGAAGCCGCACCTTGCGACGAAGAAGGAGTTTAACATCACGATCGACATGGAGATCAGCCAGCAGGGCTTCCGCGGGCAAAAGGATCGGCGGGTGGGGCGTTGCGATGCAACTTTTCATGTGACGCCGAAGGTGCACCACAAAAAGAAGGCGGAGCGGAAGAAGGTTTCGTAACTGCAACTGCTGAAGTGGGGAACATGAAATGAGGGCCGCCTTTGCGTAGCATGGCAGCCGGAGCCTGTGCAGATCTGGTGCGCGGGCGAGATGCACATGCCACGCTTGAACGCTGATCATCCACCCGCGAGTTCGTCGATCCGCGCCTTGGGGTGGGCGCTTTTTCTGGGCATGAGTTGGACGTGGTGCATCGGGATGTTTCTGCCGGTGCTTCTGGTGCGGGATTACGGTGTGGCAGGGTGGTTGGTGTTTGCAGCGCCAAACGTGGTGGGGGCGGCGGCGATGGGGTGGTTTATCCGCAGCGGGCAGTCCAGTCGCGAGATTGTGTCTGCACATTCCACCGCGTGTGCGGCGTTTTCCATCGTTACAGTTCTGTTCCATCTCTTTTTCATCACTTGGTTCGTCGAGCGTTTGATTGGGCATCAGTTCCTGCCGGTGGTGGGGCTCGTGCTGGTGCCGGTGCTGTTGTCGGTTCGAAGAGGGAAGCTGAACTTTCTTCTGGCGGGGCTGGCGCTGATGGTATCAATCAGCGCCTTCGCCGTGATGCTCGCGCATGCACCAGCGCGTGAGGCGGCGGCAGCGGAGTTGTCGCGGCGAGATTTGATCTTCCTCGGGCCGGTGTGCCTGTTCGGGTTCGCACTGTGTCCGTACCTGGATCTGACCTTTCATCGTGCGCGCTACTCGACGGAAGGGGCGGCGGCGAAGATCGCGTTTGGCATGGGGTTCGGGTTTTTCTTTTTGTCGATGATCGTGCTGACGCTTTGGTACGCGCCCTATCTGCCGCGCTGGATCGTCGCAGGGGTGCGGCTGGAGAAGAGCGTCTTCACCTACGCGCTTGGTTTTCACATGCTCGTGCAGGCGCTGCTCACCATCTCGTTCCACGTGAGCGAACTGGTTCGGCATCAGCGTTTCAGCGACAACCGCGTAGTGATTCCGCTGGCGGTAGTGGTGATGGCAGTGTGCGTCCTGGGCCTCGGTATCAATGAGGCGGAGCGGGTGCGGCCACGGGTGTACCATGGGATCGAATACGGAGAGGTGGTGTACCGTGTGTTCATGGGGTTCTACGGGCTGGTGTTCCCGGCTTATGTTTGGCTGTGCATGATTCCATCGCCCGCTCAGGCGCCTGCGTCGCGCAGCGGGCTCGCATTCGGTATTGCGACGCTGCTGGCGATGCCTTTTTTCTGGACAGGATTCATCGAAAGCCGGATGATGTGGCTCTTACCGGGCGTTTTTCTGATTCTGTTTGCCCGGCTTTGCATTTCCAGTGTTCCCGGCAAGGCATTAAGGCGCGCCCAGCACGTCGA
>DASVUC010000144.1:0-12945 GCA_036387255.1 Tepidisphaeraceae bacterium | reverse complement strand
AACTCTTCGTTAGCCTGCCGAGGCTGTCGTAGGCGTACTTGGTCACCAGACCGCCTGGCGTGAGGGACTTGATGACGTTGCCGCGCGAATCGTACCACGTGAAGGAACGCAGCGGGTAGTCCGACAGGTCGCCGGTGGAAGAATCGACGCCGAACGTCTCGGTGGCGTAGACGCGTCCCTCCTGATCGTAACGCATCGTCATGAAGGCGCGGCGGGTTGAAGTTGTCGGTTCAGTCCACTCGCCGTCGCTCGCCGAGAGCACTTGGTTGTCGCCGTTGAACTGCTGGGTTTTTAGCACGTCTCCCATGTTGTCGAGCGTGAGGTACGTCAGCGGCCGGTGCGTAACGAGCCGCGAGAACGTCTGATTGTCGGCAGCAGAGTTATCCGCTTCAGTGGTGCTGACGGTCACCGTTACTTCCAGCGCCGGATCGTCGAGATAGAGGATGACCCGCGCCCCATCCGCCACAGCGTGCATGAGGTTGAAGGGGGCGGCGGTGCTGGCATTGATGGCCGCGGCGATTGCACTGGCGAGTGAGGAAAGGCTCGTGGAGGCTGCGGTGACCGTGAGCGGCACACTGTCGCTGGTGATGGTGAACTTGTCGCCGGCTTCAACGGTTCCGCCAAGGCTCAGCGTCTCGCTGCCCACGCCTTGCTTGGTGGCGACGAGGCGGTTGCGCCAGTCGTAGTACATTCGCGTCTGGCGATCTGTAGCAGAGCCCCCGCTGGCGGTCGTCAGCCGATCAATATGCTGGATGATGTTAGTGAGGTTGCCGTCGCCGATGCCGCCAAAGTCATACGCGTAGTCGGTGACACGCGCCATGTTGGCGCCAGTGTTGTTGTCGGGAGACCAATAGGGCGTGGTGGGGTCATCGTCTGTACCTATCCAGACGGACGTGAGGCGGCCGATCCCGTCGTAGATTTTGCGCGTGATCGTCCCCGTGGGGGATTCAATGCGCTTCACCAGGCCCTTAGCGTTGTAGTCGATCAACGTCGCGTGATAGTTGCCAGACGCGGAGTCGTTGCTGGATGTGCCCAAATGCGACGTGGCGGCGGAATAGGTCAAGCTGCTGACCGAAAAATACTCGTCGGTTTCGATGGTCTGACCGGCATTGTTGGTCAGGGAGCGGGAGAGGGAGAGAATCGAGCCGGTAAACGTCTCGTTGCCGTTAGGCCTTCCGCTGGTCAGCGTGGGTGTTGCGCTTGTCGTGAGGTACTCGGTAAACACGTCGCGCTGCCCGGAGGAGGCGCTGGCGGCGGGCCAGTACTGCCGGCTGATCGAGATAGGGCCCACCTGCGCAAACGTACCACTGGCGCTGTGGTAGGTGCGGACTTCGTGATCGGCGTCTTTGTAGACGTTGTACGTGGCGTTCCCCATCGGGTCGGTGATCTTTGTCGCTCGCCCCAGACCGTCGACTTCATAACCCGTCACCAGATGCTTCCCGCCGCCGCTGGGCGTGCTCCAGCCGCTGGGCTCATCGCTGGTCGTCGAAGTGTTTGCATCGTCGATCCGTTCAATCACCGCGCCGGTCACGTCATCGTATTTGATTCGCGTGATGAAGCCGGCGGCATCCTTGATCCAGATGGGACGATCATTTGCGTCGAAGTATGTCGCTACCGAATTGGCGACGCCTGAGCCATTTTGGGCTGCCTCGACAGTCTGCTGGGTGATGGTGCGGGAGAGAATGGAGTTGGTCTCGGTGCTGGAGCCGTCCAGCCGGCGCTCGTAGCTGTAGGTGGTGGTGATCTGATCATCCACGCTGTCGTCATCGATGTCGCGGTATTCAGTTGTGGAGGCGAGAGGATAGATCGTCTCGCCGTTGTACACGTATGTGTAATACTGCTGGCTGTAAACGAGAGTCTGGTCACCGCTCCAACCGCGCAGCACGTAACGGTTCTTGAAGTGGCCGTCCACGTCGCCAGCACTGGTGCTCGTCGCTGTCGTGGCAGTGGCGTAGTTAAACCTCTCCACAAGCCCCTCGTCCTGACGGACGTAAGGCGACAGACCGTACCATAGCTCAATAAGATCGGGCTCCTCCTCGTTGTAGCCGCTCAGCGCGGAGGGATGCAACAAGGCGATTTCCCGCCCTTGATTATCATACTGGTGGTACGTCAGGTACTCGTGGTCGTCAGAGGTCCCCGGTGTGCCATTCCGATCCACCTGCACCATGAGCATGATCTCTCCAAGCTCGTTGGTGTAGACGATGTTCACGTCGTTGTCGGTCCACGTTCCTGGCGTGGTATCAGGGAGATACTCCTTCGTTCGCATGTACCATCGGTTGGTGTCATTAAAGTTGGGACCATGATCGTACGTGGTGTAGCCAGGATGGAGGGAATCGTTGTTTCTGGCGTATTCGAATTTGAACGTACCTAATCCATCACTACACGTGGAACATCCCTCTGCGGCGGCAGTCTCCTGTGCCACCCGGTAGCGCGTGTCCAATCCGTTCTGGTCTGGATAAGAGTCGTCCTCGTCGTCCGGGTCAACACGTTCATACGCAAACACGTAGTTGGCGTAGGGGTTGACGTCCACGTCGGCATCGTCCGCGAACGCGCTGATGCTTCCGCGATTGGCCGCTAACCGGGCGAAGGCGGCGCCTTCAAAAACCGATTTGAGACCGCTCAATACGGTGGTATCACCACTTTCCTCGAACAGCGTGCTGGTGCCGCCGGTGGTGATAGGATCATTCGTGGGACCGCGGCTGCCGTAGCCGGACAAGGTTACATTCCCTTCAGTCCCATCGTATTGCACCCCATGCAACTGGTCGTAGCGGTAGTATTTTTGATCTACAACATCTCCGCTTGGATTTCGCTGATAATCCTTTATTGTCACCAGCTTCAGGTCCCCAAGCCTCCCAAAGGCCGACTCGGCCGAGAGGGTCGCGCCAGTGTAATACGAGTAATCTGCGGCTTGGATCTTCGTCCAAGAGCCGCTGGTGCCGGTTCTGCGCTTCATCGTTACGGCGGAGATCATCGAAGCGCTGCCGGCGACGTCGTTCGTGACGGTGGAGTAGTCGTAGCAGAACCGTTCAAATTTGCCGGAGCCGTCGGTCCTGGTGATGCTCTTCAACTGGCCGGTTGTGGTGTCGTAGCCGGTGCTGATGCAATAGGTTCCGGCCGCGTTCTGAAAACTCTTGAACGCTCCAAAGCTGTAGGCATCGGTGGTGCCGGTGGATGAGAAGGTGCCCCCCAGCCAATCATGGGTTGATTGTTGAGCATAGCCACTCCCGCTATATAACCGGCCCACGTCGTCGCTCAAGAGGCTGGTCTTGCTTCGAGGAAGATCATAGAAGCTCGTGACATTTCCATTGGAATCAGTAAGTCGAAATTCGCCCGGGTAGTTCACGCCACCTGACGTAGAGGGTGGCACGTACAGTAGGTGGCTCTTTGAAGAGTATCGAGCGACGAACAGAGAGTCATCTTCCCCAACCTCGAACTCCTCACCGCTTCTCCCGCCGGTCACGAGCGCCACTATCCCACCGTGCGCGCCGTCGAACTGATTTTGCTTGACGACCAGATACGGGAGTTCACTGCTCATCCAGCCGTTGCCTAACTTGCTACTCTCGTTCAAGCCCGTCCAACTGCGTGTGACCCCCCACGGCTGCCCAAATGCGTTGGATGACAGGTCAGTGGACTCGACGATTGGCAAGCCCGTGAAGTAGTTGACGGGTTTTTTCGAATTGTCGCAGCATCTTGCACCAGCATTAGGATCTTGGGCAACTACCTTGGACTTGTTGCACTGAACAGGTGGTGGAACCTCACTGCCACGATTCCACCCCGCCCCAAATAAAGTCCGATTTTCCAGACTCTCGATTGTTGCGGCTACTGAGGTGGCGAGTCGGCAACGGGCGCGCGCAGAGGACGACAGAACTGCCATGACAAAACTCCGAGTTAGCGGTGCACGTCAGAAGTTCCAGCCCCTAGAAATGCGTTTGGGAGCGGGGTTGGCAGTATGGGCATGGCCGAATAGGTATGTCAAATTAATTTCGAATTAACGACTGCGAGCGAATTGCATTGTGGGCTTGTTGCCATGGGATCATGCCCCGCTCCCTGCACCGCTGTCTCGCCGAGCGGCGCCAAGGAAGCTAAAGCAGCAATGTTGATTCGCCGCCGGATCAGGGTACCCCCTTAGCTCGGCGAAATGCTGCCACGAACATCGCCAGGAAGAAGAGGCCCGCGACCACCACAAAGACGGTGATGCAAATCGCGAAAACACCGCAGCCAATTCCGGCAGCCGTCATTCTTCCGGCTTGTGCCTTGAAGTGGTACGCATACGGATCGGGTGGAGTGGCGTTGATCTGCGTCACCACTTGCGGGTGCTGGGGCAGCGGCGGCGGAGTTGCGGCAACTGCAACGAGGACAGGATTAACGGCAGAGACCAGGATTCCTCTGCTGCGCGCTTTGAACTCTGCCTCCCCAGCAGTATGCGCTTCAATTGTTAGCGTCAGATCCTCGCCCGTGGCGGTGTCCGCGCCCTCAACTTGCCATTTCATATGCAGCATCCCGTACACGAGCCAAGTCAACGAGGGGCGTCACCTGCGGCTCTTAGATATGATCTGACTTCTTCCCGTTGCAGCGCCGACACAAAAGCTGCACGTTTGCCTGCGAATTGCTCCCGCCTTTCGCCACGGGAATGATGTGATCAAATTCTAGATATTCGGTCGCTCCGCACTCGGCACACCGTCCGGCGTACGCCTGCCACACTCTTTGCCGTACATCGCGCGGGATGCTTCGCGCCGATTTACCTGAAGCTGGTGCCACGATGCTCTGATTGGCCTTGCGCACCGCGACTTGATAGATCGCAACAATCACTTCGGCATCGTCTGCGGGAAGATACAAGCCCGAACCTCGGCCACTCGTTAACACCTCGAAGCAGTTGGGGTGCAGCTTGATCTCCAAGACTCGCCGGTGAGTAACCTCAAGTCCAAGTTCCGCAGACTGGAAAAGCAGGCGGTCGTCCGTGATCGTCAGCGTGCCCTGGAAGCGATCAACCCGGGTGCCCGACTGCAACTGCTTTGTCCGCGTGTACATCGCCTCCAGCTGTGCGTGCACGATCTCGCCTGCACGAAGCCCGACCAAGTTGCAGTTCACGCCAGGCAATCGTCCCTCCCGAATTGACGAAAGCATCCTTGTTCGCTGAATCTCCCCTCGGACATAGCTCCCAAAGGTATCGCGCGTGATTAGGGTGTGCAGCAGCCACTCCAGCTTAGCTTCTTCATCCGTGGAAACTAAACCGTCAGCCTTAGCATCTGCTAACGACTGTTCCACAAACCGCTCTGCGGGCTGTTGGATTGCCTCTAGCAGGACGCTTCGTTGAATACCCAGTGACGCGACAGCGCGCTCAAGCTTCGTCCACTCAGCCTGAAGGATCTGTTTGTCGCTTGCGACTTCAGCAAAGAGGCTCCGCAGGAGTCCCGCTGCTTCCTGCGCAAAGTATTGCCGGATGACCGCGCCCACCTGCAACCCAACCTGAGACGCGATGTGTTTAAGATGCTCCACCTCGTGCGTAGAGATAGTGCCATCGGCCATGGCAGCGGCAAGTACGCGCTCAAAGGCGTCAAGTGCCACTTCATGTTCAAGCTTTCGCTGCTGTTCGGGTGAGATAGCAAGTGCGTTGCCGGCCCACGAGAGTGTCTTACGTTCGCCTTCGGTGATCGTTGCGTCGCGCCAGGCACGGCCCAACAGCGACTTGAAGACGTTCGCCGTTACGAGAGGAATCTCTTCACGATAGATTTCTAGGCGTTGCACCGCATCATCAAGGCGAAACTCTTTGCGCTGTTCCGCAAGGAGTCGCTCCAGTTGTGCAGCGGCGGTATCGACGCGTGCAGTGCGATCAGGGTCGAGTACACGGATCGTGTTCTGCGCAATCCAATTGAGCAACGCGGCCATTCATGTTCCCCTGGAAGAGATGGGTTAGGAGCAATTGTGGCATGACCCGCGGGATAATGCCATCAGTTCTGCAACACCGAGCTCCTGGTGAAGGCAGGCACCCGGAGGGTGCGTCTAATTTGTTTGTTGTCGAACCATCTTCTTCTGATCCGCTGGAGGGATCTAAGTTTCGCAGTACGCTGCCCCTGTGAACTCTGAAGACTTAAAGCCCAAGCAAGTTCGCCAGCTATCACAGGTTCTCGCGCGGCACCTCCAGTTCTACATGCGCCTCGTGAAGCGTATCGAGCGGCTGAAGTGGCCTCCAACGGATCATGTGTACGTGCGCGCGATGCGAGCGAGAGATTCGGTATCGGCGCTGAAGACTTTCGTGGAGCAGATCGGGAAGGATCAGCCCGAGCCTCCGTCAACGCCAGGAGCGGGATGGTATCTGGATGCGCAAGAGACGGCACCAGGGAGGCGGCGGGGCCGCGTCGTTTAGGCGACGCACCGTGATGTGTGGGGGTCGCGGAGGATGTGTCGCTGGGGGTGCTGAACGCGGAGGAGGTCTTGCAGAAGGAGGCTGTCGCTTAGGGGCGTTCTTTGGTGCCCGTGAATGGGCCCTCTATTCTCAAGCACATTCGGCTGAGCGTAAAAGCGCGCTGTACGTTTTCGTCAGACTTTTTAGTCGCGTACGTCATGGCGGGGATAAGGCAATGACCGGGGTAGTCGCTAACGATACTGAAACCTGCACGACGCAGCTCACCTACGGAGAGTACGGCAACCCAATAAAGTTTCCCGGCGGTGCCGCTGGCGGCACAGAGTTTTGGCGTCGTGTGAGAAGCCGTGCTTAATGACAATCCATCTGCATCCAACTTTTGAGGAGTGAAGGCCTGGTCCGAAGGATAGGGACTGACGCTGCTGTCATACCATTTCTGCGAGTCGGGTATCCGACGATAGACGAGCTCGTCATCTGAGACGGTAGTGCTGCCCTCGGCCATTTACGGCCACCCCATATAGCGATGTGACCTCAAACTAACTACCTAGCTGCTCCCGATGCCGTAACTGACCATTCTCAAACTCGCGAATTTCTAGTTTCCCCCCCCGATCACAGGCCAGCGTCAGATGCTTTTCGGACTCCATCCACTCGAATACTATCCCACCGTCACCGTCGGGAGCGACGCGTTGAGGTGGCGGTGTTGCCTTTGCTCGCATGTTTAGTGCGATTCTTGCTGCCCTGTCGAGTGACCGTGCAGTAGGTGCTTCCAAGCCATCCTCCTCGATCCGCTCCGGATGGAGTGCCCACTCAATGAGGCTCCGGTCAACAATTTGGTTCCAAGCGTCTAAGGAATGTTGGCGAGCCGATCCTTGGAGAGAAGCGTCTTCCGCAACACCGGTGCGCATGAAGTCTTCGTATTGCTCAATCAGCGGCGTAGATGCGTCGATCATGCTCATTCCTGCTCCCAATAGTCTCTCGCAGCCTGCGAGGTGAGGGACGAAAAGCTCTTGACGATCATAGCATGTCCTAAGTCAATGCCTGCGTCAAAAGTTGCTGCGCCTTCCTTCTTTATCGGCCCTCTCGCCGTCAACTTAAGCACCAAAAGCTCAGGTTCCTCCGCAACGGGCTGAGCCTTCCCATGGCTGAGTTCAACATGCAATCGCCCCACCTTGGGCTCAATTTCGTAATGCCACTCTGCGCTCAAGCTCTCCAAAACGATCCCATTGGCTGCGTGGGGCGGTGCAGTCAATAGGGCCGGAAACAGAGCCTGCCAATCAGCCGGCGAGTGCCATACCGTGCCCTTGGAAAGGTGATTAACGTATGTCACCTCCCATTGATTCACGCGCAACTCAGCGGAAAGTTGCTTCTCCACGAATCCGGCAAATGTGTCCAGCAGAGTGTTAAACTCTGTCCGGATTCTTTCATAGCGTGCATATTCCCCACCACCTCTTCCAATCCAGTTGTAATGGAAGCGTCCATTCTGAACCTGAAGCATCCGATCACCCGCCGCGTTCCGAATTTGCAATCGGCACGAGTGATCATCTATGACGCGCAATCGCAGCTGCCGTATCGCCCATTGCACTTGGTCGCCGAACAATTCGTACTGCGGGGTTAGTGGAGGCGCGTCCGCAACCGATGGCCATTCGTGCTGGAGTTGCGCCCAGAAGGAACCCATTCGGGCATTATTCAATCCCTCAATTGGATCAAATTGAACGCCAATAACTGTTTCGACCACTGGTGGTCGCCTAAAGGATGGGAGATTGTGCATGGGACTACCTGATTTTCCTTATCGTACGACCAGCGTCAACCGCCAGAAGCCGTCATGTTGTCGCCATCACGCCTTTCGCCTTCTCCACATCCGCCTCAGCGTAGATTTCCGTGATGCTGCTGCCCAGCCGGTGCCCGAGGATAGCGCTTCAAACCGGCCCGTCTCCGGCCAATTCTACTACACATCCCGCCACAGCCTTCCCTTTTACTTCAGCCCGTGTGGCATTGGCGAAGATGATCCGCAGCCCTTCGCTGGAGCCTTTGTACGTGGCCGGCACCGTCAGCTTCGCCACCCACTCCTTCTTGCCCTCCTGCGTCTCCACAATGATTTCGGTGGGCTCGGAGAGAACGCCGTCACCGTCCATGATGCTCCCGGCCAGCTTCCTCGTCTTGCCACCGTTCGCCGCCGCCTCAATCGCCGCAAGGGCGGTGTTTACGCTGACCCGCACAGGATCGAGGTTAAGACGTGCGTAGATGGCGGTGGAGCTTTGGTCGAGATGTCCCAGCGCCTTGCCGACGATCTGCTGATTGGCCCCCGTCATCGTCGCCCAGGAGCCCAGTGATCGGCGCAGGTCGTGGATGCGGAGATCGGTCAGCCCCGCCCGCGCCAGCAGCCGCTTCCAAGCCCCCTTGGGTTCAGTGAGGTGCGGGTGCTTCGCATCCTGTCGGTAGCTGGGAAACACGTAGCCACGGGTGTACCGCTCGTCACCGTCTGCGGCCTTCGTCTCTGCCTTGATGCGCCGCCGATCCAACAGTGACAGCATCTGGGGCGCTAGGTGGACGCGGTGGGGCTTGTGGTTCTTCGTCTTGGTGCCAGGGATGATCCACGTGCTGCTGGGAGCATCGATCTCCTCCCATCGCATCGTGCAGACGTTCGTGCGCCGCTGCCCAGTGAAGAGGCACGCATAGAAGAAATCCCGCAGCGTGTCATTGGGCTCCTGATTCAGCGACTCGAAGAACTTCGGCCATTCCCCCGACTCGATGAACCGCTCCCGCTCGTTCTCCGGGAAAAGGTTCACTTCCTTCTCGCCGGCGGGGTTGGGGTTGATCCTCGCCCAATACATTAACCGCCGCAGGAGCTGGACAGCTCGATTGGCTGTGACCTTGCCTCGCTCCTTGCCGAGCTCTGTGTGCAGCGCGCGCACGTGCTGCGGCCCGATGCTGGCGACCTTCCTGTTCTTCCACCCGTCGAAGCAGGTGTCAAACCGGCTCTTGTCGGTCGCAATCGTCTTGGGCGTATGCCGCAGCTTGGCGTGCTCGTTCTCCCAGCGGTTGAAGACTTCCTCCAGCGTGTCCGACTCCCTGATGGCCTTGCGCTCCTCGCGGGGATCTTTGCCGTCGGCCATCTCTCCAATGTCTTTGCGTGCCTTGTCGCGAGCCTGCTCAATTGTCTTGTCGGGGTAGCTGAAAAGCTTGTAACGAATCGGTCGGCCCTTCACCTTGCGGTAGATGTAGAAGGCTTTCCTGCCGTCGCTAGAGACATGGATGCAAAGGCCCGGGCACTTGGCGTCGTACACCACATGCACCCGCTTGCCCTTGGGGCACTCCAGCCGCTCGATGATGCTCTTGGTGAGGGTGAGTTTCTTCGGGAGTGCGCGGTCGTTGTCGCCCGCGATTCGCATTGCCGCCGCCGTCGCCATTTTGGCCTCCTTGTCAGGCCGGTAGCGCTGCGCTACCTCTGCGCTACCGGGCAGGTCAAAAAGCAGGCGGCTCGGTCAACGAGCGTATGTTATGGAAATCCCGGAAAACCGCTGCTTTTCCGAGAGAATACTGCACTATCAATTACCGTCAATACACAATCCCTCTGACTTCGGAACCGAGGGTTGCAGGTTCGAGTCCTGCCGAGTGCGTTTTCCCTTCGCCGTTTCAACGAATCAAGCGGCTTCCAGCAGCAGCCCCTTCTTGCCTGACCAGCGCAGGGTGCGATAGGTTTGCACCGTTACCTGCCCCGACTGGAGCATCGGCCGCAGCGTGCTCGCGGACGAATCCGCATGATCCACCAGCAGGCTCAATTGCGGCTGCTGCATGGGGTCGATCGCCATCTGTGGGACCGCCATCCCGATCAGGCCTCGGTTCTCGATCAGCCAGCGAAACGCATGGCCGATGTTCGGCAGTTCCGTCAGGCCCTGGCGCGCCAGCGCCACCAACACGATGCGCTTATCCCGCCCCACCGCCAGCCGTGCAGTCGGACACATCGGCGGCGAGATCGGGCACTCGACCCAGTCGCCGCTCTTTGCATGCAGCACCGCCGAGAGAATCGACACGTCGCTCGCATCCTCCGCAAGATCGATGACGTCCGAGACGGATTGCTGCGTATCTGCGGGTTTCATGTGCATGCCTTGTGAGATAGGAAAACTGACGGGAGCCGATTCGGTTGCATGATCAGAGGACATCGTCAGGGGAACGTGAGCGGGCGACGGAGAAGCTTCTGGCACTTCATCGGCCGGCGTCGGCACGACCACTTCCGCAATCAACCGCTTCGGCGGCTCGCTTGGCGCGAGTCTCCGCGCCCACTTCTTCGTGTCCATCTCCACCGCATCCTCCTGTCCGCATGCTTTTGAGCGCGCGATGAAATCGCTGACGATCCCCCACTGCGAAGCCGCCGCGATCTGAGTCTTGTCGTGCAAGGGCCGGCACAAGAGCACCGGATATTCCGAGCTCTCCAGCGCCGGCTGCACGGATGTACTGGATTCGATCGGCCAGGCGAGAAACTGCCCGCAAGCGCTCGAGACCTTCGCGCTGATCCGCTGCGCGTGATCTTCGTCGACTGCATCGAGCAGCGCCAGCGAAAGCTTTGGCTTGGCTGCTTCGGCGCCAAACAGTTCGCTCAGCCCCTTCAAGGTTCGATACGCCGACAGGACGCCGTCGTGGTCGCACGTGCACAGCATCGTCCACCGCGCGGCTTCGCGCAGCACGCCGCGGGCCTCAGGGATTCGCGGCGTGGAGACGAGCAGCAGCCACTGGTCGACATCGCAGCTCATCTCGTTGAGCGCTTCGGTCATGCGGGCCGCGTCAAATGATTCAATAGAATCGGGCTCCGGCTGGGCTTCGGACTCGCCGGAGCCGAAGCACATCAGCCGGAACTCCGAAGCATCCACCTCGATCATGCCGATCCGAGAGCCGTCGGCGGTGAGGTGGCGTGCATACTCGCGCGCTCGATCGAGCTGCTTGCCATTCAGGTGCGACGCGATGATCGCCGTCACCGGCGGGATACGAATGTCTTGCTCATCTCCGAGCGACTCATCGTGCCGCTGCTCAATCTCATCTTCCGCGCCAACCGTCGCGATTTCGTCCGCAGTCAGGTCGATGCCCAGTTCCTGCATCCGCTGCCCGGGCGGAATCCGCCGCGGCGGCGCGTTCCCGTTGGAAGCCTTCTGGCGGATCGTGCTGAGAAACAGGTGTCCGATCTCGCTGAGCTTACGATCTTGATTGGTTTGTTCGGACATTGGCTCCCCGTGACACGGGCATCTTGCCCGTGCTGGTGCACCTGGCACGGGCAAGATGCCCGTGTCACAACTCATCTCTCAATCTACTTCGACGACGTTGTTCAGCTCCCCAAACTGGTTCGCCTCGACGTACTGGTTGAACGGATCGGTGATCCACTTCCCATCCACCACCAGCCGGTAGCGATAGCGCCCGGGCGGAAGCGGAAGCTTCGTCGTCCACACGCCCGGCTTCCCGTTCGTCTGCATCGGCGTCGACATCGGCGACCAGTTGTTGAAGTCGCCCGCGATCAGCACGCGCTGCGCCGTTTCGAACTTGGCGGCGAAGATCACTTCGTGCCCCTGCTGCTTCACGCCATAGAACTCTTCAATCTTCTGCGCCGTCGTCTTCACTTCCGGCGCCGGCGATCCCGCCAGCCGCAGATCCCCGAACGCTCGCTGCTCCTGGAGATCCGGCATCTGGTGCTGCTGCACGCTCTGCTGGGTGCCGATCGAATGCCGGCCAAACTGGAAGTTCGTCAGCTGCGCGAGCTGCTTCGCCCGCTGCACCAATTCCGCCGGCCGCGACATCTTCTCCGTCGGCGTCGCCTCGATCTCCAGCGGCCGATGACCCATCAGCTCGCGAGCGAGATTCACGAAGTCCTTGTACCCGCGCGATCCCGGATCGTATTCAGTAATGGGCTGCCCGAAGCTTGCCGCCTCTTTCAGTTTCGTGTTGAAGTTGACGGTGCTCTCCATCAGGTATTCGCGGAACTTGCCTCGCAATTCCTGGAGCACTTCGCGAGCGAGTTTGGTGCGCGTGTCGTAGAGCGTGGGGAGCACGCGGACCATGATCTGCTTTTCGCAGCGGTCCTTCATCATCTCCAGCGTCTCCATCATCTTTGCCAGGCCGTGCAGGCTGAAGAAGCCCGTCTCGACCGGCACGATGACTTCATCGCACGCCCGCAACGCGTTGAACGTGAGCAGCCCCACGCTCGGCGGGCAGTCGATCACGCACCACTGATACGCGCTCTGCATGGGAACCAGCGCGTTGGTGAGCCGGTCCTCGCGGCCTTCCCGTCCCGCGAAGACCTGCTCGAATGCCGCCAGGCGGATGTTGCTCGGCGCCAGATCAAAGTCGCTGGCGATCTGCCAGATGATCTCCGGCATCTTCGAAGGCTTTCCGTCGCCATCTTCGATCAGCGTGTCGTAAACAGTGCGCTCGATCTGCTCCTCAGGCACCGCCAGTCCGGTGCCGCAGTGCCCCTGTGGGTCCATGTCGACGAGAAGCGTCTTCTGCCCCAGCCGCGCCATGCACGCGGCCAAGTTGATGCTGGTCGTCGTCTTACCGCATCCACCTTTTTGATTGATGATCGCAACGGTTCGCATCGCAAA
>DASVUC010000143.1:0-6881 GCA_036387255.1 Tepidisphaeraceae bacterium | reverse complement strand
GCGCGGGCGCGCCGACGATGCCGTAGTTTGCTTTTTCGCCGCCTTCAGCGGGCTTGCCGTAGGCGAAGATGTTGTCGCCGTCCATTCCGGCGAGGCAGTTTGTTTTGAATTCGATGTGGCCATCGGCATAGAGCACGTTCTGGCCGTCACGGAAGTGGTTGAGGGAGTTGGCGGCCTTGGTCTCTTCTTCGGATGAACCGTCTTTGACTTTCAACACCGCGCTTACGCCCGGGTTCATGTCGGAGGCGACTGCGAAGTTTTCCGGCAGCGCGTTGTTGAACCTGAAACCGTTCTCGAGAGCTTCCTGTGTGGGGTAGGGGTTTTGGAAGCTGTAAGAGAGGTGGTTGGCGATGACGGTGTCGCCGGCGAAGTTGGTCCAGTGCAAGGCGCTCCACTCGCCGCCGCCGAAGTTCCAGTACTCCTGGAGGGTGCTGGGGCAGACAAAGACGGTGCTGGTCAGGTCTTCTGTGCGGAGCAGGAGGAACAACGCGGCGGTGATGTCGTTGGCGGCGGGAGCGTATTTGCCAAGCTGCTCGTCTTTCTTGTCGGCAAAAGGATCAGAGGCGTTGTTGGCGTGAAGGTCTTTGTTCTTGTTGTAGGGCGTCCCCCAGACCGGCTTGGGGCTCTTGGCGTTGTAGCGGACGCGCGGGTAGGAGCCGCGGTTTTCGTTGGCATAGAGGAGCATCGCCATACCGACCTGGCGGAGATTCATGGCGCACTGCGCGCGGCGGTCGGTCTCGGCGAGTTCGTTGCCGGCGGTGAGGCCGAGGGCTCCGATGAGGAGCACGAGCAGGATCGAGGTGACGAGATCGGTGAGGGTGAAGCGCATGAGCGGCTCCTGACGCCGGAATTCGGGCTTTCACGTGCGTGACAGGTGGATGTTCCAGCGGATCGGCGGTCGAAGCAAGTGTTCGCTGGAGAAGTGTTTAGTTGGGTGTTGCGGTGACAGCGTGCGCGACATCTCCCCGCAGTCCTTCTGAATGGCGTTAGCTCTGGATAAAGAAGCAGCCCGCAAGCGATACGAGACGCACTCGTACCGCTTGCGGGCCCTGTTCCGGATGGTCTTGCGACGGTCCAACCGATGCAGGCGGCAATCCTTATTGCTGCATCGGATTGATCTTCTCAGGGATCGTGCTGTTGGTGCTGTCGAAGCCCTGGTCCGTGAAGACGACCTTGTACGTTCCGTAGCCACCGGCCGCACCCGCGCGGGTGAGGGTCAGCGTCCAGGAATCCTCAAGGCTGCCCGAGGTACCGGCGGCGGGGGTGCCGACGCTGAAGTACTTCGGCGCGGACATCTGGATATCCAGCTTGGTGATATCGTCAGCGTAAGTGCCCTGGCGAGTCTGGTACCGCTCCTGGGCGGCGCGAACCGCCGACAGGTAGTTGAACGACTCAGCCGCCTTCGATCGCTCCACCGCATCAAGGAAGCGCGGGACCGCAAACGCAGCCAGCACGCCGATGATGATGATCACGACCGCCAATTCG
The DNA here is from genome assembly GCA_036387255.1 of Tepidisphaeraceae bacterium. Taxonomy (GTDB): domain Bacteria; phylum Planctomycetota; class Phycisphaerae; order Tepidisphaerales; family Tepidisphaeraceae; genus DASVUC01. Next base: position 5,396 of record DASVUC010000143.1, on the reverse strand, counting down.
ACCAGGGTGAAACCCTTCCGACCCTGGCTATGACGTAAAGCAGTGCTCATAGCACTCTCCTTGATTAAAAAAAAGGACTTCCCATTCGCCGCACACCAGAGGCTTCTTCTGTCTCACACAACGCTGCATGAAGACGTTTCTGTTTTGTGCAGGCTCGGACGTCTGGCGACATCCACTGCTCAAATCGACGCAGCCGGTGCGACGCTTAACTGGAATGTGCCGGATATGTTGACGGGGTCGACCCTGCGGGCGGGTTATCGGGCGCAGCGTCGCTTGAGCAGCCCAGAGGCGTTTCATCATCCGCACGTGAGGCCCGGCCGTGGGGATCTCGAATTGCTCGCTGACGACAACCCAGTTGAGGCGCTGGTAAAACTCCGTCGCGCCGATGCGCGCGTTGCACCACAAAAGCGGTGCGCTTGATCGTGAGACATGAGCTTCAACGGCATCGAGCAGCCTGCGGCCGACGCCCGCGCCGCGGAAGTTTGCATCCACCGCCATCCCACGAAGCTGCCAGGCCGGTTGACCCTCCCACGAGTTGAATACAACCGTGGCGCAGCCGATGACATCCTCACGGGAAGAAAGGGCGGCGAAGTGACGGGTGGTGGGCTCGTCGTCGCCTTCGAAATGCGCCGATTCTCGAGGAAGACCCTGGCGCAATACGCGGTGGCGCAGGTCGATGATCTTCTCGACCGGCGCCTCACCAACCCGCAGTTGTCCAGATCTGTCACAGTTATTCCTTCGCCAGATCACCGAGCGTCGCGACGGCGCGTTCGATCTGATCGGTCCAGGCGGCAGAGCAGTTTAAGCGCAAGCAGTTCTTGAACCTGCCCCGCGCCGAGAAGATCGGCCCGGGGGCGATGCTGATCTTTAGCTCGGCGGCGCGCTCGTACAGCTTCATCGCGTCAACGCGCTCTGGCATTTCCACCCAGACCACATGCCCCCCGGCGGGGCGGGAGACACGCGTCCCACCAGGGAAATATTTCTGCACCGCGGCAGACATCATCTGCACCTGGTGCGCGTAACACAGTCGTGTCTTTCGAAGATGGTGCTGATAGCCGCCGTTGGCGAGAAACTCCGCGATCATCATCTGCGGCAACGTTGCAGTGGCGAGGGTGGTGCAGATCTTCAGGCGCAGCACGTCATCAAAGAACCGCCCGGGAGCGCACCAACCTACCCGAGCGCCCGGCGCGAGGGTTTTTGAGAAAGACGAGCAAAGCATGACAAGACCTTCACGATCCAGTGCCTTGCAGACACCCGGGCGCGAGGGGCCGTAGGCGAGATCGCCGTAGATATCGTCCTCGATCAGCGGCACGCGATGCCTGGCGAGCATCTTGACGAGCTGCGCCTTGCGCTCATCCGGCATGATGCACCCGAGCGGGTTCTGCACGTTGGTGACGCACAGGCACGCTTTCACCTTGCGCTGACGAATAGCTTTCTCGAGCGCCTCAATGCTGACGCCATCGGTGGGCGAGCAGGGTACTTCGACCGCGCGCATGCCGAGCGCCTCGATCGCCTGGAGGTGACCGTAGAAGGTGGGGGATTCAATGGCGACCACGTCGCCCGCCTTGGCGGCGGCGCGAAGGCACAGTGTGACCGCTTCCTGGCAGCCGCAGGTGGTGATCAGCTCATCCGGCGAAAGAGCGCAACCCGCCTCGACATACCGCCGGGCGACCTGCACGCGTAGCTCCTTGTTCCCCGGAGGAATGTCGTAGGTGTTGTTCCCTCGGCGGCTGCGACGCGCGATCGCGGCAGACAGGCGATTCAACTGCTTTGTCGGCAGCGTGTCGTCCATTGGCACCGCGCCGCCGAGGCGAACGAACTCCGGATCCACAGCGGCGGTGAGAATGCGCGTGACCAGATCGGTAACCCGCACCTTGGACGGCGCCATCGGCGGCGCCTTGCTTGCGGTGCAGGGCTCCTTACAGACTGGCGCCATCGCGCCGCGCACGTAGAAGCCGGACTGCGGTCGCGCTTCGATTCGGCCGCGATCTTCCAGCACGCGGTATGCCGCCAGCACCGTGGAGATGCTCACGTGCCACTGCCCGCTGAGCGTCCGCACGCTGGGGACGCGCTGACCCACGCGCAGCGTCCCGGTGTCGATCAACCCGGCGATGCGGTCGGCGATCCCAAGATACAGCCGCTCGTCGTCGGGCAATGGTGGATTCAGCCGCGGCTCTTTCAGGTGGAGCGTGGTCATAACAGTTAAGCTACATCCAAACTGTTATGCACACAATTCACCTGATCTGAATCTGTACTGGCACCCTTGTCTACCCGACACTATTGTCATGGAAACGTGCAGTTGTCCCATCGCTGTGCCCGCACCGGTAGGTGCGGAGGTTCTTACTCTCCGGGAGAACACCCTTCACGCGCTGACGCCCCTCGTGTCGCGCCGGATCACCGTCCTGCGCGGTAGCGCCTGGATCACCGAGACCGGCAACCCCTGCGACGTCGTCCTCCGCTCCGGCGAATCGTGCGTGCCGACGCGCGGCCGCAAGGTTGTGATTCAGCCGCTGACTCGCAGCGCGACGATCCAGATCGCACGCAGTTAAACGTTGCGAGCACCCATGGCTCCCGTATACTCCAAGACGTCTGAACGGCGCTGCGTCGCCCAGACGTTCTCCTGGGCCGCGCCTCGTGTGTCGGGTCCGCTTTTGCGGGCGGATGAACACTTTGCCTCAGGAGTTCGTCATGGCTACCTACACCACAGCAGATCTCAGGAACGTTCTTCTGGTCGGTCACGGGGGTTCGGGAAAGACCACGCTGGCCGACGCGATGCTCTTCGCGTCCGGGACGATCAAGCACAAGTCTTCGCCGGGAGAAGGCAATTCAGTTTCGGATTTTGAGAAGGAAGAAAAAGAGCACGGGCATTCAATCTATTCCGCCGTCCTCCATGCGGATCATCTGGGGAAGCGCATCAACATCATCGACACGCCCGGCTCGCCCGACCTGATCGGGCACGCCATCGCGTGCCTGCCGGCGGTGGAGACGGTGGCGGTGGTGGTCAACGCGCAATCAGGCATCGAAGTGGTGACGCGCCGGCTGATGGAAATCGCCAAGGACCTGAACCTGCCGCGCGCGATCATCGTGAACAAGATTGATCTGCCGGACATCGATCTGGGGCAGCTCGTCAAGAATCTGCGGGAGGCGTTTGGCGCTGAGTGTCTGCCGGTCAACCTGCCGAGCGGGAAGTCCAAGGCGGTGGTGGAATGCCTGCTTTCCAAGAGCGGCGAGTCGGATTTCTCATCAGTGGCCGATGCGCACTCGGCCATCCTGGATCAAATCGTCGAGCTGGATGAGAACCTGATGGAGAAATACCTCGGCGGCGAAGAGCCGAATTACGAGGCGCTTCATGAGCCGTTCGAGAAGGCGATGGATGACGCGCACCTGGTGCCGATCTTGTTTGTGGACGCCAAGTCGGGCGTGGGTGTGCCGGAGCTGCTGGACTTCATCGCGCGATGGTTCCCGTCGCCGCTGGAGGGGAACCCGCGTCCGTTCATGAGCTATCGCGGCGGGGATCGCGCAGGACAGGCGCAGGAGGAGATGGCGTTCGGCTATCGCAACGATCCGGACAAGCCGCTGCTGGCGCACGTGTTCAAGGTGACGACCGATCCATTCGTGGGGAAGCTCGCGGTGTTCCGCGTGCACCAGGGAAAATGCTCCGGCTCGTCGCAGGTGTACATCGGGTTCAATAAGAAGCCCGTGAAGCTCGCGCACGTCTTTCATCTTCAGGGCAAGGAGCACAAGGAAGCGCAGGAAATCATCGCAGGCGACATCGGCGCGGTGGCCAAGATTGAAGAAATTCACACCAATGATGTGCTGCACGATGATCACGCGCTGGACAGCGTGCACCTCAAGCCGCTGACGTTCCCCACCCCCATGTACGGGCTGGCGATCACGCCCAAGGCGCGCGGCGATGAGCAGAAGATCTCAACCCAGCTTCAGAAGCTGGCGGAAGAGGATCCGACGTTCAAGTGGCAGACCGACCGCCAGACGCACGAAGTCGTCATCAACGGCCTCGGCGAGCTGCACCTGCGCCTGGCGCTGGAAAAGATGAAGAACCGCGGCGTTCAGGTCGACACCAAGCCTCCGAAGATCGCCTACCGCGAGACGATCCAGATGAAGGCGGACGGTCATCACCGTCACAAGAAACAGACCGGCGGCGCAGGGCAATTTGGCGAAGTGTTTCTGCGCGTCGAGCCGCTGGAAGACGAATCACCCCTGCGAAAGAGCAACGGCGGCCCCGGGCTTGAGATCGTGAACGAAGTCTTCGGCGGCACCATTCCCGGTCAGTTCATTCCCGCCGTGGAAAAGGGGATCCACGACGTGATGGAAGCCGGCGCGATCGCGGGGTATCCGCTGCAAGATGTCCGCGTGGCGATCACCGACGGGAAGCATCACCCGGTCGATTCCAAGGAAGTCGCGTTTCGCGCCGCGGGCAAGCACGCGTTCCGTGACGCGCTGACCAAGGCGAAACCGGTGCTGCTCGAGCCGGTCGTGAACCTGGAAGTGACCATCCCCGAAAGCCATGTCGGCACCATCACCGGCGACCTCTCCGGCAAGCGCGGGCGGATCCAGGGCCAGGACTTTCTCTCCGGGGGAATGGCGGTCGTGAAGGCGCAGGCGCCGCTGGCGGAAGTCATGCAGTACCAGTCGCAGCTCAAGAGCGTCACCGGCGGACAAGGCAGCTTCGCCATGGAGTTCTCGCACTACGAACCAGTCCCTCCGCAAGTGCAGCAGCACATCGTGGCGCAGTACAAGCCGAAGGCGGAAGAGGAGTGACGCGCAACGAGCGCCTCAATTTTGGTCAAGTGTGCGCCAGATCGTGATGTCCTCAGGATTTGGGCTGATGCACGCCCGGCTGCTCTCTGGGGAGTAGCAGTAAATGGGTGAAAGGATGTCTTCGGGATCTTCGTGATCAAGCCAACCGCCTGGCTCAATAGATTCGTCCACTTTTAGATACCGTTGGAGGGGCTCGGCATATTTGGCAGCATTGCACGGTCGAACCGAAGCATCTCCGTAAAGAACGTTAATGAACGTGCTGGCGCCGGTGCCGTGGTTAGCGGGCGGCACCTGCGGAAGTTCTGCAATAATGGCAAGACTCTTCAAGCGATACAGGAGCGGCAACGAAGTCATTGAGTATCCGTCGAGGCTGTGCCCCCACACGACGCCGATAATGGGCCTGACGGCGTAGTTGATTCGCGTGTGGACGCCGGTGCCTTCGCGGTCGGGCCAGCGATTCGTCGGGCTGTCGAACTTAAAGTCCTTGCCGTGCAGGTCAACAGGGCAATACAGCAGCGTACGTGCATTGGCGCGGCTGATCATCCCTGTTGAAACGAGCGGACCAGCGGCGGCGGATGGGTGCCCTGCCACCCACAGGTAATGATTGCGCGCGGTCA